>JBLHVV010000060.1:0-18362 GCA_047628755.1 Crocinitomicaceae bacterium | reverse complement strand
CATAGCTCTAGACACTAGGTTGATGGCTTTTTTATGTTAAAAAATTAAAAAATATATAAACGAGAGATAGTTATGTCAGTAACACTAGGAACACCGTTAAGTTCAACCGCAAAAAAAGTGATGCTGTGTGGTTCTGGTGAACTGGGTAAAGAAGTAGCAATAGAACTTCAACGTTTGGGTGTAGAGGTCATAGCTGTTGACCGTTATAACAATGCTCCAGCTATGCAGGTAGCACATCGTAGTCATGTTATAAGCATGTTAGATGGGCCTGCTTTGCGAAGGGTGATTGAATTAGAAAAACCAGATTTAATCGTTCCCGAAATTGAAGCCATTGCTACCGACACTCTTGCCCAGTTAGAAACTGAAGGTTTTACGATTATTCCCACCGCTCGTGCAACTCAGTTAACCATGAATAGAGAAGGCATTCGCTGCTTAGCCGCAGAAGAGCTTGGGCTAAAAACCAGTGCTTTTGAATTTGCACAAACCAAAGACGAATATCTGCAAGCGATTAGAAATATTGGATTACCGTGTGTAATCAAACCTATTATGAGTTCGTCCGGTAAAGGACAATCTTTGTTACGCAATGAGTCTGAAATCCATCCAGCATGGGACTATGCGCAAGACGGTGGGCGCGCTGGAAAAGGTAAGGTGATTATTGAGGGATTTGTAGATTTTGATTTTGAAATTACACTACTTACCATTCGTCATCGTGATGAAAATGGAAATATGACAACGTCATTCTGCGAGCCTATCGGCCATAGGCAAGAAAGCGGTGATTATCAAGAATCTTGGCAGCCACAAGCCATGACGCCAGCCGCATTAAAGGCCGCACAAAATATGGCCGAAAAAGTAACCACAGCATTGGGTGGTAAAGGTCTGTTCGGTGTAGAGCTATTTGTAAAAGGTAATGAAGTAATATTTAGCGAAGTTTCTCCGCGACCACATGACACCGGTTTAGTAACTCTGGTAAGCCAAGACCTATCTGAGTTTGCATTGCACGCAAGAGCTATTTTAGACTTACCAATCCCGGCTATTAAACAAAATGGCCCAAGTGCTTCGTCGGTTATTCTAGTTACTGGCGAGAGTCAAAAGGTTAGTTTTGGAAACTTACATATAGCGCTCTCCATTCCTGATACGCAGTTG
The DNA here is from genome assembly GCA_047628755.1 of Crocinitomicaceae bacterium. GTDB lineage: Bacteria > Pseudomonadota > Gammaproteobacteria > Pseudomonadales > Oceanobacteraceae > Bermanella. Next base: position 17,219 of record JBLHVV010000060.1, on the reverse strand, counting down.
CGATTATTTGGCAAACCAGAGGTAAGTGGAACTCGTAGAATGGGCGTAGCATTGGCAATCGGTGAGACTATAGAGCAAGCTAAGCAAATAGCCATTAAGTGTTCAAAGGCGGTGACTATAGAGTTATAAATGCACACCAGTTAACATTTGGCTAAGGCTTTGCGGTGCCTTGACTTTGTTACTGATTATTCATGCAAGAAAAACATCGGATTTAACAGGGCTTACATGCAGTTGTAATTCAAATGCCTAGCCGCTTTTCAAAAACGACTCAACTCTATACCTGGGTACATGACTTGCGCCCAGTCCTGCCAAAATAGCCTGAACCCTTTGAGCCATATTTTGCACGTACAGCACCTTTGTCCCCTATGTGGCTTTGTTCAGCTCTTCAGCTGCTTTAGCAAAGATTCCACGCCGCTCTATGGTATCTAAAATCTGTAAGGATTTTATATTAATGGGGTTGGGGGCATATGGCCTAACTTAATAGTTCTAATAATTAGATCATTATAATCAGATATACCCTCTTATTCACATTATCTAAGAGGTTAATATGGACACAGTTGTTTAACACAGCCTAAATAAGTAAATGCAAACACTGGAGACACATATGAAAACATCACTTAATACACTTGCTAGCACCCTAACTAATACAGCCGCCGGCTTTGATACCCTACCGGTACGAATAGCTGTTGGCATCTTGTTCATGGCCCATGGGGCGCAAAAACTGTTTGGTTGGTTTGGTGGGTATGGCTTAGAAGGCACCGCTGGCTGGATGAGCTCTATTGGCCTAGAGCCTGGCCTGCTTATGGCCACACTGGCTGGTTCTGCTGAATTCTTTGGTGGCTTGTTTTTAGTGCTGGGGTTGCTAGTGCGTCCAGCTGGCTTGCTACTGGCTATCACTATGGTGGTTGCCATCTTTACCGTACATTTTGCCAACGGCGTATTCATGAGTAATAACGGCTACGAGTACGCACTGGTTTTATTAGTGGTTAGCCTTGGCTTGGTTGTGCGTGGAGCCGGCAGCTTAAGCCTAGATGCCATCGTGCAAAAGAAACTGCAAACCCCAACTTCCTTATAAGAACTTAAATAAAGGCAGGGCTCGACCCTGCACTTTAAATTAACAGGTGACAAAATGTCAGTTTTAAAAATAGACAGCAGTGCCCGACTACAAGACTCTAACTCCCGTGTTATCAGTCAGTATCTAGTGGAGCAACTTAACAGCCAGGTTGTGTCTCGAGATTTAGTAAAACAGCCATTACCGTTGATCAACGCAGCAGACTTAATGGATTTACATGGATCTAAGGAGTCGGCGAGCAGCAGTTTTCAGCAGCACCTAGATCTTTCCAGTACGCTTATTCAAGAGTTGATGGATACCGATACGTTAGTATTGGCCGCCCCCATTTATAACTTTAGTGTGCCGGCCGTGTTAAAGCAGTGGATCGATTACGTTTGTCGAGCAGGCATTACGTTTAAGTATGAGGCCACCGGCCCTGTAGGGCTGACTAACATTAAGCGGGCTTTTATTATTACATCAAGCGGTGGTGTGCCTGTGGGCAGTCCGATGGATTTTGCTAGCGGCTACCTTGAACAGATTTGTAATTTTATAGGGGTGCAAGAGGTTATTCATATTGATGCCAGTGGATCAAAAGGTGATCCCCAGACAATAATTTCCGCTGCCAAGCTGCAAATAGATCAGGTCTTATCTAACATATTGGCAGGTGTTTAATGGGCTTATTACAAGTTGGAAAATAGGATTAGAATCCGAAGGTGAGTTTAATATTAGTATTACTCAGGGCATTGATAGCCAGAGTGTTAAATTAACTATTACTGCAATAGAAGATTGTGAAATAGGATTGATTGATGCCCCTGTTTAAAATATGACTCACGTAGTCCCTATTTTAATACGCTATTTTTTCATTACACCAATGGCCACTATTCCAGATACCACAATTGCACCGCCGATTAATTGCGGCGCAGTTAAAAACTGTCCTAAAAATATATACCCTAAAAATAATGATGCGACAGGTTCAAAATTCAATATAGGTGAGTTCCTACCCATATCTAATTTTGCAGCCAATACAAATAGCAGGGTAAAAGCGATGCCATAGAAAATAGACAGCCCTAATAATCCATACCAACCATTAGAATTGTCAGGCATGCTCAGTCCATTAGGGAAAAACCCAAATGCCCCCACAATGCACATGCTAACAATCATGCCTACCATGGTATAGCTGCTGCGCACCGCACCAGGAATAGATGGTACGTTGTATTCAATGATCCACATAACCAGCATTAATATCATTGCAGAAAATAAACCTAGGCTAATACCTATTAGCCAGTCTGCGGACATTTTAACGGACGAGCCCAGATCTAAAACAAAAAATAAACCGATCAGAATAATGGTTAAAATGATAAATATTGCCAAATTCGGCTGGCGCTTACCTGTTGCCCAGCTAACAAGAATAAACATCATTGGCCAAGTGTTTACTAGCAATAACGCCATAGCTACAGGAATAAGTTGTATGGCTGAATACAAGCATACACTCTGAATCGCTATTAGCAGACCCAGTAGAACTTGCCATTTTATTAAGCTTCGCGGAATTCTTATGGATACTTTTCTAATAACGATAATGCTTGCCATTAGTATCAGGGCAAAAATCCCACGAGTAATAATGGCCAGTAATATTCCAGTACCATTATCAAATGCAATTCGTGCTGCAATATGATTACTAGCAAACAATATAGAGCAAAGTAATATAATGGATATAATAACAGGGCGAGACAAATAATTGGATTGTGTGTTCATGACGCCCTAAATATAGGAAGGAGGTTTGTAAGTGTGCTGCTAATTTAAAATAGGTTTTAGATTTCTCGTTCCCAAATCTTAGCCGATGCGATAGTGTTGGCTTTTACTTTTAATACTTCAATACAGTAGTCATTTATTTTTAAGCAAATGTTACTTTCAGGAATCGATTCTAAGTGCTCTATAATCAAACCGCTGAAGGTTTTAGGGCCTGTAATCGGTAAAACATACTTTAATGCTTTGTTTAAGTCTCTAATGTTGGTAGATCCATCGATAATAAAACTACCATCATCTTGTGGAGTTATATCCTGACTGGTAGCTGACATATCACTGGTAAAATCTCCAACAATTTCTTCTAAAATATCCTCTAATGTGGCTATTCCTTGAACGTTCCCATATTCGTTAACAACAATAGCAATACGACGTTGTTCTTTTTGAAAGTTAAAAAGCTGATTATGAAGCTGTGCGGTTTCTGGTACAAAATATGGATCTCTTGTCACTTGAAGTAGCTCAGCTTTATTAAAGCTGTTTTGAGAAAGCACCTTAGCGGCATTACGCATATGCAGCATTCCAACAATGTTATTAACATTTCCTTTCCAAACAGGCAGTCGTGTGTGCTGGCTATTACGCAGAATGTTTTCTATATCGCGGATGTCATCGTCTATGTCAATGCCTACAATCTCACTTCGTGGAATCATTATATCGTTAACACGGACCGTTTCTAAATCTAAAATTGAAAGCAGCATCTGCTGTCTACGTGGAGGGATTAATACACCCGCTTCATGAACCAAAGTTCTAAACTCTTCTGTGCTTAATAAGTCTTTACTATTTTGATCCAATTTTAAGCCAGTCATTCTAATTAATAAATTTGCGATAACATTAACCACATATACAAACGGCATCAATAAAATAAGTAAAGGTTGTAATAAGAAGCTTGCAGGGAATGCAATTTTTTCTGGGTGGTTTGCCGCAATAGTTTTAGGCGTAACTTCGGCAAAGATCAATATTACTAAAGTTAACAATATGGTGGCAATCGTCACGCCTAATTCTGGATTGTCTATCCAAATACGTTGAGCAATAATAGTGGCTATAGATGCGGCTGCAATATTAACAAAGTTGTTACCAATTAATATTACGCCAATAAGGCGGTCTGTGCGGGCAAGTAGTTTAGATGCACGTTTTGCACCGCTGTGACCTTGCTTGGCAAGGTGCCGCATCCGATAGCGATTTAACGACATCATGCTGGTTTCAGAGCTGGAAAAGAAAGCAGAAAAAATTACTAAGAAGAACAATGCTGAAAACAGCAAACTTAAGGGTATGTCACTCACTCAGGAGAATCTCGCAATTATTGTGTTGAATGTTAAAGCCGAATTTAATTGTACCAGATAAATGCTATCTGGCGTTTTAGGATCTTAGATCTAACCTAGAATGACTTCTAGTACCAACTTACTGCCAAAATAGGCAAGTATTAAAAAGCTGGTTCCTACCAATGTCCATTTAGATGCCACGTTCCCTCTCCAGCCAAAACGCCAGTGGCCTAGCTGCAAAGCTGAAAATATTAGCCACGCGACTAAAGTAAAAATAGTTTTATGAGCAAGGTGCTGAGCAAATATATCGTCTAAAAAAATAAAGCCAGATGCGATGGCGATGGTTAGCAGTAAAGTACCGGCACCTAGCATTTCAAATAATAACCGGTTCATAGTTTGTAAAGGAGGAAGAACCCTAACAATACCGGTCATCCGTTTGTGCTTAAGCTGGTGATCTTGAATCATTAATAAAACAGCTTGAAATGCGGCTATCGTCAGTAAGCTGTAGGCCATGATGGAGAAAATTATGTGAACAACCAAGCCACTGTCATTAATAGGCTCTAATTGACCGTCGGTTCCTACGAACAAATTAATCGCTAATATGCAGGCCGCCATAGGGAAAACCCCTAGGAATAAATTCTCTAAAGGTTTTTTAAAGGCACTCAGTAAGATCATAATGCCAATAACCAGCGATATTAGAGATCCTGCGTTGAAAAAACTGAAGTTAATGCCATTGTGGTCACTTAACTGAGCAAACCATGAAACCCCATGCATCATTACAGCAAGAGAACCAAGCATTAGAACTTGTTTGCGATGACTTACTGATCTGTCAGAAATGGCTTGATATTGGCGGCCAGCACTTAAACAGTAAAAAATTATGGCAAAAACGGCAATTACAGTGGCCATGGATAGGTTTGTCCTACTATTTTATCGATTATGATGAATCCATTTACTCGGAACCTGAGACATATTAATGTGTTCCCTTTATAATGCCTAGTAATTGTTCACACAGTGGCAGCGGAAATACAGATGTTTGAGAATTTACAAGACCGCTTAAATGGCGCGTTAAAAGCCATTAGCGGCAAAGCGAAAATAAGCGAAGACAATATTAAGGGCACCTTGCGTGAAGTACGCATGGCCTTATTAGAAGCCGATGTGGCATTACCCGTGGTGAAAGCATTCACCACTCAGGTAAAAGAACGTGCGGTGGGCAGCGAAGTATTAAAAAGCTTAAGCCCAGGGCAAGCCTTCCTAAAAATTGTCCATGAAGAATTACAGAGTGTTATGGGTGAGGCCAACGAAGGTCTAAACCTAGCGGCTCAGCCCCCTGCGGTTATCTTAATGGCAGGTTTACAAGGTGCGGGTAAAACCACCACCGTGGCAAAACTGGCTAAATACCTACAAGAACGTGAAAAGAAAAAGGTAATGGTAGTATCGGCCGATGTATATCGTCCAGCCGCTATCAAGCAACTAGAAACCCTAGCCAGTGAAGTAGGGGCTCAGTTCTTTCCGTCTGACATCTCTCAAAAGCCCATCAATATAGCCAAAGCGGCTATTAAAGAAGCCAAAACCCAGTTTGCCGATGTGTTAATTGTAGATACGGCCGGTCGTCTAGCCATAGATGGCGAAATGATGGCAGAAATTCAAGACCTGCATAAAGCCATTAATCCAATTGAAACCTTGTTTGTGGTCGATGCCATGACGGGTCAAGATGCTGCAAATACAGCAAAAGCTTTTAACGAAGCGTTGCCGTTAACCGGAGTGATTCTAACTAAGGCCGATGGCGACGCCCGCGGTGGTGCTGCGTTATCGGTGCGTCACATTACGGGCAAACCACTCAAATTTATGGGTATGGGCGAAAAAGTTGATGCTCTAGAGCCGTTCCATCCAGATCGTGTGGCTTCTCGTATTTTGGGTATGGGTGACGTATTAACTTTAATAGAAGAAGCTGAACGTAAAGTAGATAAAAGTAAAGCCGACAAGCTTGCCAAAAAGATGCAAAAAGGCAAAGGCTTTGACCTAGAAGACTTTAAAGACCAGCTCATGCAAATGAAAAGCATGGGCGGCCTAATGGGCATGATGGATAAAATGCCGGGTATGGGAAACATGGGGGCCGCGGCAGGTAAGATGGACGTAGCTGAAAAGCAGCTTTCGCAAACCGAAGCTGTTATTAATTCAATGACCCCATTAGAGCGTCATTTTCCAGACAAAATTAACGGTAGCCGTAAAAAGCGCATAGCTGCAGGTTCAGGCACCAACATTCAAGACATTAATCGTGTTCTTAAGCAGCACAAGAATATGGCCAAAATGATGAAAAAAATGTCTGGCAAAGGCGGAATGCGCAAAATGATGGGCGCCATGAAAGGCATGGGCGGGCCAGGTGGCGGTACTCCCCCAGGAATGGGCGGCGGTGGCCTTCCTTTTAAGTAAGTAACCTGCGCGAGTAAGACACTAACTTGCTCGCGAAATTAGCATCGTTGTACTCGCCAGCGCGGGTACCCATAAAACACCTATAAAACACCCATGAAACAGTTGTCAAACACAGATTAGCTCTCAATTCGGTTCTTCCAATCCTTGTCTATTACCTATACAATACGCGCCCCAAATAGTGTATCTGGCTATGAATTTGGTTAATCCCAGTTCTGGCGAGTTACAAAATGTAATGGCGAGTCATATTAACGCTTGCCCATAAAGAGAAGAAACTGTCGCATGGTAGTAATTCGATTAGCCCGTAGTGGCTCTAAAAAACGTCCTTTTTATCATTTGTCTGTAGCAGATCAGCGTTTTCCACGCGACGGTCGCTTCATCGAACGTGTAGGTTTCTTCAACCCAGTTGCACGTGGTGCTGAAGAAGTTTTACGCGTTGAACTTGAACGTGTTGAATACTGGATGAGTAAAGGCGCACAACCTAGTGATCGTGTTGCTAAGCTTCTTAAAGATGCTAAAAAACAACAAGTAGCTGGTTAATAGCGCTTTTAACGGATAGTAATAAGATACCCTGATGACTAAAACACCAGAAAATCTCGCCATTATTGGCAAAGTAACCGGCGTATTTGGCATCAAGGGATGGGTGAAGGTGTATAGCTACACCGATCCACAAGAAAACGTGTTTTCTTATAAAAATTGGCTTGTGAATATGAATGGCCAATGGACACCTGTAAAAGTCCGTGACTGGAAAACCCAGAGTAAAGGGTTAGTAGCTGCACTGGACGACTGCCAAGACCGCACATTAGCGCAAAAGTATTGCCAGTGTGAGATAGCCATTCTTAAGGATGCGTTACCTAAAGCGGAGAACGGCGACTTTTATTACTACCAGTTAGAAGGTTTATTAGTGGTTACCACAAATGATGTGGTGTTAGGAAAAGTAGACTATCTATTTAATTCAGGGGCCAACGACGTAATTGTTGTCAAACCGTTTAAAGATAGTATTGATGGCCAAGAGCGTCTTCTGCCTTATACAGACGATTGCTTGAGAGACATCTCCTTGGAAGACGGCATTATTCGAGTAGATTGGGATCCAGAGTTCTGATCATGCGCTTAGGTATCATCTCAATATTTCCAGAGATGTTCCAAGCGTTGACTGACTACGGCGTAAGCGGTAGGGCAGTCGGCAACGGAATGGTAGATGTAACGGCGTGGAATCCTAGAGAATTCACCACCGACAGGCATCAAACCGTAGACGACCGGCCTTATGGTGGTGGTCCAGGCATGTTGATGAAGGTGGGGCCGTTAAAGCAAGCAATTGCTGCGGCAAAAGCCAAAAATGGATCTAACAGTAAAGTAATCTACTTGTCGCCGCAGGGTCAAACATTGACCCAGCAAAAGGCGCAAGAGCTGGCAAATGAAGAGAGTTTGATCTTCATTGCTGGTCGCTACGAAGGCATAGACGAGCGTTTGATTGAAGCGCATGTGGATGAAGAAATATCCATTGGCGACTATGTTTTAAGTGGTGGAGAACTGGCAGCTATGGTGGTGATGGATAGCATCATTCGCTTGGTTCCAGAGGTACTGGGACATGATCTTAGTGCGGTCGAAGACTCGTTTGTTAACGGCCTGCTAGATTGTCCTCATTATACAAGACCAGAAAATATTGATGGTCATGTGGTACCTGACATTTTACTCGGTGGTAATCACGAAAAAATTAAGCGCTGGCGTCTAAAGCAGGCGCTAGGCAGGACCTGGCAACGTAGGCCAGATCTAATCGCAAAAAAGTCTCTAAGCAAAGCTGAAGAGACTCTTTTGCAAGAATATATACGTGAAGTTCAAGGTCACAGCGACGCTTGAACCTATCTCGTAATAACTTAGGAGCTCGTCATGAGTAGCAAAAACAAAATTATCCAGGCCATCGAGTCTGCGCAGTTGAAAACTGATATCCCAGCATTTGGATCAGGCGATACTGTACTTGTACAAGTAAAAGTAAAAGAAGGTACACGTGAGCGTTTGCAAGCGTACGAAGGTGTTGTAATAGCCGTTCGTAACCGTGGTCTTAACTCAGCTTTCACTGTACGTAAAATCTCTAGCGGTGTTGGTGTTGAGCGTACTTTCCAAACGCACAGCAAGCAAATCGACAGTGTAACTGTTAAGCGTCGTGGTGATGTTCGTCAAGCGAAACTTTACTACTTGCGTGAGCGTTCAGGTAAATCTGCACGTATTAAAGAGAAGTTGCCTCTTAAAAAGTAATCGTAAAGATTATTTGAAAGAAAGCTTAGCTTTTAAGAAGAACCCGCCATATGCGGGTTTTTTTGTGCCAGCAGATAACGAACCAGTCTCCTAACTGCGGTTTTTTATACCAGAGTGCAGGCCTATGCAAATCCCCTATGGAACTTACTACCTAAACAATGTTCTAATTAGCCAATACTATATTCTGGGAAATATCATGTTACGTTATTTAAAAGGTGCCGTTGTATCAGCTTTGATGCTCACCGCCATATTGGTTCAAGCAGAAGAGTCTGTTGTTTTGACAGCAGAAGAGACAATTGCTAAAAATTTAAGGGCTGCCCAGCCAAACTTAATCGTTCAATCAGCTACTCAGGTTGAAGGGCAAGCGTTATACGAAGTTGAGCTCACTTCTGGCGAGGTGCTCTACAGCACAGAAGATGGGCGTTTTTTTGTTTATGGCTCATTATTTCAAGCCACGGATAAAGGCCTAGAAAACCTAACAGCCAAGCGTTCTGACTCTAAGCGTATTGCCTTGCTAGCGGCGTTAGAAGACAAAGACCTAGTGGTTTACCCAAGTAAAGGCGAGCAAAAAGCTGTGGTCAGTGTGTTTACCGATGTGGATTGTGGCTACTGCAGAAAATTGCATAGAGAGATTCCTAGATTGAATGAGCTAGGGGTGACGGTTCGTTATTTAGCCTTTCCAAGAGCGGGTGTTTATAGCGATAAGAAGTCTACTGAATTCACTGGTTCTTACAAAAAGTTAAAAAGTGTTTGGTGTGATGAAGACCGTCAGTCAGCCATGAATAAAGCCAAAGCAACAGGCTTCATCAAAGAAAACCTTTTATGCCAGGCGCCTATTGAGGCTCATCTGGAATTAGGGGCTCAGTTTGGTGTTCGTGGTACTCCTGCTATTATACTAGAAAATGGCGAACTGTTACCTGGTTACTTAAAAGCTGACGATCTTGCAAAAAAGTTAGGTATATAAGCTTTAATCCAAACTAAAAGTATATATAAAGCCTTTCTGCTTGCGGTGAATAACTCATCAAAAAGTCAGAAAGGCTTTTTTCTGAGTGGTAGAAAAATATAGCCTACAAACACCCATGATTTTCCGCTTTAGATATGCCGTATTGGGTTTAAATGTGATACATTTACACCCCAAAATTTTCAGCAATTCAGGGTCATTCCTGAGCAATTAGTATAACGGAGACCATGTTGTGAAACCGGTTAAAGTGGGTATCTGTGGGTTTGGCACCGTCGGTGGCGGTACATTCAACGTATTAGTACAAAATGCCGAGCAAATTGCTCGTCGTAGTGGTCGTGAAATTATTATTGAGCAAGTGGGCGCCCGTCGCGATAACGCAGACTGCGACACCAGCAACATCAATGTAACACGGGATATTTTCGAAGTCGCTCGTAATCCTGACGTGGACATTGTGGTTGAACTAATCGGCGGCTACGACGTTGCCAAAGAGCTAGTTTTAGAAGCCATCAAAAATGGCAAGCATGTAGTGACAGCTAATAAAGCATTAATTGCCGTTCATGGTGAAGAAATATTTGCAGCTGCAAAAAAAGCAGGCGTGAGCGTTGGTTATGAAGCTGGTGTGGCTGGAGGTATCCCTGTAATTAAGGCTATTCGAGAAGGCCTTGCAGCCAACAATATTGAGCGTGTAGCCGGTATTATTAACGGAACGGGCAACTTTATACTGACCGAAATGCGCGATAAAGGACGTGACTTTGCTGATGTATTAGCCGAAGCACAAGCTTTAGGATATGCCGAAGCCGATCCAACTTTTGATGTTGAAGGCATCGATGCAGCTCATAAGCTAACTATTCTATCTTCAATTGCTTATGGTATACCTCTGCAGTTTGAGAACTGCTATACCGAAGGCATAGGTAAAATTACTCGTGAAGATGTCAATTACGCAGAAGAATTAGGTTACCGCATTAAGCACCTAGGTGTGAGCGCCCGAAGTGAAAAAGGCATAGACCTTCGTGTACACCCGACGCTAATTCCAGAAAATAATTTAATTTCCAAAGTTGACGGTGTACTAAATGCGGTTGCCGTTAAAGGCGACGCAGTTAACGACACATTATTTTGTGGACCTGGCGCAGGCGCAGGCCCAACAGCTTCAGCAGTAGTTGCAGACATTATTGATGTGGCACGTGGCATAGAAGTGGCAGCACTGTCTTATCATACATTGGAAGACATAAAAGTATTGCCCATTGAAGACATCGAAACGTCTTACTATCTTCGCATGAAAGCACAAGATAAAGCGGGAGTACTGGCAAACGTAGCCAGTATTTTAAGTAATAAAGGCATTAATATTGAAGCCATTATTCAAAAGCAACCAGCTGAAGGAGACACATTGGTTCCGTTAATTATGCTAACTCATAAGGTTCAAGAAAAAATTATGAACCAAGCCATTAGCGAAATTGAAGCATCTGGTAATATCGAAGGGACTATCACCCGCATTCGTGTTGAGCATTTAAACTAAACATTCATTTAACTTTTTATGAAGTTGAAAAAAGAATAGAAAATATGGCTCACATAAATGAGCCAGTGGGTTAAAACTTATGATGAAGTACATTTCGACTCGTGGTGATGCACCAGAGTTAACATTTGAAGAAGTACTGCTAACGGGCCTAGCCACCGATGGTGGTTTGTATGTACCTAAAGAAGTGCCAAAATTCAGCCAACAAGAAATTGAATCTTGGCGTGGGCTTCCTTACGCAGAATTAGCGCACAAGGTTATTTACCCATTTGTTGAAGGGTCTGTAGAAAGTGACGCTCTTAAAAAAATTCTAGATGAAGTGTATGGCGCATTTTCTCATAAAGCGGTAGCACCATTACAACAAATAGATCATAACGAATATGTGTTGGAATTATTTCACGGTCCAACCTTAGCGTTCAAAGATTTCGCACTCCAAACTTTGGGTCGTTTATTAGATTACATATTAGAGCGTCGTGATGAAAAAGTTGTAATAATGGGAGCGACTTCAGGAGATACTGGTTCAGCGGCCATTGAAGGCACAAAGGCCTGCCGCAATGTAGATATATTTATCTTGTATCCTCACGGTAAAGTATCAGAAGTACAGCGTCGTCAAATGACAACAGTAACAGGCGATAACATTTATAACATCGCCATCGAAGGTAATTTTGACCAAGCACAAGACATGGTTAAAGCCAGCTTTGGTGATCAGTCGTTTTTGAAAGGCGAGCGCAAGCTAGTCGCTGTAAACAGTATTAACTGGGCACGCATCATGTCGCAGATTGTTTACTATTTCTATTCTTCGTTAAACCTTGGCGGACCACTTCGTCCAATGGCGTACTCAGTACCTACTGGAAACTTTGGTGATATTTTTGCAGGTTACATGGCTAAAAAAATGGGGTTACCAATAGACCAGTTAATAATAGCCACAAATAAAAACGATGTGCTGCACCGTTTAATGAGCAAAAATCAATACGAAGTACATCCACTTGAGCATACTATTACACCGTCAATGGACATTGCCGTATCTTCAAACTTTGAACGTTTATTGTTTGATCTATACGACCGTGATGGTGCGCAATTAGCTGACCTTATGAGCCGCATGAATGCGAAAAAAGATGTGATTTCTTTAGACGAAGACAAACTGGCTAAAGCTCGTGAATTATTTGATAGTTATGCATGCAGTGAGGAAGATACTGTTAAAATCATGCAGCAAGTATTCAATGAAACAGGGTACTTGTTAGACCCACACACGGCCATTGGTGTTAAAGCCGCTCGTGAAGTGCGTCGTAATAAAGATATTCCAATGATCACATTAGGTACCGCACATCCAGTTAAGTTTGAAGAAGCTGCGCAAAAAGCCGGGTTCGAAATGCCAGAACTTCCGCACCATTTAGCCGACCTAATGGAACGTGAAGAACGTTTTACTGTGTTGCCAGCCGATATAAAAAATATTCATGACTTCATAGCAAAGAATACCTTCAAATAAAAACTAAGTTAAAAGTTCAAATAAAAGCGGCGCTTAATAGCGCCGTTTTTGTAAGCAAAATTCATACGATAGCAAAATCCAAATTAACTAAAACCTAAATTAAAAATGCCAATTAAAATTCAACAAAGACCATTCAATTCTAGTCTGCCTCTTATAGAGCGCATTCTAGATAGTCGTGGCTTAACCGCTGAAAATTTAGATTTTGGATTAAAAGGTCTTGCCGATTACTCAAAGTTAAAAGGCATAGGCGCGGGTTGCGAACTGCTTTATAGCGCAATCCTTAATAAAAAACGAATTTTAATCGTTGGCGACTTTGATGCTGACGGCGCCACTAGTACTGCATTGGCTGTGGATTGCCTAAATAAAATGGGGGCCCACTGGGTGCATTATTTAGTACCGAACCGTTTTGAATATGGTTATGGGCTGTCACCGGCCATTACTGATTTAGCCCAGCAAGAATTTAAACCAGACTTATTAGTCACTGTTGATAATGGCATATCCAGTTTTGAAGGTGTAAACCGCGCAAAAGAATTAGGCATGCAAGTTTTAGTGACTGATCATCATTTGGCGGCAACGGCTAACGAAGAAGACTTACCCAAAGCCGATGCCATAGTAAACCCCAATCAACCCAACTGTTTTTTTGAATCTAAATCAGCTTGCGGCTGTGCAGTAATATTTTATGTATTATGTGCATTAAGAGCCCATATGATCAAGCAAGGACATGAGCAGACAAGCCTGCCTAAAATGGCCTGTTATTTGGATCTAGTGGCATTAGCAACAGTAGCTGATGTTGTACCGTTAGATAAAAATAATCGTATTTTAGTGGAGCAAGGATTGCGTCGTATTCGATCTGGCCATGGTCGTCCAGGAATAAATGCATTGTTAAAAGTAGCCAGCAAAAACCATCAAAAACTCACCAGTAAAGACTTTGGATTTGCCCTGGGTCCACGTTTAAATGCCGCCGGGCGAATGGATGACATGAGCATAGGCATTGAATGCCTGCTTTCATCCACGCCTGAAGACGCAGAATCAGCGGCGCAATTATTAGATGATTTAAATAACGAACGAAAAAAAGTAGAAGGTGGTATGCAGCAACAGGCTTTAGCTGCGCTAGAAAAACTGCCAGAGGCTGAAGTCGGTTCCGCCAATAGCCTATGCCTGTTTCAAGCTGATTGGCACCAAGGGGTAATTGGTTTATTAGCTTCGCGCCTAAAAGAAAAGTACTACCGCCCAGTGATTATTTTTGCTCCAGCTCAGGAAGGTAATAATACAGATGACGCCGAATTAAAAGCCAGTGGGCGATCTATTCCAGGGTTTCATTTACGCGATGCATTAGATCTTGTGGCTAAGCGAATTCCACACGCGTTAAATAAATTTGGCGGCCATGCCATGGCTGCGGGACTGTCTTTAAATAGAGCGCATTTAGAAGAGTTCAAGCAATGCTTTGAGCAAGTGGCTGAAAAAATGTTAACACCAGAGTTGCTTGTAAATACACTAGTGACAGATGGTATGCCAGCGCCTCAAGATTTTACAATTAATATGGCACGCCAACTAAGGTTTGTAGCTCCGTGGGGGCAGAACTTTCCAGAACCACTATTCGATGGCGAATTTTTAGTAGTTAATCAGCGTTTACTGGGTGCTGATAAAAATCATTTAAAACTCACATTACAAATACCAAATACACGGCAATTAGTTGATGGGATTTTATTTGGAATTGAACGGCATGGATTAAAAGCCAATGACCTAATGGACTTAAAAATAGTACGAGCGGTGTTTGAAATGGATGTGAATGAATTTAGAGGGAATGAAACAGTTCAGTTGATTATTCGTGATCTAGATATTAGATAGTATGATCAATGCTGTGATAGAGATAATGTTATTCAGGTGTACTAAAGCTTTGTGAGAGCGCGTAATACACCTTTCTATTCGTATTAATTACTTCTTATTTTTATGCTTTGGTTTTTTAGGCCCAACTTTTTTAGGCTTCCCTGAAACTGGCTTGGAGTCTTTACCCTGTACAATCTTTGTTTGGCTGCTTTTATTCGTACGGTTAGGGCGTTGTTTTTTAGATACCGCTTTAATTAATGAGTCACGGCTGCTTACTTCAAAGCCCGGTTGGAATATTCTTTTAATTCTATTGCCAATCATGCGTTCAATATTGTCTAGTGTGCGTTCTTCTTCACGACTAACAAATGAAATTGCATTGCCTTTATTGCCTGCGCGACCAGCACGACCAATACGGTGAACATAGTCTTCGGCTAGATATGGTAGGTTAAAGTTTAAAACGTACTCCAAACCATTTATATCTAAACCACGAGCAGCCACTTCAGTGGCAATTAAAACTTGAATATCACCCGCTTTAAAATCGGCTAGCGCACGACGTCTAGTACCTTGACTTTTATCACCGTGACAAACAGCAGCCGTAACCTTATGCAATTTTAAATCTGACAATAGGCGATCAGCTTGTTCTTTAGTGCTGGTAAATACCAAGATTTGAAACCAGTTTTGTTCGTTTAATAAATTAATAAACAAATCAATTTTACTGCGCTCATCTACTGGATAAACCACATGTTGCACCGTATCAGCGGTAGCATTTTGTTTGGTTACACGGACAACTTGATGATTATTTAATATTTTATGAGCAAGCTCATTTACTGCAGGAGAAATAGTGGCTGAAAACAACAAGGTTTGACGTTTTTTAGCGGCATGTTGAAAAATAGTATCAACATCATTTATAAAACCCATGTCCAGCATGCGGTCAGCTTCATCTAGTACCACAAACTCAGCAGAAGATAATTCTACATTACACTGAGTAAGGTGTTCCATTAAACGACCTGGTGTTGCAATTAACACATCAACACCGGCTTTTAATTTACGCTCTTGGCCGCCCATCTTAACGCCGCCGTAAACAGCTGTAACGCTAAGGGGTAAAAATTGAGCATAGGCACCAATGGTGTTGGCCAGTTGCTCGGCTAGTTCACGTGTTGGTGTAAGAATGATGGCTCTCGGGCCTTTAGAGCCAATCTCTTTAGGCTTATCTATCATTTGCTGCAGTATAGGCAATGCAAATGCAGCGGTTTTGCCTGTGCCAGTTTGAGCGTTGGCTAATATGTCTTTACCACGTCTGGCAGGCACAATGGCTTGTTCCTGAACAGGGGTCATCTCTGTATAGCCGCATGCTTCGATGGCTTGCAGAAGTTCAGGAGCTAATCCTAGAGATGAAAAATTCATGGTATTACCTATAAAGTATTGTGGCTATGAGCAAGTGGCTCTGCGTAGCCAAAATCGAGCACGTATCATACAGGACTTTCGAGTATTTTACGCTCAATGACTAGCTAGATTATAGATAGTTTTGAAAAGAAGTTAGGGCTGGCTAAAGGGCAAGGTGTTCATTAATAGTGTACAACACGCTAGGTAATACATTTTCAGGGATATTATGAGCCATTCCTGCGAATATCACCATTTTAGAGCCTTTAATAAGTTGGGCGGTATGTTCACCATGAATGGGGGGTATAAGTTCATCATCTTCACCGTGCATAATTAAAGTAGGGGTCGATATAGTGGACACATCACCTGAACGGTCTCCCGATTTTAACATAGCGACAATTTGCCTAGGCATAGACTCCGGGTAAAAGCCTGTAAGATGAATCTGTTCATTACGGTCTTCATCTTGCTCAATTTTTGCCAATTCTTCTAGCAATTTTAGGGCTCTATCACTAGGAGGAGGCAAATGCTTTGCCCCTGTGCTGGACATTATAGAAACTAAACTTTTAGTGTGCTCTGGGTATTTAGCCGCCACTATTTGCGCAATCATTCCGCCCATAGATACGCCAACAATATGAGCCTTTTCTATTTGTAATTCGTCTAGTAAAGCCACCGTGTCTTCCGCCATATCGTCTAGGCTGTAAGGTGCACTTACTTCAAAGCCATATTTACTTTTTAGCAATTCCCACCACAATAAAGGTTCTCCCCAGCTGTTAAATTTACTTGAGCCACCCGTATCTCGGTTATCAAATAATATAACGGAACGATTCTGTAAGGTTAAACCTTTAACCATATCATCGGTCCATATTTTATGAGAAGCACCTAGGCCCATAATTAATATAATGGGTATTTTTTCCGATTGTCCCACAATGCGATAAGAAACGTCTATGTTGTTAATTTCTACTGTTTTTAATTCAAATTGATCGATGTAGCGCTTTGTATTTTCAGCCAATGGGGGTAAAGCGAAAGTAAATATAAGAGCAAATAAGGATATTAATCTAAGATATCTCATAGCGATTCCTTTCACTAATATAGGTATTTTTTTGATTATTTTTTTATTTTAGCATCAACTTATAATTATCTAACTCAGGGGAAAGGCTTATTGTAACAAGGGGCCTGATGTTTGATGCAGCATGTCCTTTTAATTGAGCTGAAATTGGTTATTCTTATGGCATTAACAACAGCATAAGAACTCCCATGATTATTAAACC
>JBLHVV010000059.1:0-18658 GCA_047628755.1 Crocinitomicaceae bacterium | reverse complement strand
CACCTACTGTTACGTAGGTGTTTTTTTAAATTAATCACGCCTTAACTTGGGTGAAGGTGCTATTGGATTAGGATATTTAAATATCACGATATAGGTTGATAATATAAAGGTGATTACTGCGGTAGCCTGAATAGTTTGTGCTGCTTCCGACCCTATTATCATAGTACTAAGAGCCAAGTAGCTTATCAATAGTGAAAACTCACTTGTTTGCCCCAGCCTGAAACCAATATCCCATGATAAAGAAGATTTTTCTGATTGACGTCTTAGCAGGAATTTGAACGTGATCGGTTTAATAATAATGACGGCAACACTCAATATTAAAGCATAAGGCCAAACTTGTGCCAGCACATCCAATTCAAACCCTGCACCTAATGTAAAAAAGAAAAGTACCAAGAAAAAATCACGAATGGGTTTTAATTTATCCGTCATAAATTGTGCAACTGGATGGGTTGCTAATGTGATACCAGCAATGAACGCCCCCATTTCTTTTGATAGCCCCATAAAGTTTGCAAGTTCGGCTAACCCTAAGCACCAGCCGATTGCCATCAAAAATATGTATTCATGAAATATATCAAACTTAGAAAGTAAAGGTAGAATCACCCATTTAACACAAGCATAAGCCAGCACTGAAAGTATGGGTAAAGCTATAAGTGCCTTGAGGAATACATAATCATTGGGATTCTCTGAGCCGTAACTCCCCAATATCAATAGGACTATAATAGCGATCATATCCTGCAACAATAATAGCCCAATCATTAATTCCCCCATATGCTTATGGTGAAGTACTGTAGTGGGTAAAAGTTTGATGGCGATAATAGTACTTGAGAACATTGTACTTGCACCAATCACCATGCTTTCTGTTGTAGTAAAACCAAATAACCAGCCTGCGGAGAAACCCGTTATAAAAAACATAATGGAGCTTAGTACAGCTACCCAACTTACTTTTTTAAGCACGTGAATCAAGCTACTTGGTTGCATATCTAGACCAAGAAGAAACAATAGGAAAACGATTCCTATATGGGCTATTTCGGATAAGACTTGTGGGTCAGTAACCCACTCCATACCAGAGGGCCCGGCGATAAAACCCAATGCAATATAAGCAATAATAATTGGTTGATGGGTATAAAGGGATATCGTGGCTAGAATCGCTGCCCCGGTAAAGATAACGAAAAAAGAAAAAAATAAACTGTGTTCCATGAATAATGTGCTCCTTGTAACTAGATTGCTGGAATTTATCTAATTAGTAAAGAGCAAAAAAAAGACACCGAAGCGTCTTTTAAAAATTATTTAAGCTTTACGCCTAAAAATAGGATCCTTAATGTCCACGGCCAGCTGATACGGTTCACTAAATGTTTCAAAGTATTGGATAGCCACTTTAGGCTCTAATTCATCTGTTAAAAGATAAGTATTAAAACCACAGCGCTTCATAAAATATAATTGGTCGATCAATACATCACCAATTGCACGCAATTCTCCTTGGTAGTTTTGACGCTCAATTATTAAGTGAGCAATACTATAACCACGACCATCAGCAAAAGCAGGAAAGTCAACTCCAACGACAGGGAATTGATCAAGCTTTCCGTCAAAATCTGAAATATTCACATCACCAGCAAACCAAATTGCTACATCATTGCGACCCTCAAACTCAGCCTGGTTAGCAACCCAGTAGCTTGCAGGGATCATAATATTAGCTTGTGATAAATCACCAGCTTCATCTCTGATTAAAGTCCAAGTATTTTCAATTTCAGACGTTTGATTAATTAGCTTTTGCATATGCACGCTCCTTAAAGATTGCGTGACCAACGCGACGGTAAGTTTCTACAAATCTTTCACCTTCAATTCTTTGGTCTACAAAAGTATTTAGAATGTTTTCAATTACATCTGTCATCTGATCACGAGCAAATGATGGTCCCAATATTTTACCGATAGTTGCATTTGGTCCAGCGTCGCCACCTAAGCTAACTTGATAAAATTCTTCGCCTTTCTTATCAACACCTAGGATACCAATATGTCCTATATGGTGGTGACCGCATGCATTCATACAGCCTGAGATATTAAGGTCTATTTCGCCAAGATCGTGTAAAAAATCTATATTATCAAATCTAGCCTGAATTGCTTCGGCGACAGGAATTGACTTTGCATTCGCAAGGGCACAAAAGTCACCCCCAGGGCAGCAAATCATATCGGTTAATAAACCAAGGTTAGGAGTGGCAAACCCAGCGGCTTTAGCCTCTTGCCATAAGTCAAATAGTTGGTCTTGTTTAACGTCAGCTAAAACTAAGTTTTGTTCATGAGTAGAGCGAACTTCGCTGAAGCTATACTTGTCAGCAAGGTCGGCAACCAAGTCCATCTGATTATCAGTAATATCACCCGGTGGCGTGCCTAACTTTTTAAGTGTCAGTGTAGCAATGGCATAACCGGGTTTTTTATGTTCAGCAACATTGCGTTTAAACCAATTTGAAAATGCTTTATTGTTAGAAATCTGAGTTGTGAGATTTGAGCTGTTATTTAAAGTTTCGTAAGCTGGCTCTGTAAAGTGAGCTTTTACGCGCTCAAGTTCTTCAGGAGTAATAGTGCCTGGCCCATCTTTTAGGTTTGCCCATTCAGCACGGACAAGATCACGGAAAGCAGGAACACCCAGAGCTTTAACTAAAATTTTAATACGAGCTTTGTACTTATTGTCACGACGACCATTAAGGTTGTAAACGCGAAGCACTGCATCTAGATAAGTTAACAGGTGCTGCTCAGGTAAAAAGTCTTCTACTAAAGACGCAACAATAGGTGTTCGGCCCAAACCACCGCCCACATAAACCTGGTAACCGATTTCACCTTCATCATTCTTAACAATTTTTAGGGCTACGTCATGAAGTAAAGTTGCAGCACGGTCGTCAGTAGTATGGCTGTTAACCGCAATTTTGAATTTACGCGGCAGAAAAGCGAATTCAGGATGCACCGTAGACCATTGACGAATAATTTCGCAATAAGGACGAGGGTCAACAATTTCACCTGAAGTTACTCCTGCATACTGATCTGTAGTGGTATTACGAATGCAGTTGCCACTAGTTTGGATCGCATGCATTTGGACACTGGCCAGTTCTTTAAGTATCTCTGGAACATCTTTTAGCTCAGGCCAGTTATATTGAAAGTTTGTGCGTGTAGTTACATGGGCGTAGCCTTTGTCGAATGTACGAGCTATGTATGCAAGCTTTCTAACCTGAACGCTTGAAAGTAGACCATATGGTACGGCTACACGTAGCATAGGCGCATAGCGTTGCACGTAAAGGCCGTTTTGAAGGCGTAACGGTAAAAACTGAGCCTCGGTTAATTGGCCGTCTAGATAACGGTCAGTTTGATCTTTGAACTGAGCAACGCGCTCATCAACAATGCTCTGATCGTAGCTGTCATATATGTACATAATTTATCTCATCAAAGCCCTAAGTAGGTGCAGCTTTATTATAGTATGCGCACCATAACAAAAGTTGCTTATTGATAAAATGATTTATTTCTTATATCCCTTATCGGTATTTTTAATAAAGCACTTATAATTCACCTTCTATACCTGAGTAAAGAAGTAGGGATTGGAATTTTGTGTTAAACACAGTAAAATAAACTCAAATTGATTGGAAGGTTCTCATGCTTAATATTACAGACTCGGCAAAAGACTACTTGGTCGAACTTTTAGCCAAACAAAATACAGCTGGTATGTCTGTTAGGGTTTTTATTACTCAACCAGGTACTCCATACGCAGAAACATGCCTTGCTTACTGTCGTCCTGATGAAATCAATGAAAAAGACGAGGTCATGGATAAAGGCGACTTAAAAGTCTACCTAGACAAAGAAAGCGTGCTTTACATGGAAGATGCAAAAATTGATTTTGCTAAGGACAAAATGGGCGGTCAGCTTACTATAAAAGCTCCAAATGCTAAAATGCCTAAAGTTAATAGCGATAGTCCATTAAACGATCAGATTACCTACATACTTTACAACGAAGTTAATCCTGGCCTGGCGTCTCACGGGGGCGAGGTTAAGTTAGTTGAGATAACAGACGACATGATCGCGATTCTTGAGTTTGGCGGCGGCTGTCAAGGTTGCAGCGCTGTAGATGTAACTTTGAAGGAAGGGATAGAGAAAACATTGCTGGCTAAGCTCCCACAGTTATCTGCAGTAAAAGATGTGACGGATCATACTCAAGGTGAAAATGCTTATATGTAAGCGTACTGGTAGCTTTTTCATTAATAGATAAAATCCCAAAAAGCCCGAAAGGGCTTTTTTATCATACCACTCCCTAACCGCACTCGTTAATGAATGCACTTAAAGCATGAATCGATTCTTCAAGTTTTGCTTCACTATTGGCAATTAGGTTGATGTGACCAATCTTACGATTTAGCCGCTCTGTTTTACTATAAGTATGAAGGAAAGCATTGGGCATGGATAATACGGACTCACGATCCCCATGCTTGCCTATAATATTGATCATTGCAGAAAAATGATCTCTTGCATCGGTACAGCCTAATGGCAAGCCGCATATAGCTCTCACATGATTTTCAAACTGACTAGAGGGGGTACCTTCTATTGTCCAGTGCCCCGAGTTATGAACACGTGGTGCCATTTCATTGGCAACCAATCCATGTTCTGTATCAAACAATTCAAGTGTTAATACACCCACATGTGCAAGACTGTCTAGCAAGGTAGTAATATAGTTATTGGCTTGCTGTTGCTTAGCAGAGCTTAAATTAGCAACGGGCACTCGGGAAAGGCGAAGAATACCTTCCGCATGATCGTTCTCAGCCAAGGGGTAAACCTTGGTATTTCCTTTTATATCTCGTACAGCAATAACGCTTAATTCACGACTAAAATTAACAAAGGCCTCTGCAATAAGCTCATTACCTTGAAGCATGTCCCATGCGCCATCAATTTCAGCAGATGACTTAATTACAGCCTGTCCTTTACCGTCATAGCCCATGGTGGTTGTCTTTAATACAATGGGAAATCCAAGCTTTTTAGTAGCGACTAACAAGTCATCCTTTGATGCCACTCTTAAAAAGTCAGCCGTATGAATACCTAAGTCACGAAAATTAGATTTTTCGGTTAAGCGGTGCTGGCTCTTTCTTAATGAAGTTTCACCTGGGTAAACAGGTTTAACCTTATTAATTGCAGCAACTAGATCAGCATCCGTATTTTCGCTTTCATAGGTAACTACATCAACGCAGTCGAGGAATTCTTCTAAGGACTTGGCAGCACTAGGTTGAATGGTTCTGCCTAGAGAAGAGCTAGGTGAGCTTAACGATTCATCATAGAAGACAAACTCAACATCCAGAGGGGCCCCCGCAAGAGCCATCATTCGACCCAGCTGCCCCGAGCCAATTACACCAACACGTTTAGTTGTCATTTATGCGTCTCTTGGATCAGGAATTGATAAGACTTTTTCTGTTTGTGCTGCTCTAAATTCTATTAGTTTAGCTCGAACATCTTCATCTTGTAAGGCAATCACCTGAGCTGCAAGAAGGCCTGCGTTTGCGGCTCCAGCTGGGCCGATTGCCAAGGTTCCCACAGCAATCCCTGCAGGCATTTGAGCGATTGAAAGCAGCGAGTCTATTCCATTCAAAGCCTTGCTTTGCACAGGAACACCAAAAACAGGTAGATGAGTCTTAGAGGCTACCATTCCCGGTAAATGAGCAGCGCCACCGGCACCACCTATAATTACTTGAAGACCACGTTCAGCTGCAGTCTCAGCATATTGGAACAATAAATCAGGTGTGCGGTGAGCGGACACAACTTTGACTTCATAGCTGACGCCAAGTTTGATTAAAATTTCTTCTGCCTTTGCCATGGTACCCCAATCTGAAGTGGAGCCCATGATAATGCCGACTTTTGCCTGGGTCATTCTATATACTCAGTATTTTTCAAAGGCGGGATTCTATCACAGAATAAAAAAGGGTTGCTTCAGCAACCCTTAATTTTTTAACGTTTTGGAAGAATATCCTTTAATTTATCCCTCATACTAAGAACGGCATCTTCAGTTTGCTCCCATGAGATGCAACCATCTGTTACAGACTGGCCATATACAAGGTCATCTAGATTAGCTGGAATGCTCTGGGCGCCAAATTTAAGATGAGATTCAACCATTAAACCAATAATAGATTTATTGCCTTCAAGAATCTGATTAGCAACATTATCCATAACTAAAGGTTGAAGTGCAGGGTCTTTATTAGAGTTGGCATGACTGCAGTCAACCATAATATTGTTTGGGATGCCTGTTTTTTCGATCTCCTGCTCGCACAACGCAATGCTTACAGAGTCATAGTTTGGCTTGCCGCCACCGCCACGTAATACAACATGCCCATAAGGATTTCCTTTAGTCTTGACTACAGAAACTTGACCGTCTCCATTGATCCCTAAAAAGCGATGAGGGTTAGCAACTGACTGCAGAGCGTTAATGGCAACCGTCAAACTGCCATCAGTCCCATTTTTAAAACCAACTGAAGAGGAAAGGCCACTGGCCATTTCACGGTGAGTTTGGCTTTCGGTAGTACGAGCACCTATGGCAGACCAGCTAATTAGATCCTGCAAATATTGAGGAGATATTGGGTCTAGTGCTTCTGTTGAAAGGGGCAGGCCCATTTCTGAAAGATCTATCAGCAGCTGTCGGCTAATCTTCAGACCGTCTTCAATTTTAAATGTATCGTTTAAGTAAGGGTCATTAATTAACCCTTTCCAACCAACAGTGGTGCGTGGCTTTTCAAAGTAAACTCGCATCACCAATACAATCGTATCGCTGACTTCTTCCGCAAGTGCCAAAAGCTTATTGGCATATTCCTTGGCGGCCTTTATATCGTGAATTGAACAGGGGCCAATCACAATAAATATGCGATGATCCTTTCTATCTAGGATGTTGCGTATTATTTCACGACCTGATTCAACAGTATTAACTGCCTTCTCTGTTATTGGAAGTTCCACTTTTATTTGCTCAGGCGTAATAAGTGCCTGAGTGCTAACAATGTTTAAGTCTTCAACGCGCTTATCTGACATGGTGTTTATATTCCGAAACCACTGACAATAGTAATTGTCTATCATAGAGCACATAGCAGTAGCTTTTAAAGGGATTCTTGCGGGGAATGCACAAAAATATGCAAAAAAGGCCTACTGAGCAGGCCTACCAAGGTTATTTTTTAAATCGGTCATTAATTTCTTTATATTTTAATAGATCTGCCTCTGGGAACTCAAGCAAATCATCTGTTTTGATGCTTTTAATCAAATGCTCCTTGGCTTGTCTTTTTAATGTTGTCTCCGATACGCCGAGGACTTCACAAGCCTCTGACAGGCTTAACATTTTATCACTCATGGGAACCTCCTTATGAAATATATAAATTTAGTATAGACATAAATTTCAGCTGCTATGCTTAAAGTTCATTTGGCGGAATGAAGTAGCCATGATCAAACGAATTTTGTATGCCACAGACTTAGGCTTATATGGGCCTTATATTATGAAGCAGGTAGCGATGCTTGCACAAAGTACAGGAGCGAAAGTAGATGTATTGCATGTAATAGAGCCTATGGGTGTCTTTGCTGAGACAATAATAAACACATACATGCCTGAAAAAGAGAGAAAGGTCTTGCGCAGCAAAGGCTTGTCCCAGGTTGTTGACCGAATTAGGGTTCAGGTTTTAGATACACTAAATTCTGAGTATTCTGATTACCTAGACCTTATTAATTTATCAGAGGTAATTGTGGAAGTTGGCTCTCCAGCCGAGATAATCATAGAGCAGTCTAGAATTAGATCGAGTGATATTGTAGTTGTAGGCAGCCATGGCCAGCATGCTTATCGAGGAGGGCTAATGGGCTCAGTTGTGACTAAAGTGCTTCAGCTTTCTAGCATTCCCATATATATGATACCCATGGTGAGCCTCAATGATCTCGGGAGATGAGTCCCATTGAAGCTTAGGAATTTATAGTTTTAAAAGAATATGTATTTAATACCTAGTATCAAAAGTATCAGAGCAAGAGCATGCCTCAAAAGATTTTCGGGTACTTTTGTACCTAGTTTAGTACCCAAATGGACCGCAGGTATGGAACCCACTAGCAGAGCCAGTAGAAGACTATAATCTACATTTCCTAAGCCCATATGCACTAGCCCAGCAATAAGGGTTAGTGGGACTGCATGAGCAATATCGGTTCCCACGATACTCATAGATTTTAATTTAGGATACAGCACCAATAAAATTGCTGTTCCAATAGCCCCAGCGCCTACTGATGACAATGTTACTAAGCAGCCAAGGATTGCACCCATAGACAAGGTAAGGCCCGTTTTGTTGCTTTGCACCCAACTCTCGGTTCCCAAGTCAGCCTGACGATTAGAAATTAGCTGAATTTTTTTCCTAAACATAAGCAATGAAGCTGTTAATACCAGCATGATCCCCAGAACCGTAGTGATGACACCAGTATATTCCTCATAGTCTAAGAAAAAATAACTTAGTAATATACCTGTGACAATGGCGCTGGGAATACTCCCCAGGGCCATTACAGATACAATTGACCAATTTATTGTTCGGCGCTTTTGGTGCGAAACCACTCCACTTGCCTTAGTAATGGCTGCATATAAAAGATCTGTACCCACGGCGATATGCGGAGGGATGCCAAACAATAATAACAGCGGCGTCATTAATGACCCGCCTCCAATTCCGGTTAAGCCGACAACGACGCCGACAAATGCTCCCGAAATTACATATATGAAAAATTCCATGAATATAGTCTATGCTTATAACGTATGATAAAAGAATGGTTGAACTGGTAAATTTATCTGTTTACTACTATTCTGGAAAAGAATATTTAATTCTATTTTTATAACCTTTTTAACAAGGTTTCGGCTAGGCCTGGAGGGCTCATGAAGCTACAGCAACTGCGTTACATATGGGAAGTAGCGCATCACGACCTGAACGTTTCAGCTACAGCCCAAGTCCTGTATACCTCTCAGCCCGGTATCAGCAAACAGATTCGTCTTTTAGAAGATGAACTCGGGGTTGAAATTTTCGCTCGAAGTGGCAAACACCTTACTCGAGTCACACCCGCTGGGGAGGCGATACTTAGAGTTTCAGGTGAAATTTTAAGGAAAGTCGAAAGTATAAAGCAAGTTGCGCAAGAATTTAGTAATGAAAATAAGGGGAGTTTGTCATTAGCAACGACACACACTCAAGCCAGATACGCCTTACCAGGGATTATTCAGGACTTTATTGGCCAATTCCCAGACGTGGCTTTACACATGCACCAAGGCACACCCACTCAAATAGCAGAAATGGCGGCAAACGGTACAGTAGATTTCGCCATCGCAACAGAGGCTATGGATCACTATAATGATTTGATTATGATGCCTTGCTATCGCTGGAACAGAAGCATTTTAGTCCCTAAAACACATCCGTTAGCACAACGAGCTCAGCCAACACTCGAAGAGGTTGCCACTTTCCCGTTGGTAACCTATGTATTTGGCTTTACAGGCCGCTCGCGCTTAGATGAAGCATTTAAAGATAAGGGATTAACACCCAGAGTGGTATTTACAGCGGCAGATGCTGATGTAATAAAAACGTACGTAAGACTTGGCCTTGGTGTAGGTATAGTTGCAACTATGTCAATTGATCCTGAAAAAGACAGCGACTTGGTTGCTATTGATGCTAGTCACTTGTTCAGTGACAGCATCACAAAAATAGGCTTTAGGAAAGGTACATTCTTGCGTGGGTTCATGTACGACTTCATAGCCCGATTTGCCCCACACCTTAATAAGCCGACCATCGAAAAGGCAGCTCAGTGCCATAGTAAATCTGAGCTTGAAGAGCTGTTTAGTAATATAGAGCTGCCCCATAAATAGAACATGAGGCCCCACAGTTACGCTAGGTATTAAACTAGCGTAATTTTTTCATTATTTTTTTGCAATCAAGTTTGACCCATGTAATCCACACTCTTTCCCACCTTCATCTTCCCACCACCAACGGCCTTCGCGCTCATGTTGATTTGGTAATACGGCACGAGTGCATGGTTGACAGCCAATACTTGTAAAGCCTTTTGTATGAAGCTCATTATATGGAACATCAAACATTTTTATATAATTCCATACATCTTCAGAAGACCAGTTGGCAAGTGGATTAAACTTATAAAGATCTCCATTTAAGCCCTGAAACGTATCTTTTTGAAAGGTAGGTATAGAGTTTCTTGTTCCTGGACTTTGATCTTTTCTCTGGCCAGTTATCCATGCATCAAACTCTCTTAGTTTACGCTTTAATGGCTTTGTTTTACGCACTGAACAACAACCAGTGTGTCCATCGTTATAAAAGCTAAATAAGCCTTTGTCTTTTACAAACGCCTCTAGCTCTGGTGCATCTGGAGATACAAGCTCAATGCTTATATTATAATGATTTCTTATTTTCTCTATAAACTCATATGTTTCGGCATGTAATCGACCAGTATCTAGGCTAAAAACTTTTATTTGTTTGTTAAATTTTAATGCCAGGTCAATAAGCACTACATCTTCAGCGCCACTGAAGGAAATCGCGATATTTTCAAATTCTTCTAGAGCTGCTTTTACAATTTGCTTAGGCTGTAGCTTGCTTAATTCTTGATCAAGTTCTTCTATGCTCTTATCAGTGTAAGACATATTCACTTTCCCTATATTTGTAATTTATTGAACCTTAACAGAGATTCTTCTCGATCTATAATAATTGTTAAGCATACACTAATAGCCAGTACTCATAATAAAGAACCCTATGTGCATTGAATCTATGGCTATTAAAAGATAAAGTAGCGCCAAATTATTTATCTATTTGCCGGAGTCGATTATGGAATTAGCGTGTCTTGACCTTGAAGGAGTTTTAATCCCTGAAATTTGGATTGAATTTGCAAACAAAACTGGCATCGAAGAATTAAAGGCTACTACCAGAGACATCCCTGACTACAATGTCCTGATGAAGCAACGCCTGCGCATATTAGAAGAAAACAACTTAAAGCTTGACGATATACAAGAGGTTATTGCAACTCTTAAGCCGCTTGAAGGTGCCGTTGAGTTTATTGATTGGTTACGTGAAAGATTCCAAGTGGTCATCTTATCAGATACATTCTATGAGTTTGCCAAGCCACTGATGGCTCAACTTGGATTCCCAACACTGCTTTGCCATAAACTAGAAGTGAGTGATGAAGGCTATATTACAGATTATAAACTTCGACAAGTTGACCCTAAGCGCCAATGCATAAAGGCATTTCATGGTTTAAATTTTCGCTGCATAGCTGCAGGTGACTCTTATAACGACACAACTATGCTGGCAGAGGCTGACGCTGGCATTTTATTTAAATCACCACAAAATGTGATCAACGAATTCCCACAATTCCCTGCAGTTCATGAATATAGCGAGCTTAAATTAGAATTTTTAAAAGTCAGTAATAGAGAACTTACCCTAGATTAATAGGCGTTAAGTACATGATATCCCAGCCACGTGCTGGGTTAATTCTAGCTTTAATTTCATAGATGATGAGATATGCATAAATTTAAAGTAAAAATTACTTTTCTAAAACTTGCATTAACCTAGAGATTTTATCTAGACTTTCTTGGTATTCAGATTCCCATTTTGAATCTATTGTAACACCACCACCAGCCCAACAATTAACCTCGCCATCTTTAAATACAAAACTTCTTATTAGAATATTTGAATTAAAATTTTCATTCACAGAATAATAAAAGCTGCTGCCGCAATACAAATCTCTAGAGAAATCCTCCAGCTCATTTATAATCTCCATTGCTCTTTTCTTTGGTGCCCCAGTAATTGATCCTCCTGGAAAACAAGATTTAAATACTGAAAAAGCAGTTGCTCCACTGGGCTTCTCGGCTGTAATTGTTGAAACTAAGTGATGTACGGTTTCAAAAGATTCAATCTCAAAAAGTTTTGGCGTGGTAGTATTTTGACATATGATACTTAAGTCGTTTCTTAGGAGGTCGGTAATCATAAGATTTTCAGCCATATCTTTTTTACTTTCTTTAAGTTTTACTATATTGGCATTATCTAATTCAGCATCCACCGCTCTTGGTATCGTACCTTTTATTGGTTTGGTGGTTATTTTATTGCCTTTGCATTGAATAAATAATTCTGGAGATGCACTTGCCAGTGTAAAATCATCAGATTCATAGTAAGCAAGAAAAGGGGAGTGGCTTTGTGCCTTAAGACTGCAGTATGCACTTAAAGGAGAGCCAGTATAATTGCCATTAAATTTCTGCGTAAGATTTATCTGATACGTATCACCTGATTTTATGTAGTCTTGAATTTTATTAAATTTCTCTTCGTATTGTTTATGGGACCAGCTGGCAGAAAACTTTCTAAGCATCTTAAAGCCTTGAATCTGTTTATGTTCAAGATGGTAATAATCTACAAGTGTTTCAATATCGACCTGACTGATTTCTGTCCAGTATACTAGGTATGCTTTTTTATCTTTATGATCTAATAGGTATGCCCAAGTGTATAAAGATGCCGTTATTTTTGAACTCTCAACATTATGTTTTTCTGACCTGGATTTCTCAATATCTCCCTCCACAAAACCATAGCTTGCGTGGCCGATCAGCCCACCAATAAATGGCAGTTCACTGCTTGTTTTGGGTAGTAACTTTATTAAGCTCTCAATGGCAACAGTTGCATCACTATTAAATGTCGTATTAGTGAGTGTCTTAACTGGGCCTGCGGAGATTATGCTCCAACGCCCACTTTCATGATTTGGGCTTGCACTTTCAAGCGCAACCAAATGCCCCAAAGGCCTAATGGCGTCAAGCAAGGTGTTTGTATTTGACTTATATGGCAGGAGCTTCGTTAAAAAATTCATTTTTGACCTATTGATTTGAATATATTTTAACGCTTAACGCCTTGTGTGTGAATTAAATACTTTGTGAGGAGAGTAAATATAGGGGGCAAAATAGAACACTTGTTCGATAAAATATTGAGCGCAATGAAATAAAACCTATGAAACTTACATTTCTAGGTTTTCAATTGGCCGCTCTTGTAGCGAGAGCAAGTATTTAGTGTAACAATGCGTAACCTTAATATAAAAATAAAAATAATAAAAAAGGCAGCATGACGATTCTATGATCGTGTTTTTCCTCGCGTCCATTATTAGCTACACATTGCTAACTGAATTCCTTGAAGTGACTCCGCAGCCAAAGGGCGTGGTACATTTTCAAACTGGGTTTGGTGGTAATCAAGTGCGCCTCAATCAAATTGTCGAGCCTTTAACCGAGCTGCGCTTTAACAATGTTATTCGTCAGGCTTATGATTATAGCTGTGGCTCTGCGGCATTAACCACTCTTTTAGATTTTTATCTTGGTCGTAACTTCACTGAGAGACAAGTGATGGAGGGGCTGCTTCAATTTGGTGATACTGAAAAAATAGCCGAGAGACGAGGTTTCTCATTACTGGATATGAAGCGATTGGTTACTGCCTTAGGACACCCATCAGGCGGGTTTCGCGCCGCCGAAGATGATTTAATAAAACTAGATCATCCTGCAATCGCCCCCATTGAATATGCTGGTTTTAAGCATTTCATTGTTATAAGGGCCGTCAAAGATGGGCATGTTTATGTTGCTGACCCAGCACTTGGAAACATAAGCTTCACAATGTCTAGGTTCTTAGAGGTCTGGGACAGAAATGTACTGTTCATTGTTTTTCCGAATGGCCACAAACCGGTGGGCGGTCTAGAACTGAGAAATGCTGATTTGAGAGTAATAGACGAACGTACTTTTACAAAATTAGCATTTCGCGATTTCAGAGGAACATTTCCCATTGAGCACATGAGTGAGCCCCGAGAAATCGGTAATGCTTTAGCTCGCAGCAAGAACAATGCTTATTGGGACAATGGGGAGGACGAGCAAACCAGATTCGACGACTCAATACTTGTTGATGGTGTAGATGGTTTCGACAGGTCCAGAGTAAATACTGTTTTATCAGCTACCCCAGTTACTAAAACATTAAGATTCAAAAGAAAGTGAGTGTTTGTAAATGATTTGTCGAATTTCAATAGTCTTACTGCTTGCATCTTCATGGGTAAGTGCAAACGATGTTTCTAACGCTAGAGATGCTCTTTCTAAAAAAGATACAGACACATCTCAAGAAAAGAGCTTAGAGGAGGTTTTTGAAGCCACTGAAAATAGCTATTCATTAATGCCCAAAGGCGAAACCTCACTTAACTACAGCATGAGCTACAGCTACTCTGCCGACCAGCGAATTAATATTAGTATCTCAGCTGGCGACCTCACATCTTTAAATATCACACCCTCATCTTCGCACTCTCTTTCTAACAACTTCTCCTTTGATTTTGGTTATGAAAATAATTTAACCATTGGTGTATTGGTTCCACTAACTGCAAGATATGATTCTATAGAAGCTATTAGCGGGTCGGGGCTTGGGGATGTATCATTAAGTGCAAGATATCAACCCTATGCCTATGTCCCAGGTAAAGTAACCAAAACATTCAACGGGTCATTCAAGACTAAAACAGGTGACAGTCCATTCAGAACCATTTCAGATAAACGATTGCCCACTGGCAGTGGGTATTATTCTTTTTCTGGCGGCCTTTCCATGTCAAAAGTTATTGATCCTGTGATGCTATTTGGCTCTGGGAATTTAACTTATGGACTACCTGAAAAAAATATAAATCAAGTAAGGTCAGACGCCCTGTTGACAGAGGTTAAGCCCGGATTATCAGTTTCATTTTCTGGCGGCTTTGCTTACTCTCTTTCTTACGATGTATCACTCAGTGTTTCAGTACAAACAAACTATACCGACAAATCTACCTATACCTTCAGAAACAACTCCGGCACATTTAATGAGTCTCAAAGCGCCGCTACCATGTCTGGTATCTTCAATATGGGTTTAGGTATCAGAGTATCACCAAAAACCATTACCAACATTAGCGCTGGCTTTGGTATGACTGATGATGCGCCTGACATTATTTTATCCCTATCAATGCCTATCGATATGAATGGCTTAAAAGCTAAGTCATCGTAAGGGTTATCATGAAGTTAATGTTTTATGTTCTATTATTATTCAGCAGCGCAAATAGCCTTGCCCAGCTGGGACAATCAATGCTCCTTGATCCCAAAGCTCTTTCACTTGGTAATGCTGTAACAGCCGATCCCCCAGGAATAATGTCTATTCACTACAATCCTGCGGGCTTGACTCGATTAAAGGGCAGACAAATGGCCGTCTCCATTCTTAATGTAGTTTTGAAATCATCTGCCACCTTTGAGCTTCAAGAGGGCTATAATGGTGAGGGCGAGCTTTTAAATTTCGAGGAAGATCCTGTTATTGGCCAAAAGAGCGAGGCGATCCCCGGGCTTTATATTCCTGGCATTGGAATATTCCCCCTTCATTTACCAGTCGCCACTGTGCCAAGTGTTGGCTTTTCAATTAACCCTCCCGGCTCTAAATTCACATTCGCCACAGCTACATATTTACCCATGGTAGCTGGTTTTGTTAAAGAGGGCGTCAACAATCCAGGAAGATATCAAGCGAAGCAGGTTGCATTACAGCGCATCACTTATTTATCACCTTCCTTTGGTTACAAAGTAAATGATGAGCTTTCTATTGGGGCTGGCTTTTTGCTATCACACCAAGCGCTAGCAATTGAACAAGATGCACGAGGTGTAAATATTATGCTAGCAGCCACTGAATTATTACAAGATGCATTTGGTTGCGATGAAGGCGGAGGAGGCGATGACCCACTGGTTCCTTTTATTTCCTTATGCGGAGGTTTGGTAGGGCCTTATCGAGATATTGGAACCCTTAGTATGGCTTTAGATACCAGTATGGCTACCTCTTTTAATTTAGGCATACTTTGGGAACCAAAGGACTGGTTCGCTTGGGGAGCGTCTTACCAAAGCGAATCTAAAAGCACTTTGACGGGAGAATTCACAATGGATTACTCTCGAGATTTCGCTGGATTTTTCAGTGGCTTTAGAGGTTCTTTATTTGGCGCCATAATTGGTGCTATGTTTCAATTACCAACCGGTGTTAGTAGAGAAACAGGTTATGTTTCAACTGAATTCACTTACCCGCAACACTTTCAAACAGGTATAAAATTAAAACTTTTTGATAAAATACAATTTAACATAGATGCTGGTTGGACAGATTATGATGAATGGGACAGCTTCTTATTTCAATTCGACAGACAATTAGATTTTTTAAACGCTGCAAAGATTTTAGCCCCAAATGAAGTTACAGCAACTACCCTTAAGCAGTTTATGAATTATAAGAGTGTTTGGAGTTACGGCTTCGGCATAGAATACACCCTTAGTTCGCGCTTAAAAGCACGATTTGGTTATGAGCCTAGACAAACTTCAATACCTGACAATAAACGTAATATTATGGCTCCTCTAGGGTTTGCCCCTTTGTACGGTATTGGTTTTGGTTACCAATGGGACTTAGATACGGTAGTGGATGTATCTTTCTCGTTTATGAAGAGTGAAGAGGATATTCCAGCTGGTTCAAGTGAATCACTAAATACTGACTGCCTAACTTGCTTAGTGGCTAATCCTTATCCAGGCATAGACGTAAAAACAAAATTAACTGTTGCTGCTGCAGGAATTACATTTAGGACAAGGTTTTGATGAAGTTGTTGTTTTTAACATTTTTTTTTATATTATCAGGCTGTGCAAACTACTCTGAACAAAGTGAACATGGAGAATTTTATACTTGGGTAGATGAAAGAGGGCAGTTACGTACCGAACGGCACACGGTCAAATCAAAAAAACCAGAACGAGCAGCCATTAAAGCAGTCCCTAAGAAAAACAATGAATATGACATATCTAGCAGTGATATAACAAGCAAACAAATAAAATCTTATGGCGTAAATACAGAGATCGACCCAGGGTTTGACACATCACAATTCACTTCTGCCACAGAGGTAGATAAAAAGATAAGAGGTAATAAACTGTACACATGGAATCAGAATGGACAGCAAATCATTCATGAAATTGAAGTGAGTGATATAACTGAAGAAAATAAATTCATATCACCTAAACTCTCCAGTGGCACCTCAACAAGCTTTAGCCTAGATCTTAGTGTATTTCGTGAGGCAAAAGAAATTTTGTTGTCTGACATTATTTCAAGAGAAATACAGCTAGGTAGTCACTACATACTTAATGAAATAACTGATACCGATTATATTTTGATAGAACTAGACGATATTGTAAAAAAACTGTCTTTTAAGGCATTCATTAATAATGGAAAAGTTTCACTGCCAGCCATAACGTTATTAAATAAAGCATACAAAGGCAGCGAGAAAAATTTAGATATATTCGCTGAGTTAACACAGGAAAGTTGGTCCGCTTATGGATATATCTCTGGGAGCATTAATATCCCCAGCGATGTTGTGTACATACTGCTACAGCCTAGCCCAACTTTAGGCATGATTAATACTAATAGCGGAGACATCACACTAAGTAATCTTGGGGGGATTCAAATTGGCCGATAAACAGCTTAGATCTGGTTTGTTATTTAAACAATAGTAAACCGTTTATTCTAAGCTGCTCAGTAGTTATCTATACTTTCCTGCTAAGATTGGCTTTTTGCATAATCTTTGTAGATATTTCTTCTACCGATAAATCTGTGGTGCTCAAAAAAGATATTTGCTCTTGTTGATACAAGTGTTCAACCTCTTCTGTTTCGTAGTAGCATTGAGCCAGTGATGCATAGCGACTATTCGCTTTCCTCTTATTCCGAATGGCTGCCAATCTTTCGGGATCAATAGTCAAGCCAAATATTTTTTGCTTGTGGGGCTTTAGAGCATCTGGAATGGAAAAGTTTTGCAAGTCCTCTTCTGTTAGAGGGTAATTGGCAGCCTTAATTCCAAATTGCAGTGCAAGATATAAACAGGTAGGAGTCTTGCCTGATCGAGAGACACCCACAAGAATAATGTCTGCTTTATCATAATGTTTAATTTTAGAGCCGTCGTCATTGTCTAACGCAAAATTTACTGCATCTATTCTAGACATGTACCCTGCGTCATTCCCCCCAGCATGTGATTTTCCAACTGTATAACTTGAAGCCATTTCAAGTTCTGTTTCTAGAGGAGATAGGAAGGTTGCAAAAATATCTACCTTGAATGCATTTGCCTTAGTAATTACATCCCGGATGTCCTGATTAACAATGGTGTCAAATACAATTGGTTTTTGCCCTGTTTTCAGCTCTACCTTATTGAGCCTTTCAACCACTTCAGCTGCTTTCTCGGCTGTATCAACGTAAGGGAGTGTCACCTGTTCAAATTCTATACTCTCAAACTGAGCAAGCAAGCTATGGCCTAATGTCTCTGCTGTAATACCGGTACCATCTGATATAAAGAATGCTTTACGCTTCATATTTAACTAACAACCTTTCGATAACAAACTAGAATTAGAGTAATATAACCTATCGGCAGATTTTGTTCATTTGGAGATGGCTTTGAGTAATTACATTAGTTGGTTTGATAGTCTTGCAATGTCAGACATTAATGAAGTTGGGGGTAAAAATGCCTCTCTTGGTGAGATGATAAGCAATCTTGCCCAAAGTGGCGTAAAAGTACCCAAGGGTTTTGCACTAACAACAGCGGCTTTTAAATTATTCTTAGTGAATAATGAAATAGAGCAAAAAATAGCCGATATTCTTGC
>JBLHVV010000058.1:0-18858 GCA_047628755.1 Crocinitomicaceae bacterium | reverse complement strand
TGCATTAGGGTCTTGGCTATTAATGTATTCAGCTTGCAATCTGTGTAGGCGAGACTCTAAATTTTCTACATACGTTTGATAGTCGGAAATTTCCATGGATAGTGCTCTACTTAGAATATCTAAATACAGTGTAGAAGATAATCAAGCAACCGTGGCTGTGGGAAATGAAAGATATAGAAGAAATGACATAAATTTTAACAATAAAAAAATCGTTAGAACAAACAATGCTCTAACGACTTATTTTAATAGCCTTAACAACTGACTACAAATTTATGCAGAGATTGTGAGGCTACTTAGCAAAATTAGCCTTGGGCCAGTAAAGCTCTTAAATCAATAATCCCTGCATTGGCTCGTGCAATATACGACGCCATAACTAAAGAATGATTTGCAGTAAAACCGAAACCACTGCCATTAAGAATGACTGGAGCCCAAACCGATTCCTGTGTCGCTTCTAGCTCACGGACAATTTGTCGGACACTGACTAAGGCGTTTTTCTTATGCAGTATATCGGCAAAATCTACTTCCATTGCTTTTAATATATGGATAAGCGCCCAAGCCGTACCACGAGCTTCATAAAATACATTGTCTATTTCAGTCCACGGTGTTTTTATTTCAAATTCATCTTCATTCTGTGTGCTTTGGGTAGCTTGGTTATCACCAGCTAAATCAGTATTTAATCTTTTTTGGCCAACACTTGCGCTCAATCTTTGACTTAAAGAACCTAAACGAGTTTCTACGTCTTTTAACCACTGCCTAATATTGTCAGCTCGGGCAAAAAACTGTGCTTGAGCTTGCTGCTGATCAGATAAACGTAAAAGATAGCTTTCTAATTTATCTATGCCTCTTTGGTATTCATTTTCTGTGGCAGGCAGCGCCCAAGAATTATGATCAAAGTGCAGTTGAGGCTCAGCAACAGACAAATCGGTATCCTCTGTGCTTTGGCTCTGGCTGCGGCTAAAATCTTTACGCAATGCTCGGCTTAGATCACGAACCTGAACCAAAACACCAAACTCCCAGCTAGGGATATTATCTAACCATAATCCTGGCGGCATTAGGTCGTTACTTAAGTAACCTCCAGGCTTATCTAATAAGGTTTGCGCTACGTTAATTAGCGTCACTGTTGTGGTATAACCCGTACTAACTTCACGGTTATTTTGTTTGGCATGCTTACTGGCAACATCGCTTACGATAAACGCTTCAGGCTCATTGCTCCAAATATAACCAAAAATAATCGATGCTAAACCAAAAATAGCTAACCCAGCAATTAAAATTCGTATCATCCAACCGCCCTCTAAAAAGCGCTCTACCCTATCGCTGACTTGACTCATTATCTATTTGCCTTTTAATCGCTTTTTATTAATTATTATGTGCAGTCTTAAATTAAAACTAGTGGTGATTATGATGCATTGAATCATCGCCATGCTTTTCTTGATTACCCATTATTGAAACCACAGGTAATGTAAATGGATATTTTTCACCTTCGGAATCTTCAATCGTTATGCTTATAGTTTCACCCACTTGCAAAGGTTTAAGTAAACCCATGAGCATTATATGGTGACCACCGGTTTTAAAGATAAATTTTTCGCCAGCTGCAATATCTATATGGCTCTCTTTGGCCATTTTCATCATACCTTGATCGTTTTTAGTATGGCTATGAAATTCGGCTATTTTGGCCGCATTAGATTCAGCTTTAATAAGACGAACATCTTTGTTTCCAGTGTTTTTAATATGTAAATAAGCGGCTGTATTAGGTTGGCTAGGAGGCATTGCACGAACGCTAGCATGATCAATCACCAGCTGAGCTTGAGAAAAAGTTGAGAACAGTAGAGCTGATATAATTATTAGGGGCTTCATAAACGTCTCCAATGGCAGTTCAACTACTATAACAAACATTTATAGTGTTATGCAGCATCGCATCATACTGAATACGTTTAATGGGTCATACTTTTAGCTATATTGGTGTTATATAAGGTTTAAAGTGGCTTAGGCTTGTCTAGCGCATACCCCATCACGCCATCTACCCCTAAGTCTATTAGTGTTTGTTTTTCTTGCTCTGTTTCAATCCCTTCAGCTATGCACAGCGCTTGCTGAGAATGAAATACTTTGATCATTCCTGAGACAAAAAAGGCATGTTCACTTTGTTGGTCAATATCGCGAATGAAACGTTTTTCAATTTTACCTTGATAGATAGGGAAGCGTGATAAAAAGCCAAAGCTTTTACCCGATGTTCCCACATGATCAACACTTAACCTTAAACCCTTAGTATTCATTTTATGCAGCCAACTCAATGCGTCTTCATTAATGTAGGCTAGGGTATATTCGCTGCACTCTATTATCATTTTTGTTAGAGCTTGGTCGGTAAGTGTATCTTCAAACCATTGCCTAAAAGCTTTATCATTAATACTTTTACTGGATATGTTAACGACCCAATCTATATTTTCTATTGTTTCAGTGGTGTTGGTATCTAGACTATTGAAAAGTTGTTGCCACTTTCCAATAATCAACTGATCAAATGCCACAGAATAATCAAGCTTATCAACCATAGGCCAAAAATAACCCGCCAGCAGTGGTACACCTTCTGTTTGAATTAATCGGCAATGAATTTCTCGTTGAATCATTACTCCACGATTATCGAATACTCCTTGGCTGAATAACTCTATTTTCTCGTTTTTCAGTGCGCCTCTTAAGTGTTTTTGCCAGTGTATCCAGTTCGTTAATGTGTGATTTTCTAACTCTCCCATTAAAAAATCGTGATGCTCTAAGCTGCAACGTTCAATTAAAATATCTAGCTGATGTTTAATGCTCGAAGGAGCTGCCAAGTCAGTAATAGGTAATACTGCGATATTGAGCGATACTTGATGATGCTGAACATGGGAAAGCTGTCGAATCGAGTTGGCTAGTAGTGACATGCGCTTTGCACTGCCGCTATCTAATGTGTCGGGGCTGAATACCCAAAACTCACCCCCTAAACGGGCCGTACATACATACTCATGTGCCAAGTCTGGAGCCGTTTTTAATAGCAGCGCAATCTGCATAATTATTTCATCTACCAGAGACTTGCCATGCAAGCTGTTTAATTTAGCTAAATTTTCAATACGAATTAACATCATCCAGCCTGGGGCAAACGACTCTACTTTCATCCAATCGTTCAAAAAGCGATCCCAGCCTTTACGATTATTTAATTCAGTTAAACTGTCATGGAAGTTTTCTCTTTGCAGGTGCCTTACTGTTTCGCTATGGGCAACAAAGCTCACTTGCAAGCGGTCACTTAAATGGTTCATGGCACGTACCAAGGTTTTTAGCTCTTTTGCCTTTGGTTCTTGGGTAATATGTGAAAATTGATTTGATGCTAGTTTTTCCGCTAATTCTAATACCGCTTTTAATGGCTTTAATTGCCATATCAAGAGCAGCCGCAAGCCATAAAGCACAACAAACAGCATTAAACCAAACCACGCAGTTTCTGCTTTAACCAATTTCCACATTTGCTGATAAGCCAATGCAGGGTGCATTTGAACTTGTAAAAGACCTAATTGATTCCAACCTTGAGTGACAAATGCTTCTGAATAACCACCCTTTAAAGACAAATATTGAGAAAACCAGTTTGGGGTTGACCCCAGTCGATCTTGACTACTAACTCTCATGACGGGAGCTGTCCCATCAATGTAATCAAATCGGACCTGAAGATACTGGCCGCGATCAAATACCACGTCAATCATAGATCGAATGGATGCATCATCTCTATTTTGAGCATTGTGAATTAAACTTAATGCTAGTGTTGTGGCGGTCTCTTCAGCTCTAGCATTTAACTGCTGATCAAAATGCATACGAAGTTGTGAGATGTTTAGTAGCAAATTCCCTCCCATAACAAGCAGCATTAGTATACTGATTCCAATCGCCAGCTGACGTCGAATGCTCATATTATGGATACCTTTTACTGTATATTCTTTTCATAGGCTTGCATCATAACTCATTAAATACTATTTAATATTGCCAGCAGGAAGCTGCAACCAAGGTTCCATTTTTTGCTCACTCATTCTAACCAATAAATCCATCCACATATTTAGCCGGTTTGGATCTCCTATTCTTATGCTACTGCCTTTCATGCGCTCTAACCACATACCTAATCCATTGAAGCTGTACACAGGCGACAAGTCCCGGCGTTGAGACGCTAATAGAATTCTTGGGGTTAAATTATCTAATATAAGTGGTTCTGATCGCGCAGTAGCATAGTAGGCCAATACCATATGAGCTTGGTTGAGCTTTATCGCTTTAACATAAGTAATTCGCAGCTTTTCTTCTGCTATGCCTGCCTGAATCAATGAAAAATACTTGGCAATTACAAAATCCTCACAATCACCACCTTTTGTTCCTATGCTCTCTAATGGCGTAGCCCAATAGTCTTCTGTATTCCAATGCTTGTCGTCGCTAACAAAGGCAATGTTATTGTTAAAATAAGCATTTATTCTCTTTAGCTTTTCCATATCTTTTGAGTCGCTATTGTCTATTATCAGCTGCCCCCAATTAGAAAGCTGATCTTCAACCCCTTCTCCATACATTTGTTTTGCTAACTTAACTAAATCTGGCGTAATCAAATGTATGGGGGCTTTTGCAATCACAAGGCATGCAAAAGCGCTGGCTAATAACATTAGCCAGGTTAGTTTTTGTATTCTTTCCTTTGATTGATACACACTTACATCCAGTAAAAAGAAGTTTGTAAAATCATTTACTCCTTAACTATAGGTGAGCGTTAGCATTCCGCTGAAAATGTCACTATTTTCTCCCAGCTTCAATTTTTTTAGCTATGGTTAAGGTATGTAGTAAAGGAAATTCAACTTCAAATAATGAGTCATACCGAACAAGAGTCCGCATCTGATGCTTTAAAGAGGCATTTTGCCCAACGTGTAACAAACCAAATGAGATCTCTCATTAGTCGCTGGCGCATTGTAAGTGAGCACCCACTTACGCCCGAGGTCATTAATGACCTTGGTGTAGCTGCAAAAAAACTTCAAGAGCAGGCGCATAAGTTCAATGCTCATGACCAAGCCAGCCAAAGTAATGAGATCCTATCGCTGTTGAATCAAGCCCAAGATCAACTTCCTGAAATTAGTCCATCACTGATTTCATTACTAAATAAAGAGCTGTCGGGATTGGGAGAAATCTCAATTAGAAAAAGTGACGACCGCCCTGCCGAGCGAATACTCCCTAAAATATGTCCTGTTTTCATTGCTGTGCAACCTGATCTAGCCAATAAGCTTATTGAACAATTAGGCCACTTTGGTATAGAAAACCATATTGTTAGCAGCAAGGAACAATTTAACTCTCTGGTGGACAAGTACACACCATGTGCTTTCATTATCGACATAGATTTTGACGGTCCATCTCAAGGCTTAAAGCTCATGGAGGAATATCGTAAGCAACACCAAGACGATGTTCCCAAAATATTTGTTTCTCATCATGAAACGGTATCCCTGCAAGAACGGCTAGGGGCATCACGTGCTGGTAGTGTGCAATTTTTTGTAAAACCCTCAGTGCCAATCCTTATTCGAGCAGTTGAACAGTTTTATGGCGACCATGCAGAAGACCCCTATAAGGTATTAGTAGTAGATGATTCTCGCAGCCAAGCATTATATTGCGAAAAGGCATTATCCAATGCCGGTATGCTAACCCTCGCGATAACAGACCCCATGGAAATATTAAACTCTATAGAATCATTTAATCCAGAAATTATTGTTATGGATATGTACATGCCGGGCTGCACAGGCACAGAGCTGGCTTCCGTTATTCGTCAGCAGCCAGAATACATTCGCATACCCATACTGTTTTTATCAGGCGAAGAAGACAAAAACAAACAATTAGACGCCATGAGCCAAGGTGGTGATGATTTTTTAACAAAACCAGTGGATCCTATTCATCTATCCACTACCGTAAAAAACCGCGGCAACCGAGCAAGAGTTTTAAACAGTCTAATCGTCAGAGATAGCCTGACAGGTTTGTACAATCACACACATATTCTTGATCGGTTGAGTATGGCTTGCCGTTTTGCATCTGAGCATAACAGCAAAC
This sequence comes from Crocinitomicaceae bacterium, assembly GCA_047628755.1. Lineage (GTDB taxonomy): Bacteria > Pseudomonadota > Gammaproteobacteria > Pseudomonadales > Oceanobacteraceae > Bermanella. The sequence continues at coordinate 12,795 of JBLHVV010000058.1, read as the reverse complement.
TTTGCTTCGCCATGGTAGACATCGACTTTTTCAAAAAGGTGAACGATAACTATGGCCATCCTGTGGGTGACAAAGTAATTTCGGCTCTTTCACTTTTTCTAAAACAGCGCCTTAGAAAAACGGACAGCGTTGGCAGATATGGAGGCGAAGAATTTGCCGTTATTCTGCCCAATACAACTGCTGAAGATGCACTTCATTTTATGAACGATATTAGAGAAGTATTCAGTCAGCTAGAACACAGTGCTGGCGATAGCGAATTTAAAGTGAGTTTTTCATGTGGTATATGCAGCTTTGATAGCAGCAATGCCGACTTTATAGTTGAACAAGCTGACAAAGCATTATACGCCGCCAAGAAACAAGGCCGTAATAATGTCCAATTATATGTGGAAGGTGATTAAATCACGGAGTCTTACCCGGTTATCAGCCAATCCTATACCGGTTCACACTCTAAATGCCAAGGGTTTCAGGTTTTTGCTGTCAGCGGAACAACTGCTGTAGACAGTACTACACGCTTTAGGCAAACTAGCTTAATCCTTAATAAAAATAGCGTACTCACATGGCTTCCATTCTAGTTTTACACGGTCCTAATTTAAATTTGCTTGGCACTCGCGAGCCTGAGCTTTATGGTGCTGAGACTCTAGACGACGTTAATCAAATTTTGACAAAAGTTGCACACGATGCTGGCCATCATGTTTTATCTTTTCAAAGTAATGCCGAATACGAATTAATTGAGCGCATTCACGAAGCGCGTACAGAAGGCATTGATTTTATAATCATCAATCCAGCCGCTTTTACCCATACTAGCGTTGCATTAAGAGATGCAATTTTAGGGGTTAGTATTCCCTTTATTGAAGTTCATATTTCAAATGTTCATGCACGGGAAGAGTTCCGTGCCCATAGTTATTTTAGCGACATCGCGGTTGGTGTCATTTGCGGCCTTGGTATTCAGGGTTACGAACTCGCATTGCAAGCAGCTCTTTGCCAACTGGAGAAGTCATAACATGATGGATATCCAAAAAATAAAAGACATTATTGAAATCATGGAAAGCTCATCACTGTCTGAACTAGAAGTGTCTGAGGGTGAATCCCGCATTTTTTTAAAACGACAATTAACTGGGCAAGTAATTTTAGACACTCCATTAGTTCAAAACTCCAGCCTTCAAGCCAACAATGATGTGCACAATGAAGCCAAGCCCATTAATAAAGGTCACGTAGTTAAATCTCCAATGGTGGGTATATTTTATACTTCACCATCCCCGAGTTCTCCCACCTTTGCAGAAGTAGGAAAAGCAGTTAAAAAGGGCGAAGTGATTTGCATTATTGAAGCCATGAAGATGATGAATCAAATAGAAGCTGATAAATCTGGCGTAATAGAAGCTATTTTAGCTGATGACGGTGCACCGGTTGAATTTGACCAAGCTTTATTTACTATCGTTTAACGCCAAATGAATGGTGTCTGTGACAGATTAAAAGGGTTTTATGAGCACACTGATTAAAAAAGTTGTAATTGCTAATCGCGGTGAAATCGCTCTAAGAATTTTGCGAGCCTGTAAAGAGATGGGCATTGCCACTGTAGCTGTTCATAGTTCAGTAGATCGCGACTTAATGCATGTTCGCTTAGCCGACGAAAGCGTCTGCATTGGTCCAAATCAAAGCACTCACAGTTATTTAAATGCGGCAGCTATTTTAAGCGCCGCCGAAGTAACCGACGCCACAGCCATTCACCCTGGTTATGGTTTTTTAGCTGAACGTGATGACTTTGCCGAACAGGTTGAAGAATCTGGTTTTAAATTTATTGGTCCCAGTGCTGCTGTTATCCGTATTATGGGGGACAAAGTATCAGCGCGAGACGCGATGAAAAAGGCTGGTATTCCAACTGTCCCCGGCACTGGCGCCATAACAAAAGATTTTGATGTGAAAAAAGCAGCCGAAGAAATTGGTTACCCTGTAATAATAAAAGCGGCCGCTGGTGGTGGTGGCCGTGGCATGAAAGTGGTTAACAGCGAAGCGGCTCTATCTGCTGCTATCTATTTAACCCAAAGCGAAGCCAAAGCGGCATTTGGCAGTGATAAAGTTTATTTAGAAAAATTTTTAGAAACCCCTCGTCACATTGAAATTCAAATTTTGTCAGATGGCAAAGGTCATACAGTCCACTTGGGTGATCGCGATTGCTCGATACAAAGACGCAATCAAAAAGTTATAGAAGAAGCTCCAGCCCCCAATATTCCACAAAAGCTACGAGACAAAGTGGCCAAACGCTGTGTTCAAGCTTGTAACGACATTGGCTATGAAGGCGCTGGTACGTTTGAGTTTTTATACCAGGAAGGCGAATTTTATTTTATAGAGATGAACACCCGTATTCAGGTTGAGCACCCTGTTACCGAAATGATCACTGGTATAGATATAGTTAAGGAACAGTTGCGCATAGCGTCTGGATTAGGGCTTTCGTTTAAACAAAGCGACATAAAAATTAGGGGCCACGCCATTGAGTGCCGTATAAATGCAGAAGACCCCATTACATTTACCCCTAGCCCAGGAACCGTTACTCAGTTCCATGTTCCGGGAGGGTTTGGTATTCGTGTAGATTCTCACTTATATAATGGCTATAGTGTTCCGCCCTATTATGACTCGCTTGTAGGTAAAGTCATAAGCTATGGCGATGACAGGGAAAGTGCTCGCTTACGCATGCGCAATGCTTTAGACGAGATGGTAATTGGTGGCATTAGAAGTAATATCCCTTTGCACCAGGATCTAATCAAAAGTAAAGAATTTGAACAGGGCAGTGTCAATATACACTTCCTTACTAACAGGCTCGCAAAGTAATTCTTTGCTTACACCCTTTACCAAAATAAACGCAAAGTAATTCTTTGCTATGCCGATAGAAAGTAGCCAAACATGCCGTGGATTCAAGCCATTTTAGAAGTACCTTCCGAGCAAACTACTGAGATAGAAGATTTGCTTATGGCCATTGGCGCACAAGCAGTCACTATGAGGGAGAGTGAATCAACCGACCAGCCTATTTACGAACCTAAGATAGGTACTACCCCACTTTGGAGTACAGTAACGCTAATCGCTTTATTTGATGCTGAGCAACCACTTGAATTTCAAATAAAGCAACTGTCTGAATTGTATCAAACAGAATATCAGCGCGAGTTTCCAAACTACAAGATTGAATTAGTTGAAGATAAAGATTGGGTGCGAGAATGGATGGATACATTTAAGCCCATGCCATTTGGTAAGCGCTTATGGATTTGTCCAAGCTGGCTAGAACCAGAAGACCCTACTGCCATTAATCTACAGTTGGACCCAGGTTTAGCATTTGGTACAGGCACCCACCCAACTACGTCAATGTGCTTGAAATGGTTAGACTCAGCCGATATTGAAGGAAAAAATATATTCGATTTTGGCTGTGGCAGCGGTATCCTTGGTATCGCCGCCATGTTGCTTGGGGGTAAATCATTAGTAGGAATAGATATTGACCCCCAAGCCATTTCTGCCAGCTATGAAAATACAAAACGTAACCGCCTCGATACGCACAGTATTTCGTTTCACTTACCTGAAGATTCACCTAAGATAAAAGTAGAAATTGTACTGGCCAATATATTAGCTGGGCCATTAGTTGAACTTAAAGATTCTATATTGTCATACTTGCTACCCGACGGACTGCTGGTATTATCTGGTATTTTGGCAAGTCAGGCACAAGATGTTGCCAAAGCATATGAAGAAGAGTGCACTGTAATTAGCATTGAAGAACAAGACGGCTGGGTAAGGATTCATGCCCAGCGTAAAACTTAATTAGAGATTAGAGGCACACAGAAAACAGCGCCATGGAAAAAACTCAAATTACACAATGCCCTAAATGTGACACTACATTTAGGGTCACCCCCGCCCAGCTTGCAATTGCCAGAGGTGCCGTGCGCTGCGGTGCCTGTCTGCATGTTTTTCGTGCCAGTGATTATTTCCAAAAAGAAAAGGAAGACACAAGCTCGAAAGATGATCGCACCCAGGATATGTTTTCGAAACAGTTATTTGAAAAGCCTGCTGATAAAGATGGATTTGGCGATGCTTTTAACGAGCTAGATACAGATTCAGACCTTATTCACGATGATATGGAAGGCGAAAGCGGCTTAATTCATGACGACATGTTTGATGAGCAGGTTAAAAGCAGTTCTGTGGAAATTTCTGATGATTTTATGTCTATAAATCTTGACGATACAGAAGATCCTTTTTTCAATGATTTAAATGACCTGGCAGAGGTACAAGCTGCAGCAAGAGGCACAGCAAAAGATGATGAATCTTGGGCTCAAGATTTATTAAATGATAGTGAGGACGAAGCTACCCCAAAACCAAAATTTTCAAAACAAGTTACACCTAAAGTCGCTAAGCAAACCTTCAGCTATATAGAAGTTGACCCGCTGGACCTGAGTCTGCCAGAGAGGCCTAGTCGCGGAAAATTTTGGCTGTGGGCATTTGCATGTTTATCTTTAGTTATGTCGTTAACGGCTCAGTTAAGCTACTTTAATTTTGAACAATGGGCTCGACAAGAAAGTATGCGCCCTTGGTATCAGCTAGTATGTGAGCAGCTGGATTGTATATTACCGTCTACTTATGATTTAACTAAAATCCAGACTACCGCCAGTCCTCAAGTAAGCTCTCATCCTAAATACCAAAATGCTTTAACTGTGGATGTGTTATTTATCAATCATGCCAGTTACAAACAAGCGTTTCCAAAGTTAGAGCTGACCTTTACTGACTTTAATGACAAGCCTGTTGCACATAGATTGTTCGCTCCAGCCGAATACCTAGCAGGAGAAGCGTCAGGGTTAAAACTAATGCCCGTGGAAACACCTATACATATTGCCCTAGAAATTCAAGATCCGGGCTCTCGTGCCAATAACTACAGCGTGCGTTTTTTAGCCCCTTGAACGAGATCTGCTATATTTCTTTTATAAAAGAGTATCGACGTATTAGTACCGCCTTGTTAGGTGCCCTGCTAAATAACTCAAAAATTCACAATCTGTTGACTAAAAAAATCAAATTAATGACGTAAAATATCCAACAGAGATGTTGACACTCAATTTTTATTTTTGTTGGAAAAATAAACAACAAAATAGATCAATTGTTGCCCTGTCAAGACTTTCGCCGCCACTCGTTCTCGAGTATCATACCCGCCCCTTGCTAGAGCAAAAAACAACCAACTTGACGTATATGTTCCTAATTGGCCAGTACCAAATTGATACACCCGTGGTGCTAGCTCCAATGGCAGGTGTCACCGACCGCCCGTTTAGGCAATTATGTCGAAGACTAGGGGCCGGATTGGTTGTTAGTGAAATGGTCACCAGTGACGTGAATTTATGGAACACTCGTAAATCACAAACTCGACTAGATCATCAAGGGGAAGTGGGTCCAATATCGGTACAGATTGCCGGTGGAGATCCACATATGATGGCGAATGCAGCCATTATGGCGGTTAAGCATGGTGCTCAAATTGTTGATATTAACATGGGGTGCCCAGCTAAAAAAGTATGCAATAAGGCGGCTGGCAGCGCGCTTATGAAAGATGAAGCGCTGGTAAAAGAAATATTGCAGGCTGTTGTATCATCAGTAGATGTGCCCGTTACCTTAAAAATGCGCACAGGTTGGGCTCCAGACCATAAAAATGCACCTAAAATTGCATTAATGGCTGAGCAAGCAGGCATTGCTGCTTTAGCTGTTCATGGAAGGACTCGAAGCTGTGGTTATAAAGGTGATGTGGAATACGACACCATTAAAACGATTAAACAGCAGGTATCTATTCCTGTGCTGGCCAACGGTGATATCACAACACCTTTAAAAGCCAAGCAGGTATTAGAATACACGCAAGCGGACGGCGTAATGCTAGGGCGAGCAGCCCAAGGCCGGCCATGGATATTCCGAGAAATTCAACACTTTTTAAAAACAGGCCAAACACTTGAGGCCCCTAAATTATTAGAAGTGAAACTTATATTGCTTGACCATATGTCAGCGCTTTATGAATTTTACGGCGAATTTATGGGTGTGCGCATAGCGCGCAAACATGTGGGTTGGTATCTTCAGGCACACGACAATGACAGAAATGTCCGTCGTCAGTTTAACCAGCTGGAAACGCCTGAAGAACAGATAACTTTAATACACACTTTTTTTACTCAATCATTGGGCAAGGAAACAGCGGCATGAGTACCCACGAATCAAATGTGGCAACAGATCAAAATCCAGCAGAAAACGTAATGTTACCTGCAGATAACACCCAAACTTTACGAGACAGTGTTGAGAAGGCTTTAGAAAGCTATTTCGCACAGTTGGACGGCCAACCCGTTACCGAAGTTTACGACTTAGTATTGTCTGAAGTTGAAGCGCCATTACTAGAAGTAGTTATGCGTTACACTAAAGATAATCAAACAAAAGCCTCTGTGCTGTTAGGTTTAAACCGCGGAACATTGCGTAAAAAACTTAAGCAATACGGAATGCTTTAGTCTTAATCGACACATTCTCAAGACGCTGCTTTTGCAGCGTCTTTGCGTTTACAATCATCAAAACTGACTAATTGATCAAATTATGGCATCTGCAATCACACCCGTACGTCGCGCCCTAATCAGTGTTTCTGATAAATCAGGCATTGTTGAATTCGCAAAAGCATTAGCAGCCAAAGACGTAGAAATACTGTCCACCGGTGGCACTTACAAACTGCTATGTGACAATGGCGTAAGCGCCGTTGAAGTATCTGATTACACTGGCTTTCCTGAAATGATGGATGGTCGCGTTAAAACCCTACACCCTAAAATTCACGGTGGTGTATTAGGCCGTCGTGGACAGGACGACGCAGTAATGTCTGAACATGGCATCAACCCAATCGATTTAGTGGTAGTAAACCTTTACCCGTTTGAAGCTACCACTGCCAATCCAAATTGTACTCTGCCAGACGCTATCGAAAATATTGATATAGGTGGGCCAACCATGGTCCGTTCAGCCGCTAAAAACAATGCCCATGTTGGTATCGTTGTTAACGCATCTGACTATTCGGCAGTACTTAATGAACTAGACCAAAATAATGGCCTAACTTATAAGCTACGGTTTGATTTAGCATTAAAAGCATTCGAACATACAGCGGCTTACGATGGCATGATTGCTAACTACCTTGGTCGTATCAATCAACAAGCTGAAGAATTAAGCACAGATGACATGGGTGTTTTTCCACGCACCTTCAATACTCAATTCATCAAAGCACAAGACATGCGTTACGGCGAAAACCCTCATCAAAAAGCCGCATTCTATAAAGAAGCCACATCAAAAGAAGCGTCTATTTCTACCGCTGTTCAGATTCAGGGGAAAGAATTATCGTTCAACAATGTGGCTGACACAGATGCCGCTTTAGAATGTGTAAAATCTTTTGTTAAACCTGCATGCGTAATTGTTAAACACGCCAACCCTTGCGGTGTTGCCGTTTCAACAAACGGTATCAAAGAGGCTTATGACCTAGCCTTTGCTACTGATACAGAATCAGCATTTGGCGGCATCATCGCGTTTAACCGCGAACTTGATGGGGAAACAGCGGCTTCAATCGCAGAGCGTCAATTTGTAGAAGTAATCATTGCGCCTTCAATCAGCGCCGATGCAAAATTAGTATTAGCTGCTAAGAAAAACGTTCGTGTTTTAGAAACAGGTGAATGGGCTCCAGAACGCCTAGACGCATTCGACTTTAAACGAGTAAATGGTGGTTTATTAGTCCAAGGCCGTGACAACGGTATGATCACAGCAGACGACTTAACTGTGGTAACTAAACGCAAACCCACAGAAAAAGAAATGCATGATCTAATCTTTGCATGGAAAGTGGCTAAATACGTTAAATCAAACGCTATTGTTTATGCAAAAAATCGTCAAACGGTAGGTGTAGGCGCTGGTCAAATGAGTCGTGTCAATTCTGCTCGCATCGCCGCGATTAAAGCCGAACATGCTGGCCTTGAAGTTCAAGGGTCTGTAATGGCAAGTGATGCATTCTTCCCATTTCGTGACGGCCTAGATAACGCAGCTAAAGCGGGTATTGCAGCGGTGATTCAACCGGGTGGCAGTATTCGAGATGACGAAGTTATTGCCGCTGCCGATGAAGCAGGCATGGCTATGGTGTTCACAGGTATGCGCCACTTCCGCCATTGATAAAAGCGAGAGGGCTGCTTAGCCCTCTCGCTTTGTTGAAGTTTTTTTAAAGAATTCAAAGCCGCAAATTATGTTTGCGGCTTTACTGGTTTTAAACGTTAAACTTCTGTCTTAAAAGTAGAAGGGTTAAAAAGGAAAACACATGAATGTATTAGTAATCGGCGGAGGCGGTCGTGAACACGCCCTTGCTTGGAAGGCGGCACAAAATCCTTCTGTTGAAACTGTATTTGTTGCCCCTGGTAACGCTGGCACCGCCATTGAAAACAAACTAAAAAATGTTGATATCGATCCTTTAGACTTTGAAAAGCTGTCAGCGTTTGCTAAAGATAACAATTGTGAATTAACTATTGTTGGGCCTGAAGCTCCGTTGGTTGAGGGTGTTGTTAACTTTTTTGAAGCTAAAGGCTTAAAAGCATTTGGTCCTTCAAAAGGCGCTGCACAGTTAGAAGGCTCTAAAGCATTTACTAAAGACTTTCTTGCTCGTCACAAAATTCCTAGCGGTGATTACCAGAACTTCACTGAAGTTGAACCGGCTCTTGCTTACCTTAAAAAGATGGGCGCACCCATTGTTGTTAAGGCCGATGGCCTTGCAGCAGGTAAAGGTGTCATTGTAGCTGAAACACTCAAGCAAGCTGAAGATGCTGTTACAGACATGCTTTCTGGTAACGCATTTGGTGAAGCCGGTTGTCGTGTGGTTATTGAAGAGTTTTTAGCTGGTGAAGAAGCCAGTTTTATTGTAATGGTAGATGGCGATAACATTTTGCCAATGGCCACTAGCCAAGATCATAAACGTGTTGGTAACGGCGATACTGGTCCAAACACTGGTGGTATGGGTGCCTATTCTCCCGCTCCTGTTGTGACTCAAGAAATTCATGACCGTGTTATGAAAGAAGTTATTATTCCCACTGTTGAAGGAATGAAAGCTGAAGGTAATGATTACACCGGCTTCCTATACGCTGGATTGATGATTGATGCTGATGGCACGCCTAAAGTTATCGAATATAACTGCCGTTTTGGTGATCCTGAAACACAGCCAATTATGATGCGCATGCAATCTGATTTAGTGGACCTTTGTCTAGCTGCTTGTGAAAAAGGTGGCCTAGCGGATAAAACAGCTAGCTGGGATTCTCGTGCTGCTATTGGTGTTGTGGTAGCTGCAGGTGGTTATCCTGAGTCTTATAATAAAGGTGATGTAATTACCTTACCCGAAACTCAAGCTGACCACGAAAAAATATTCCATGCGGGCACTAAGTTAAATGCAGCTGGCGAAGTGACCACCAATGGCGGTCGTGTATTGTGTGCCACAGCATTGGGTAATACCGTAACCGAGGCACAAAAAAGTGCTTACGATTTAACAACCAAAATAAAATGGAAAGATAGCTTCTATCGAACTGACATTGCCTACCGCGCCATTGCTCGTGAGCAAGGTAAAGCGTAAATAGTTTTTCGAAGCACACTGTTGAAAAAAATCAGCTCACTATACTATGGGCTGATTTATTTTCAAATTACCTTCGTTTTTCGCTTTCTTTACTATTCATGACGATACTATTACCCTAGTTACCATTATCCTGAGTTAATTAGAATTCTTTATGTTGCGTCTTTTTGCATCTACATTCTTGATCTACCTGTTGTGCAGCAATTGCTTTGCAAGCATACCGCTTGACGACACCCCTGTTAACACCGATATAAATGGCCCAAGTGCGATTATATTAGCGTCCGGACCTTTTAAGATTCAGTTAAGTGATAGTATCCAATGGCTCAAGGCCAGTTATCAAGAGCTAAGTTTAGGCCAACTACAAGCACGCTCAGATAGCAACTTTACTCAATTGAATCATGGAGCGGTTCTAGAAAGCAATCAAGTTTACTGGCTTAGAATGCGAGTTATTAATCCTTTTAAAAGTACATTACAGCTTGCTCTATCACTGGCACCTAAAAACATTATAATTGAAGCGGCATACTCAAAAACTAATGGTGAATGGTCTTACCTTAATCAAGTGAAAAATAACTCAGTACTGGCGGCACATTCTTCATTGATATTAGCGTTTGAGAGTTCGTCTGACATTTTTATATACCTAAGAATAAAAGCACCTGCCACCACTAAACTTGACGCAAAACTGCAAGATATGAATCATTACACTGATGACTTGATTTTTTATCAACAGTTAATTGGTGCATCTGTTTCTACCACATTCTTTATTATAATTTTACACTTATTGATTATTCAATCTCATAATCATATTCGACATTATTTAATTATTATTATGTCGACGGTTGCAGCGCTGTATATTATGAGCCACTCACCCTCTCAATTCAAACCAGAGTGGATGATTATGTTCAATACAATAAGTCCATGGCTAGTGGCTTGTATGTTGGCTTTTTGCAGTTTTGATTCTAACGAATATCGACAGAACTTATTATCTAATAAGAATTTTTTTACAGCTCTTATATTAGTTCTTTTAACTATTTTATTAAGTACTGTTTCATATTCAAGCTTACTTGCTGCTAGTTTAATCCCCATTCTATTTGCTAGCTACAATGCGTTAAAAACAAGCAAAGCAATGCTTATTGCTTGTCTACTGTTTTTTATTAGTAATAGCTGGCAATTATTATATATTATTGATCCTAATATCATTATACCTCCTCTTAATATGCTGGAAATTTATGGCATGGTACTGACCATAACATTTGCAAGTTTAAGTATTGTAGCTCCTTATTTTCAACAAAGAATTTCAAATGAAAGTTTTGTTGAGAAAAAAAACCAGTCTACATTTTTAGCTAAGTTGAGTCATAGTTTTCGAACACCAATGAATGGTGTTCTAGGTATGAGTGAATTACTAAAAGACACGCCTTTAAGTCAGCAACAGCGTAATTACCTCTCAACTATCGAACAATCAGGGAATGATTTACTGCGTTTAATTAACCGAGTAAGTGACACTGGGAAAATACAAACTGGAAAACTTCAACTTGATTTACAGGAGTTCGATCTTATATCGGTAATTGAGAAAATAATCGATGCACATATACCCTTAGCTGAGCAAAACCATGTGGAAATTATTCTCAATATCCACTCTAAAATACCTGCAAAAGTCATATGTGATGAAGAGCGTCTTAATACAGTCATAGACAACCTACTATTAAATGCTCTGACACATACAAAAAATGGTGAAATTGAAATTAGAGCTTACTGGGTAAACACGGCTTATCAGGATAAACTTTTATTTACGATTAGAGATTCTGGCCAAGGCATTTCTAAAGATACTTTAAAGCAAGTTTTAGCCAATCATAACCCCACTGAAAATCCCACAATGGACATTGAAAATATTGATTTTGGATTATTTCTTAGTAAAAGTATTATAGAGGCACTACAAGAAGATTTTTATATCGAGAGTAATGCCAATATAGGTACTAGTATACGATTTTCTATGGCTGCAAGCCCCAGCAAAAACACGCAACCTAAAGCCTTACCAAATACCTTAAATGGACTTTCGATTTTAATCGTTGATGACAACCGAACATTCAGGTCTGTAATCCAGCAATATACTCAAAGCTGGGGCGCCCATGCAGACACAACTTACAATGGTAAAGAGGCCCTCGCATTATTAAGAAATCATAATAATACTGACAGCCCATACGACGTGATAATAATTGATCAGGACATGCCAATAATGGATGGCTTTCAGCTTGCGTCTAAAATTAAAAATGACCCTGAAATCAATCAAAATATAATAAAGATTATGCTAACTGGCTCTGGTATTACCAGCCAAAATCATTCTGTAATTGATACTGGTATACATCAGGTTATAGCAAAACCGGTCACTGCTAGAGCATTACAAGCAGTTTTGATCAAGCACATTGCAATGCATGCATGACAAATAATTTGATTTAAATATGCATTCATTGCATGCAACTATTTAATATTACGAGTAAAATATATGCAAATAATATGGATACTCTGATATGCGCTCATTAACTCCGCTGGACTATTTTATATCTCACATTGATAACAGCTTAAAAACACTAGTGACTAAAGCAGCAAGCGCCCATAGGCTGTCTCCTGCCATCTCTGTTGAAGAACTTCCCCTAGACGATTCTGAAAAAGAACATGCTGCCGGACTGATGAGGATTAATCACACGGGAGAAGTCTGCGCTCAAGCCTTGTATCAAGGGCAATCCCTTACTGCACGTCTACCAGGTATTCGTGAAGCAATGGAAGAAGCCGCTGAAGAAGAAATTGATCACTTGGTTTGGTGTGAGCAACGTATACATCAGCTAAATGGCCGAACAAGTCTTTTGAACCCTTTATTTTATGGTATGTCTTATAGCATTGGCGCACTGGCAGGGGCATTAGGTGATAAATGGAGCCTAGGGTTTGTGGCAGCCACTGAAGATCAAGTATGCACGCATTTAGAAAGCCACTTTACAGAATTACCTAAAAACGATCTTAAGAGCAGAGCCATCTTAAATACGATGTTTGAAGATGAGCAAAGGCATGCAGAAGTAGCCAAAGAATCAGGTGGTGTTGAACTTCCTGCACCGATTAAAAAAATAATGACTGAAATGTCTAAAGTAATGACTAAAACGGCTTATCGCTTTTAGGCAAAGGGAAAGCAGGTCGTCACCCCCAAG
>JBLHVV010000057.1:0-19288 GCA_047628755.1 Crocinitomicaceae bacterium | reverse complement strand
AGATTGTAGTAATTTTAACTCGAGAATTTACAACATCTCTATTGAGGTGAAATTGCACCATTAATGAGTCCAATTAGTTAAGTTTATGTATGACACCGTCATTTTAAGGAAATCGCAATGAAGAAGATTGATGTTACAGAAGCCATATTTACTTTAAAGAAAGAGAAATCATTAACTTGGGAAAGTATCGCTGAAGCAGCGGGCATGTCCACTGTTTGGACGACTTCTGCTTGCTTGGGTATGAACAGCTGTCCTGAAGAAGTGGCCGAAAAATTAGTAGCCTATATAGGTTTGTCTGCCGAGGCTAAGGCTGTGCTAATGGAATACCCAACTAAAGAATGGGATAAAGCGGTTCCACAAGATCCATTAGTGTATCGCTTATATGAAGTTGTCGGTGTCTATGGCGAAACCTTAAAAGAAGTGATTCAAGAAAAATTTGGTGACGGCATCATGAGCGCCATCGATTTTTCAATGCATGTAGACAAAGAAGAGAACCCCAAGGGCGACCGTGTGATCTTAACGTTAAATGGTAAGTTTTTACCTTACAAAACATGGTGATCAATCTTAGTGCGCGCGCATCTCTAAATAAGTCCATTGCACACAATTGTGGCTAATAATTAAATACACCAACTTTTGACGTGTTAAATTTTGGTGCATATTTTAACTTAAATAGATTTACTGCATTATTTTCGTTTCTTTAAATAACAATTTCTCCTTTGAAATTAAGTATTAACCATATAAATCAATGACTTATAGACTTGGCATCTTTAATGCTAAGAAGTAATTAAACCAACCTTAAAAAAGTGAGTATCAGCATGTCCTATCTAGAACCCAGTGAGTTTGTCACCAAGATGGTGGATTCCGGCGAATCGAAAGTCTTTATGTCAACCAGAGACACACTTATTAGAGCTTTTATGGCCGGTGCCATATTAGGCCTTGCTGCTGTATTCGCAATTACTGTTGCTGTTCAAACAGGCAGTTTATTAGTTGGATCACTGCTTTTCCCCGTCGGTTTCATTATGCTTTACTTGATGAAGTTTGACTTGTTAACGGGTGTGTTTACGTTAGTACCTTTGGCCTACCTTGATAAACGCCCAGGAGTTACTCCGGCACGAATTTTACGCAACTGGGGTTTGGTTTTTGTAGGTAACTTTGCTGGTGCCATGACGACTGCATTTATGGTCTCATTTATTTTAACATATGGTTATGCAATAGATGGCGGCGCAGTTGCGGCAAAAGTAGCCACAATTGGCGAGTCTCGGACTCTGGGTTATCAAGAGCAAGGCGTTGGCGGTTGGATCACTATTTTTATCCGCGGCATGCTTTGTAACTGGATGGTTTCTATGGGCGTTGTAGGTGCGATGATCTCAACCTCAGCCGGGGCTAAAATGGCCGCCATGTGGATGCCTGTTATGCTGTTCTTTTTCATGGGTTTTGAGCACTCAATTGTTAACATGTTCTTATTCCCATTTTCAATGATTATGGGTGGTGAATTCACTATTTATGATTACCTAGTATGGAACGAAATCCCTACTGTTTTAGGCAACTTGTTCGGTGGATTGTGCTTGGTAGGTTTACCTTTGTATTACACACACGTTAGAACATCTAAAAATATCAACGCTGCTTAATTAAGTTAAACGGTTAATATCAAGGCTCCGTAATAAACGTTACGGGGCCTTTTTTATTGTTATATTATAATAAATGTTATGACGGTATTCTAATAGGAGTTAAAAGGTGAATCATCCACTTGGAGTGAGTATTGGTAGTGCAAGCAACAAAGGTGTGAAACCTATTAACCAAGATTTTATGGGCAGTTTAATTCCAGAAGAACCTTTGTTAAGTGCTAAGGGTATTGTGCTTGCAATGGCAGACGGCATAAGTTCTAGCCAGGTCAGTCAAATAGCCAGTCAAACGGCTATCTCAAGCTTTTTAGACGATTACTACTGCACATCAGAATCTTGGTCGGTTAAATCCTCTGTGCAAAAAGTAGTTAGGTCCATTAACTCATGGCTGTTTGCTCAAACACGCAACAGTCCTTATCGATACGAAAAAGACAAAGGTTATATTTGTACCTTTAGTGCCTTAGTTTTAAAGTCTAATACAGCTCATCTTTTTCATTCGGGTGATACCCGTATTTATCGTTTATTAGGCGGCCAATTAGAGCAGCTCACTGAAGACCATCGACGAGTAGTGTCTGCTGATGTGAGTTATCTATCTCGCGCATTGGGAATTAACCAAACATTAGAAATTGACTATCAAAGTCAGTCAATTGAAAAAGGCGATATATTTATAATTTGCACCGATGGTGTTTATGAGTTTATTGATGGTCAGAAAATGGCCCAAGAAATAGAAAATGCCGAGTCATTAAACTTAGCAGCCAATGAAATAATCAAGCAAGCTATGTCACAGGGCAGTGACGATAATTTAAGTATTCAAATTGTGCAGGTAGATAATGTCCCTAATTATCAGTTAGACGAAGTACAGCAACTAACGAGATTGCCAGTACCCCCCAGTTTAACCGCAAGAATGCATTTTGACGGCTATGAAATTATCCGAGAGATTTATATCAGCAGCCGAAGTCATGTGTTTTTAGCTCGAGATTTAGACAGTCTACAAACAGTTGTGATTAAGACTCCATCTGTAGAATTGCGTAACGATGTACTTTACCTTGAACGTTTTATGATGGAAGAGTGGATTGCCAAACGTGTTAATAATCCTCATGTAGCTAAAGCTATAGAGCCCAATCGTAAGCGTAATTATTTGTACTTAGTGACTGAATATATTGAAGGTATTTCGCTTCATCAATGGATAATTGATAACCCTAAGCCAAGCCTTGAAGAGGTTAGGGTGGTTATTGAGCAAGTGGTTAAAGGACTGCAAGCATTTCATCGACAAGAGATGGTCCATCAGGATATACGCCCTCAGAACATTATGATTGACCAGTCAAATACGGTGAAAATTATTGATTTTGGTTCCACTTATATAGCAGGTGTAACAGGTTCTAAAACAGAAGAAGTCATGCGTGGAACTTTACTTTACTCAGCACCTGAATACTTTTTAGGTCAGCAGGGCTCACCGCAATCAGATATTTACGCGTTAGCGGTAATGACTTATGAAATGCTATCAGGGCGTTTTCCTTATGGTGTGGAAGTTTCCAAAGCCAGAAGCGCTAAGGAGCAACAGCGTTTGGTATACAGCCGTTTAGTGGACGATGAATCTGAGCTTCCAAGCTGGATTGATTATGCTTTGCAAAAAGCATTACAAATTAATCCGTTAAAACGTTATTCAGAACTGTCTGAGTTTATCTATGATTTACGCAATCCAAATAAAGTGTTTTTATCAAAAACTCGAGCACCTTTAATGGAGCGTAACCCCATTATGTTTTGGCAGGGGATCAGTTTTATCTTATTTATCATTATAGTAATGCAGAAGGTTAGCTCAAGTTAACTGAGAAGGCAGATTAGACCATTGTTGGGGAGGATTTAATTCACTTGAGTGTATTCGTTCTCTGCCTAGTTGAAGTAATATCGCCGATACTCGGCTAAGCGATATTGCCACTGTTTCAAAATCGCATGTTAAGCCTGAAAATGTTATCGCTTACTTTTAATGGCAAGCAAGTTATTTTGGTGGTGGCCAACATCAAGTTAAATTCAGATCAGAGCTTGCACACAGTTAATTAAATCAGGGTTAGCCATTATCGGCCATTAGCTTTGCCACCTCGCTGATGCTTAGTATGTTTTCAGACCTATCTAGATGACTAAACCCTAAGTCATTGCATAGATTATGGCGTATGTTGTCTTCATTTAGTAAACTCGTATGTCTGTTGGTGGCATATAATTTACATTCGACAGCGTTGGCTAAATTAGATTTACCTGACCCAATTAATCCAGTGAATCATAAGATGCATGAATTTTGATTTTTCATTCTTGATACTTCTAAAAATGGGACAGTAGAGCTATCTGAAAAGCTAGGGTTATTCTGACACCCATATTATCGTACATTCTAATGCTTTATTGTTAATGCAAATGTATGCTAAATTTCTATTAATTAAGGTGTTATATGTAACCGGCTATATAAGGCAATCATGAAATATTGAACTATTATTAACATTAGCTTCAACAAGCTACCATTTGTTTAGTATTAGAGTGTTTAGATCTCAATATTAGAGTGTGTATATCGTTTTTATACCTAAAAGAGATAAAGAAATTACATCAGGTGCAGTGTTGATCACGGCTCTTTCGCGATTTTGTAAAATTTTGCTTGGGGTTTTAGTGCTAATGCCTTTAGTCCTTATACTTGGGTATACCCAAGCTCATGCAGCTCAATCCATTTCACTTAATCACCATCAAGACTCCTATTCCGTTACCCAGCCCGATTTTGTGATAACGGATCTACAGCAAACATTGTTCGCCACAGACCCTGCGATTAACTGGCAGCCTTATAAAGATGGCGAATCAAAAATACCGTTTGAAGATCAAGCGCTGTGGCTAAAGTTTAACGTAATTGTTCCAGCCACTATTGACGAGCAATGGGTATTGGCTATTCGCTTAACTACACTGCAGCGAGTACAAGTTTATACTTTTAATACAGTGACAAAGGAAGTATGGCACAGTGAACCTCAAGGGTTAATGCACTCAAAGCCATACAATAAAAAAGTATCACGTTATCCAGTATTTAATTTGTCATTAAGCCGTGGACAGGTAACTACAGTTTTAATAAAGGCGGTGTCGCCTCATATTTTAATTATGCCAATTGATATTGTGAAAGCTGAAGTCTTTGAGGCCAATAGTAATATCGATCTATTAATAATAGGGGCGATTCTGGGCTCTATGCTTATTATGTTTTTATACAATATGAGTTTATATAGTTTATTGCGTACCAGTAGTTATTTTTACTATTCAGCCTATGTGTTGGCAACTCTTTTTTACTTAACATCTTTAACTGGAATAGGCCCAATTTACCTTTGGCCCCATTCTTCTTGGCTGCTAGAGTTTGGTACGGTTACATTTGCCTCTTTAACTTTTTTGTTTGCTACTTTATTTGTGCGCAACTTCTTAAACCTCAAGGCATATGGTGGCATTATGCTGCACGCCACCACTTTGGCATTAATAGCATGGGGTGTGTTATCAATATTGATGGCTTTCACTGCAAATGAAAAAGTATTCTCTGTATTTGGAGTTGTATCACTTCTTACGTGTATTATCGCTTTATGGATATCCTCAGTACTGACTTTTAAAAAAGTACCAGCGGCTATAATATTTACTTTAGCTTGGTTAGTATTAATTATTGGTACCATGACATTTGTTTTAATGAGAAAAGGGTTGTTGCCAATTAACGCTTTTACAGTTTATTCACAAATGATAGGTATGGTAATTGAACTAATATTATTATCATTTGCATTGGCTTTACGCATCAACTTAGATCGCAAAAAACGCGAAAAGGCACAACGTAGAGCATATTTATTAGAAGCAAAAGTCAACCTAGAAAAAAATCATCGTATAAAAGTTCAAAATGAGAGTTTAGAGTTACAGCGTGACCATAATTTAATTCTTGAGAATCAAGTAGCAAAACGAACTCAACTATATGAAGACGCTATGGGTAAACTTGAAGTTCTTAATGATGAGTTAACGTCCCTTACTCTAACTGATACACTCACCCAAATTGCTAATCGTCGTCGCTTCGATCGCAGTTTAGAAGAAGAATGCCGTCGGGCGTATCGCGATAAAAATTGTTTGGCCATTATATTTATAGATATCGACAATTTTAAATTAGTTAACGATACCTACGGGCATGGGGTAGGCGATACTTGCATTAAGACTATTGCTACCTTGCTAGATAAACAAGCTGGTAGATCAGGAGACCTAGTGGCACGTTATGGTGGTGAAGAGTTTGTCTACATGCTCTCAAATACATCGGAACAAGACGCTTGCAAACTTGCTGAAAAAGCTCGCTCGAATATCGAAAGTGCTTATATTGAAACTGCAGACGGGAAAATTAATGTCACCGCCAGTTTTGGTGTGGCGGCTTGGATACCAAACGCTTCTGACGGATACAAATTATTTGTTAGTACCGCTGACAATGCATTATACCAAGCGAAAGAAGGGGGGCGAAACCAGGTGGTGTCATTATCAATTGGTGTACCTAATGACTAATATGGCGGCTTGCACTATTAATTTACTAGCTATTCTAATAATTTCAGCAAGCTAGAAGTGTCTAGTTGTCCATGTCCAAGTACTTGCAGAGCTTTATACCGGTCGCTTACTAGGCTTGTAATTGGTAGTTCAGTATTAAGTTTTTTGGCTTCAGTTAGACAAATACCTAGGTCTTTATCCATATGGTCTACAGCAAAACCATAGTCGTATTTGTCTTGTAGCATAGTCTCGCAGCGGTTGATCATTTGCCAAGAAGACGCTGCACCACCACTTAGTATTTTCATCGTATTCTGCATATTTAGCCCTGCATTTACTCCAAAATTTATGCCTTCTGCCAGTCCTTGTATCAAGCCAGCAATGCAAATTTGATTTACCATTTTAGTCAGTTGACCGGTGCCAGATTCCCCCGTGTGACTGAATGCTTTAGAATAAATTTCAGTCACTTGTTTGGTTTTGTACACGGCTTCAGTGTCACCTCCGCACATAATTGCTAGCTGCCCATCAATGGCGCCTTGTTCGCCTCCCGAAACTGGGGCGTCTACATAGTCTATGTTTTGTAACTTTAATTTCTTGTGCATTTCTCGTGCAAGTTCTGCACTAGTGGTGGTGTGGTCTATTACTAATGCTCCCTCAGTCAATGATTTAGCCGCACCATATTCGCCAAATAAAGTGTCACGTACATCTTCATCATTGCCCACACATAATATTAATACAGAGCAGTTTAAGGCCGCTTTTATAGGGGTTTTTTCATATTTATGTGTCGGATGCTGGTTAACCCAAGACTGGCTTTTACTTTTAGTACGATTAAATACAGTCAGTTCATGGCCAGCATTGGCAAGATGGGATGCCATAGGTAAACCCATTTTACCTAAACCTATGTATGCAATTTTCATCTTTTGGGTCCTATAATTTATGATTAATATAATTATATTAGCTTACCAGTATTATGCATAAATAAAGTCTTCCCTAGCCATATATTTAAGACATCAGACAGTTAATATCTATACATTAGCGTTACTAGTTCATCAGAATGTGCTTTGTATCTTTTTATTGCAGTGGTAACTGATTAATAAATTGCTTGGCTTGATAACCATAGGGATGGCCTTAAACATACTTAGTCGTATGCGATAAATCAGCTGGGTATATTTCATTAGTATCACGAGTTATATTCAGGCTCCCTACTGAAGGCCTGAGCTTTATCATCGCTAAATGCGTATAAGTTCTAAGATATAAAAAAACCGCTTTATTAATAATTAGGTTCAATTATTAATAAAGCGGTTTTTTAAATTAAGCGATTACTTTTTAGGGTAGGCGCGTTTAGTGTGGCCAGTATATAACTGACGTGGACGAGCGATACGGTATTCACCACCAATCATTTCGTTCCAGTGAGCAATCCAGCCTGGAGTTCGGCCGGTAGCGAAGATAACTGTAAACATTTCAGTCGGGATACCAATTGCTTTAAGAATGATACCTGAGTAAAAATCTACGTTTGGATATAAACCGCGAGTTTTGAAGTATTCGTCTTCAAGTGCAATTTTTTCAAGCTTCATGGCCATTTTAAGCATCGGATCATCTTCAAGGCCTAGCTCGGCTAGTACTTCATCACAGCATTGCTTCATTACGACTGCACGTGGGTCGTAACTCTTGTAAACGCGGTGTCCAAAGCCCATTAAGCGGAATGGATCTGATTTGTCTTTTGCTTTGTCTAGGAATTCATCGATGCGAGTCTCGTCACCAATCTCATCTAACATTTTAAGTACAGCTTCGTTAGCGCCTCCATGAGCAGGACCCCAAAGTGCTGCAATACCAGCCGCAATACATGCGAATGGATTAGCGCCAGATGAACCTGCCATGCGCACTGTCGATGTCGATGCGTTTTGTTCATGGTCAGCATGAAGTAGAAAAACTTTATCCATGGCGTTAGCAAGAACAGGGCTGATTTCTTTCTCTTCGCATGGAGTGTTAAACATCATATGCAAGAAGTTTTCAGAGTAGCTGAGATCGTTGCGTGGGTACATAAATGGTTGACCAATGCTGTACTTGTAAACCATAGCGGCAAGAGTTGGCATTTTAGCTATCAGGCGGTGAGCAGTAATGTCGCGATGATCTGAGTCGTTGATATCTAATGAATCGTGGTAAAACGCAGATAAAGCACCTACAACGCCACACATAAGGGCCATTGGGTGGGCATCACGACGAAAGCCTTGGAAAAAACTTACAAGTTGCTCATTAACCATGGTGTGGTTGCTGATGGTTTTTACAAATTCTTCTTTTTGTTCAGCTGTAGGTAATTCGCCATGTAAAAGTAGAAAAGACGTTTCTAAAAAATCGCTGTGAGCAGCCAACTCTTCAATAGGATAGCCGCGGTGTAACAGGACACCTTTGCCACCATCTATAAAGGTGATTTTTGATTCGCAGGAAGCCGTAGATACGAAGCCTGGGTCATAAGTAAAAACACCTTTTGCCACTAGACTACGCACATCAACTACGTCTGGTCCAAGAGTACCCTCGTATATAGGGAATTCTAATGTTTCGTCTAACCCGTCAATTGTTAAATGTGCTTTTTTGTCAGCCATGTATGACCTCCTATTTACTAATTTCTGATACCGAGACCTTTTGGGTCTCTTGTAAAATGAGAGTGATTTACACTCTGCTTACCGTTGAAAAGACGGCCAACTATAGAGCCTAAATACTGATTGTCAATTCTAGAACAATTCGATAAAGGTCGAATATTTCTAATATTGTTTAAAGTTTAATCTATTATTAAGATAACACCGTAAAAGTTTAATATTATATATAGATAAGATCATAAAAGTTTAATCTATTATCAAACTTAGACCGTATAAGCTTTATAAATGTAGGTGCTTTATCCCGCCTAGCGTTTGTATTTATCGACGTCTGTGTCTATAATTCGCAACAATTAAGAAGGCACTAAAAAAGCACGTAAGTTCGCATTATGATTCACATTTTGCACAACTATCGTGCCCGCCCGAGTAAGAGCGCATCATTTTGGTGTACAAGAGAGAGTGTATAGAACCGTGAATCAACAAAGACCAATAAATCTTGATCTGACTAAGTTCAGTTTTCCGTTACCAGCGTTAACATCAATTACCCACCGTGTGGCTGGTGTAATTTTATTCGTCGGTATTATTTTTCTTGTTAGTGCATTAAGCAGCTCTTTAGAGTCGGCTGAAGGATTTGCCGCTACAAAAGAATCAATGACAACTGGTTTTGGTAGTTTCATTACATGGGGTTTGCTGTCTGCTTTAGCATTTCATTTTGTTGCAGGCATCAAACACTTAATTATGGACCTTGGTGTTGGCGAAACGAAAGAGGGTGGCTTTAAAGCTGCAGTTCTTACCGTTATCGTTTCAAGCATCCTAGTTATTCTTGCAGGAGTTTGGGTATGGGTTTAAGTGTTACTAACTTCAGTCGAAGTGGATTGTCAGACTGGCTTATCCAGCGTTTCTCAGCCGTGGTCCTTGCCGCGTATTCAGTTTTTATTATTGCCTATCTATTGGGTAATTCTGAACTCGATTACGCTCAGTGGAGCGAGTTCTTTTCTAATACTGCAGTGCGTATTTTTACTGTACTTACTCTGCTTTCTACAGTTGCCCATGCCTGGATAGGTATGTGGACAATTGCAACTGATTATATTAAATCAACTGCTGTACGCTTTGTATTCCAACTTGCTTGTTTCTTAGCATTGTTTGTCTACTTAGTTTGGGGCATCGACATTATCTGGGGTATTTAAATAATGGCGACTAGTATTGCAACTATGGCTTATGATGCCATCGTAATTGGCGGCGGCGGTGCAGGTATGCGTGCTGCATTACAGCTTACAGAGAGCGGTATCAAAACGGCCTGTGTAACTAAAGTATTTCCAACTCGTTCGCACACAGTATCGGCTCAAGGTGGTATTACTTGCGCGATTGCTTCTGACGATCCAAACGATGATTGGCGCTGGCACATGTACGATACCGTTAAAGGTTCTGATTATATCGGTGACCAAGACGCTATCGAATATATGTGTAAAGTGGGTCCGCAGGCTGTTTTTGAATTAGATCATATGGGTCTACCATTTTCTCGCACAGAAGATGGCCGTATCTATCAGCGTCCTTTCGGCGGTCAGTCCAAAGGTCCTGACGATCCAACTCAAGCGGCCCGCACATGCGCTGCTGCTGACCGTACAGGTCACGCACTTTTACACGCGCTTTATCAAGGTAATATTAAAGGTGGTACTACATTCCTTAGCGAATGGTATGCCGTTGACCTTGTTAAAAACGAGAAAGATCAAGTTGCGGGTGTCATAGCTCTTTGCATTGAAACCGGCGAAACAGTTTATATTAAAGCAAAAGCAACCGTTCTTGCTACTGGTGGTGCTGGTCGTATTTATCAGTCTACTACCAATGCTCTTATCAATACTGGTGATGGTTCTGGTATGGCTCTTCGTGCTGGTGTTCCGGCACAAGACATGGAAATGTGGCAGTTTCATCCAACTGGTATTGCTGGTGCGGGCACCCTTGTAACTGAAGGTTGTCGTGGTGAAGGTGGTTACCTGATCAATAAAGATGGCGAACGCTTCATGGAGCGTTATGCTCCGAACTCTAAAGATTTAGCGGGCCGTGACGTGGTAGCACGTTCAATGGTTATGGAAATTCTTGAAGGTCGCGGTTGCGGTCCCGATGGCGACCATGTGTTACTTAAGCTTGATCACTTAGGTGAAGAAACTCTAAACGCTAAGTTACCTGGTATTCTAGAGCTGTCTCGCACATTTGCTCACGTTGATCCAGTTAAAGAGCCGATTCCAGTTATCCCTACATGTCACTACATGATGGGTGGTATTCCAACTAACATCGGTGGTCAAGCTATTAACGTTGATGCTGATGGTAAAGATCATATTATTGATGGTCTTTATGCGTGCGGTGAAGCCGCTTGCGTATCGGTGCACGGAGCAAACCGCTTAGGCGGTAACTCGCTATTAGATCTTGTGGTATTTGGTCGTGCAGCGGGTATTCAAATTGAGAAAAGCTTACGTGAAGGCTTTGACACATTAGATGCCCGTGACGAAGATATTGAACGAGCAATGGGTCGTTTAAATCGTTTGAACAACTCTACCTCGGGTGAATCTGTTCCTGTACTTCGTAAAGAGTTGCAGAAATGCATGCAGCTTTATTTCGGTGTATTCCGCGATGGCGATGCCATGCTTAAAGGTTTGGGTATGCTCAGAGAGATTGGCGAGCGTATCAAAAATACTTACCTTGAAGATAAATCTTCGGCGTATAACACAGCCCGTATCGAAGCACTTGAACTTGATAACTTGTTCGAAGTAGCGCTTGCAACAGCCGTTGCAGCTGAAGTTCGTAAAGAGTCACGTGGCGCCCATGCCCGTAACGATTTTACAGAACGTGATGACGAAAACTGGTTATGCCATTCGGTATACTTCCCGCTTACCCAGACTATTGGCAAGCGTGCAGTGAATTTTGCTCCTAAAACTATGGATGCATTCCCACCTAAGATTCGTAAATATTAAGAGTGGGGGAGAGAGAAAATGTTAGTTAGCGTATATCGTTACAACCCAGAAACTGATTCTGCACCGTACATGAAAGATTACCAAGTGGATATCCCAGCTGGTAAAGACCTAATGGTCCTTGATGTATTGGCATTAATTAAAGAGCAGGACTCATCGCTTGCTTACCGTCGCTCATGCCGTGAAGGTGTATGCGGTTCTGATGGCATGAACATCACCGGTAAAAATGGCTTGGCGTGTATTACGCCACTGTCAGAGGGTGCAAAAGGCAATAAACTTGTTTTACGTCCATTACCTGGTCTTCCGGTTATCCGTGACCTTGTTATCGACATGAGCTTGTTTTATCAGCAATTTGAGAAAGTGAATCCTTTTCTTCAAAATAATACACCGGCTCCTGCGATTGAACGTCTTCAATCGCCAGAAGAACGGGCTAAGTTAGATGGACTTTACGAATGCATTCTTTGTGCATGCTGTTCAACTGCGTGTCCATCTTTTTGGTGGAATCCAGATAAGTTCATTGGTCCGGCAGGTTTATTGCAGGCATATCGTTTCTTGGCTGATAGCCGAGACACGGCTACAGAGGAGCGCTTAGAAAATTTAAGTGATCCATTCAGTGTGTTCCGTTGTCGTGGAATTATGAACTGTGTAAGTGTTTGTCCAAAAGGACTAAACCCAACAAGAGCAATTGGGCACATTCGAAATATGTTGTTGTCACGACAAATCTGATCTAAGGGGCGAAAGCCCCTTTTTTTAGTTTAGGGGCGAATGCCCCTTATTTTTTGCTCTAAATTTAGTCAATAACACCCGCATTCGAAAAATGATGCAAAAAAATTATAAAAGTTTATATAAATTTATAAAAGTTTATATAAAATAGGCCTAATAGCATCATATTTGCTAGGCTGTAATAAAGTACATAATGGGAATCGGGTTACCCCCGAGCTGATCCATGAATTTCAGGCCTCACCTGGCCAGCTGTCGATCCACAACAGGGAAGTTCTGCCATCGGTACCTCATACGTTTAATTAAGGTGGTTTTATCATGCAGGAAAGCTCGATGGAGCAGCTATGGAGTAACTCTCAGTTATCTGGGGGCAATGCGTCATATATCGAAGAGCTGTACGAACGTTATCTAACTGATCCAAACTCGGTATCTGAGCAATGGCGTAGTTATTTTGGAACTCTTCCAAGGGCAGAAGGTGGGGAAACTAACGATATACCTCACAGCCCAATCAAAGAACAGTTCTTACTAATCTCTAAAAATCAGCGCAGTTATGCCGCTGGTCAAGCAACTCAAAGCCAAGTGTCTAGTGGCTACGATCAAAAGCAGTTGCGTGTTTTTCAATTAATTAATGCTTATCGTTTCCGTGGACATCAACATGCCAAACTTGATCCCTTGGGAATTATGGAACGTGAGCAGGTTCCAGATTTAGAATTGCGTTATCACGAATTAACTGAAGCCGATATGGACAGCGTTTTTCAAACGGGCTCTTTGTTTATCGGTAAAGAAGAAGCCACACTAGCAGAAATTGTCGACGCACTAGATACAACATATTGTCAAAGCATTGGTTCAGAATTCATGCACATTGTTGACACAGCTGAGAAACGTTGGTTTCAGCAGCGTATTGAAAGTGTGCGCTCTAAGCCGGAATACAGCAACGAAGCTAAAACCCATTTACTAGAACGCTTAACCGCAGCTGAAGGCTTGGAGAAATACCTTGGGTCCAAATACCCTGGTGTCAAACGTTTTGGCCTAGAAGGCGGCGAAGCACTCATTCCGTTAATGGACGAAATTATTCAGCGCTGCGGGACTTATGGCGCAAAAGAAATTGTAATTGGAATGGCTCACAGGGGTCGCTTAAACCTGCTGATTAATACGTTAGGTAAGGCCACTTCAGATCTGTTTGACGAGTTTGATGGTAAAGTTGAATTTGATCACTCGGGCGATGTTAAATATCATCAAGGTTTCTCCTCTAATGTATTAACCCCTGGTGGTGAAGTGCATTTAGCATTGGCGTTTAACCCTTCGCATTTAGAAATTGTTTCTCCGGTAGTTGAAGGTTCGGTTCGTGCGCGTCAAGATCGTCGTGGGGATAAAACTGGCGAGTCTGTTGTGGCCATTAGTATTCACGGCGACGCTGCGTTTGCAGGTCAGGGCGTGGTGATGGAAACATTCCAAATGTCACAAACTCGCGGTTATAAAACCGGTGGTACTATTCATATTGTGGTTAATAACCAAGTGGGTTTTACCACAAACAAGCGTGAAGATGTACGTTCTACTGAATACGCAACCGATGTCGCCAAAATGGTTCAAGCGCCTATTTTACACGTAAATGGCGACGATCCTGAAGCGGTGTTATTTGTGACTCAGCTAGCGGTGGATTATCGCAACGAATTCAAAAAAGACGTGGTCATTGATTTGGTTTGTTACCGACGTCGTGGCCACAACGAAGCCGATGAACCGTCGGCCACTCAGCCATTGATGTATAAAGTGATAAAAAGCTTAAAAACCACTCGTACTTTGTATGCTGAAGCGTTGGAGGCGGCTAATATTGTTGATCAACCATTATCTAAAAAAATGGAAGAAGAATACCGCAATGAAATAGAAGCGGGTAATCATGTTGTTAAAAGCTTAGTCACTACTGCACACGCAGAAAAATTTGTTGACTGGAGTCCTTACCTTGGCCATGACAATGACCTAGTGATAAGTACTCAGTGTGATTTGAAACGCTTGCAAGAGTTGGCCAATCAAATGCAAAAAGTACCTGAAGGTTTTCAGGTGCAACGCCAAGTAAATAAAATTTTAGAAGATCGTCAAAAAATGTCAGCGGGTGCACTGCCTATTAATTGGGGTTTTGCTGAAACCATGGCTTATGCCACTTTGTTAGATGAAGGTTACCCAATTCGTATAACAGGACAAGATGTGGGGCGTGGTACGTTCTCTCATCGACATGCAGTTTTACACAATCAAAAAGATGGTGAATCGTTTTGTTCATTGCAAAATATGAGCGAAGATCAGCCAACATTTACTATTCATGACTCTTTATTATCAGAAGAAGCGGTACTAGGTTTTGAATATGGTTATTCAACCACAACACCTAATATGTTAGTGATCTGGGAGGCTCAGTTTGGTGATTTTGCCAACGGTGCCCAAGTGGTTATGGATCAGTTTATATCCAGCGGTGAGCATAAGTGGAGTCGTTTATGTGGTTTAACGATGCTATTACCTCACGGTTACGAAGGGCAAGGACCTGAACACAGTTCAGCCCGCTTAGAGCGTTATTTGCAGTTGTGTGCTGAACATAATATTCAAGTAGTTGTACCGTCTACGCCAGCACAAATATTTCACTTGATGCGTCGACAGGCGATCCGCCCATTACGCAAGCCTTTAGTCATTATGTCGCCGAAAAGTTTGTTGCGACACAAACAAGCCATTAGTACTCTAGAAGAGCTTGCTAATGGTGAATTCCAAAATGTTATCCCAGAAACAGAAGACGTTAATCCAAAAGATGTTAAGCGCCTTGTTCTTTGTAGCGGTAAAGTTTATTACGATCTGATCGATCGTCGTCGCACAGAAGACTTAAAACATATTGCTATTGTTCGAATAGAGCAAATTTATCCGTTCCCTGAAAAAGAACTGCTGACGGCTATTTCTAATTACTCCAAACTAGCAGAAACCGTGTGGTGTCAAGAAGAGCCCATGAACCAGGGCGCTTGGTACAGCAGCCAGCATCATATGCGACGAGTCGTTCAAGAAATGAATCCTAAGTTGTATCTTGACTACGCTGGACGTGAGGCTTCGGCATCGCCTGCTGCAGGTTACATGGCGTTGCATTTATCGCAACAAGAGCAATTGATTAAAGACGCACTGGGCCTTTAAGGCAGTAGCAACAAGGAATTAGGAATAACAATTATGAGTGTAGAAATTAAAGCCCCGGTATTCCCGGAATCAGTTGCAGACGGAACCATTGCCACATGGCACAAGCAGCCTGGTGAAGCGGTTAGCCGTGACGAATTATTAGTTGATATCGAAACCGATAAAGTGGTTTTAGAAGTGGTTGCCCAAAATGATGGTGTGCTTACACAAATTCTGAAAGCCGAAGGCGATACTGTTTTAAGTGCTGAAGTCATTGCTATTTACGAAAATGGCGGTGCGGGTTCAGCGCCAGTGGCGGTAGAAGCAGCAGCGCCGGTTGTGCAAGAAGCATCGCGTGTTGATGGCAAAGTTAATCCAGCAGCTAAAAAATTAGCTGAAGAGAAGGACATCGACCTTTCAAAAGTCACCGCGTCTGGTAAAGATGGACGGATCACCAAAGAAGATGTAATAAATTATATTAAAGCAGTACCTGCTCAAGCTCCAGCACCTGTTGTTGCAGCACCTGAGCCTACACCAAAACCTGCGGCACTCGCTCCATTAAACCCAATGACTTCATTTAGTGGTGGTCGCATTGAAAAGCGTGTCCCTATGACACGTATGCGTTCGACTATTGCCAAGCGTTTAGTGTTTGCTCAGCAAACTGCAGCCATGTTAACCACTTACAATGAAGTGGATATGACAGCGGTGATGGGCCTGCGTAAGCAATATAAAGCTGCGTTTGAAAAACGTCATGACGGTGTTCGTTTAGGGTTTATGTCTTTCTTTGCGAAAGCTGCAACTGAAGCACTTAAACGTTTTCCATCAGTGAATGCTTCTATTGACGGTGGTGATATTGTTTATCACGGTTACCAAGATATTGGTGTGGCAGTCTCAACTGAAAGAGGTTTAGTTGTACCTGTGTTACGTGACGTTGATGCCATGGGTCTTGCCGATATCGAAGGCGCTATTGTTGGCTATGCGAATAAAGCACGTGAAGGTAAGTTGTCCATAGATGAAATGCAAGGCGGTACCTTTACTATTACTAATGGTGGAACATTTGGGTCTTTATTATCGACACCAATACTAAATCCACCACAAACTGCCATTATGGGTATGCATAAAATCCAAGATCGACCAATGGCCATTGACGGGCAAGTAGTGATTCGCCCTATGATGTATCTAGCATTATCTTATGACCACCGAATGATTGATGGCAAAGAAGCGGTTCAATTTTTAGTGGCAATTAAAGATCTGTTAGAAGACCCTGCTCGTATATTATTAGATATTTAGCTTAATTAGTTGCAAGCCTGATTATCTGTTTTATCAGGCTTAGTTTTTCGGGATAAACCAGTTAAAAATCAGATCATAGGAAAAAATTATGTCAGATTCATTTGACGTTATCGTTGTAGGCGGTGGCCCTGGTGGCTACGTAGCCGCGATTCGTGCCGCGCAGCTTGGTCTTAAAACAGCTTGTATTGATAAATGGCTGAATAAAGAGGGCAAGGGTGTTTATGGTGGAACTTGCTTAAACGTAGGTTGTATACCTTCTAAAGCATTACTAGCTTCTTCACATAAATACGAAGAAGCAAAAGAAGATTTCGAAATTCATGGCATTACGGCTAAAGACGTGAAAATGGACGTTAGTAAAATGCTAGAGCGCAAAGATAACATTGTTAATAATTTAACCGCTGGTGTTGCTGGTTTATTTAAAGCAAACGGTGTGACGGCTTTAGAAGGCTTTGGTAAAATTATTGCTGGTAAAAAAGTTGAATTTACTGACCACAGTGGTGACGTAAAGATTTTAGATGCTGAAAACATTATTATTGCTACGGGTTCTGTACCAGTGGAAATACCACCTGCGCCATTAACAGAAGATGTGATTGTAGATTCTTCTGGTGCATTAGAATTTACGGAAGTACCTAAGCGTTTAGGCGTAATTGGTGCTGGTGTAATTGGTTTAGAATTAGGCAGTGTTTGGGGTCGTCTTGGCTCTGAAGTAACGGTTCTTGAAGCTCAAGATAAGTTTTTACACCTTGTTGATTCACAAGTGGGC
Source organism: Crocinitomicaceae bacterium (assembly GCA_047628755.1). Classification (GTDB taxonomy): domain Bacteria; phylum Pseudomonadota; class Gammaproteobacteria; order Pseudomonadales; family Oceanobacteraceae; genus Bermanella. The sequence goes on along the minus strand of JBLHVV010000057.1, from coordinate 1,701 downwards.
AAAGAAGCGGCTAAGCAATTTAAAAAGCAAGGCATGAACATTATGCTCGGCGCTCGTCTAACCGGTACTGAAATTAAAGGCAAAGGTAAAAAGAAAGAGGTTATAGTTTCTTATACCGACAGTGAAGGTGATAAAACAATCACGTTTGATAAATTAATAGTAGCTGTTGGACGTCGTCCTTACACTGAAAACTTAATTACTCAAGAAACAGGTGTGAGCTTAGACGAGCGGGGTTTTGTATTTGTTAATGACCAATGTAAAACTGATGCTCCTGGAATTTATGCCGTTGGTGATGTTGTTCGTGGCCCTATGCTGGCGCACAAGGCATCTGAAGAAGGTGTTATGGTTGCAGAACGTATAGCTGGTCATAAAGCACAAATTAATTACGACTGCGTTCCGTCTGTTATATATACTCATCCTGAAATAGCTTGGGTGGGTAAAAGCGAAGATGAGTTGAAAGCGGATGGTGCTAAATACAATGTCGGGATGTTCCCGTTTGCTGCCATAGGTCGAGCAATGGCCGCTAACGATACAGCTGGTTTTGTAAAAATTGTTGCTGATGCAGAAACCGATACAATTCTTGGCGCAAGCGTTATTGGAACAAGTGCAGGTGACTTGGTTCAGCAGGTTGTTATCGCCATGGAATTTGGCTCAAGTGCTGAAGACCTAGGGATGATGGTGTTTTCACATCCAACATTGTCAGAAGCGGTACATGAAGCTGCATTGTCGGTGAATAACCATGCTATTCATAAGCAGAATCGCAAAAAACGATAGTGACTATTGTGCAAAGCTTATCTGTAAATAGTTTTGTAGGGCGCCATTAGAAATGAAAGCTCAGCCGCATAATCGGTTGAGTTTTTTTTTGCCTGTGGCAGAATAAAATAACACTGGTAATAAACTGCCAACATTCAATCAAGCCGTTGATATTCAACAAGAAATGGTACAAATTAATCACTCAGTAATTTGGCTTAAAGATTGACCTTTAGATGAAACTTTAGAGTAGTATATTTTTATAATTTCAAAACTAAACAACCGTTAAGCAGTCGGAAGTTATGGGTATCCTATCCAGTAAAAACGAGAGGCTAAGATGAACTTACATGAATACCAAGGCAAACAATTATTTGCCGAGTATGGATTGCCTGTTTCAAGTGGCATTGCATGCGATACACCAGAAGAAGCCGCCGCCGCTGCCGATAAAATTGGTGGTGAGAAATGGGTGGTGAAGGCACAGGTGCATGCCGGTGGTCGCGGAAAAGCGGGCGGAGTAAAACTTGTAACCAGTAAGGCGGAAATCACAGCATTCGCAGAGAAGTGGTTAGGTAAAAACCTAATTACTTACCAAACAGACGCAAAAGGTCAGCCAGTTAGTAAAATCTTGGTAGAAGACTGCACTGATATCGATCAAGAATTATATTTGGGTGCAGTGGTTGACCGTTCAACTCGTAAAGTTGTCTTCATGGCATCCACCGAGGGTGGTGTCGAAATTGAAAAGGTGGCCCACGAAACCCCTGAAAAAATTCTAAAAGCCATAATAGACCCAATGACAGGTGCTCAACCTTACCAAGGTCGAGATCTAGCATTTCAGTTGGGTTTAAAAGGCGAGCAAATTAAGCAATTTGTAAAAATATTTTTAGGCCTTGCCAAACTATTTGTTGAAAAAGATTTAGCGTTATTAGAAATCAATCCTTTAGTAATCACCAG
>JBLHVV010000056.1:0-19446 GCA_047628755.1 Crocinitomicaceae bacterium | reverse complement strand
AAGTAATACACCTATAATTAATACAACTTCATAACCAATGTTCATTTTCTATCTAAGCCAAAGCTGTGTACTGTATTGTGATAAAAGGACAATAATATGACAAAAATAAAAACACATTATAGAACCTGCAACTTATGTGAAGCAATGTGCGGAATTAAAGTTGAGCACCAAGGTAATAAAATATTATCAATAAAAGGTGATGAAAAAGACCCTTTCAGTAAGGGTCATATTTGTCCCAAAGCCATTGCGTTGCAAGACTTATATGAAGACCCTGATAGATTAAGAAAGCCAATTGAACGCACAGCAGAGGGCTGGAAAGAAATAAGCTGGAAAGATGCTTTTAAAAAAGCAGCAAAAGGGCTTGAGTCTATTCAAGAAAAACACGGGGCAAATGCGCTGGGTATCTATCTTGGTAATCCTAATGTACACAATCTTGGTGGTTCTTTAACCATAAAAGAATTACTAACGAGTTTTAAAACCCATAATCGCTACAGTGCTACTTCGGTAGACCAATTACCACACCATATTATTGCACATCATTTATTTGGGCATCAGTTGCGTATTCCAGTTCCAGACATTAATCGAACTGATTACATGCTGATTATTGGGGCAAATCCAGTGGCGTCTAATGGCAGCATAATGACTGTTGCTGGTGTTAAAGACAAAATTAAAGCTATAAAAAAACGCGATGGGAAGGTTGTGGTGATCGATCCTAGAAGAAGTGAAACTGCACAAATTGCAACTGAACATCATTTTATAAAACCAGGGTCAGATGTTTTACTTTTATTGGCCATGTGCAACGAAGTATTTAAGCAAAATCTAGTAAAGGCCAGCCCAGTGTTAGACATGTCAACAGGTTACCAAGACATTAAATCTTACGTGGCCAAATATAGCTGCGAATATGCTCAGCAGCATACGGGTATTCATGCGGCAGTGATTAAAAATTTAGTAACAGAGTTAAGCCAGTACCCTAAAGCCGTTATTTATGGCCGTATGGGCGTGAGCGTACAAGAATTTGGCTTGTTAAGCCAATATCTAATTATGCTGTTAAATATTTTATTAGGAAAAGTAGATGAAGAAGGAGGCATGATGTTTAGTTCTCCTGCAGCCGATGCTGTTGAATCTAGTGGTCCTGGTTATTTTGCCAAACGTCACAGCCGAGTAAGAAAACTTCCTGACTTTAATGGTGAATTTCCAGTCGCAACCTTAGCCGATGAAATTTTAACAGGTGGTGATGGACAAATTAAAGCTATGCTGACTGTAGCCGGAAACCCAGTTTTAAGTACTCCAAATGGTGTTAAGTTAGATACTGCACTAGAGTCTATTGATTTTATGGTGAGTATTGATAACTACTTAAATGAAACCACTCGCCACGCCAACATTATCTTACCGCCAGTATCGGCTATAGAACGTGATCACTATGATATCGCATTTCATAACTTGGCAGTTCATAACAGCGCTAAATTTTCACCGGCATTTTATCCTGAAAAGGGTGGTAAGCATGACTGGGAAATATTTTTGAACTTAGTTAAGCCATTAAAAAAGAATGTGCCATTTTCACAAAAATTAATGCGTAAAATCATTATGCTAAATGGTCCAAATTTTATGCTGAACGTACTGTTAAAACGTGGTCCATATGATTTGACATTAAAAGCTTTGAAAAAAGCCAAACACGGTATAGATTTTGGGCCACTAAAATCTATTTTACCCAATGGGCTTAAGACTAAAGACAAAAAGATAAATTTGAACTTAGACTTTTACTTTTCAGACTTAGGCCGTGTCGACAATCATTTTAAAGAAAAGCCTATATTAAAAACTGAGTCAGAAGGTATTTTAATTGGTCGTAGGCATGTACGCAGTAACAATTCTTGGCTTCACAATAGTCATAGGTTGGTAAAGGGAAAAGAACGCTGTACTCTATTAATTCACCCTGAGCACGCTGCTTTAATCGGCTTAGCCGATGGAGACATGGCTAAGGTGAGTTCTTCTGTGAATAGTTTAAAAGTAGTGACTCAGGTCAGTGATGAAGTAATGGTAGGTGTCGTTAGTATACCTCATGGCTATGGTCATAATCGTAAAGGTACTCGTATGGCAATTGCAGAGGCTCATGCAGGGGTCAGTGTGAATGACTTAACCGATGAAACACTATTAGACGAACTAAGCGGCAATGCGGCGGTTAACGGTGTTCCAGTTAAAATAGAAAAATGGTTTTAAGTTCAATCTAATACAACCATAAAAATTTTAGACTAAATGAATTTAAATAATGAAGCTACTATTGCTACGGGTGGTGCTTCGGATTAGTTCTTTCGACACTGTTACATTAATAGAAAGACCTAAATTTTATAATAAAACCAGAAGCAGATAATGCTTTTGGTTTATCTTTAACTGTATTTTCTAAACCTTAGGTGAAAAATTGGACCAGCCTTTGGCAACAGCAATGATTCTTGTAATTAAAATTAAAAAAATGATTATTTAAACGGTGAAGTAATCGTTTAGATAATCATATTAGAGTGTCAACGTGACAGTTAATAAATATTGACGCAATCTACTTAATCAGTTTACTAGGTAAGTCTGGCTTACTGAATAAATAGCCTTGAATAAAATCACATTCCAGAGATTTTAAAAACCTCCATTGAGCTTCAGTTTCTACTCCTTCAGCGACTGTTTTTAAGTTCAAATGTTTAGCCAAATCTATGATGGCACGAACAATACTTTGATCATTCGAATCTTGTTCTAAGTTATGCACAAACGTCTGATCCACTTTTAAGGTATCAATAGGAAATTTTTTCAGATAACTTAATGACGAATACCCTGTTCCAAAGTCATCAATTGCCAATGCAAAGCCCATATCTTTAAGTTTTTTCATGATTCTAATACTTTGATCAGCATTTTCCATGATTAAACTTTCTGTGATTTCCAATTCTATTTTTGAAGGGTCGGCTTTAGTATCCGCGAGAGTTTGTTTTAGGTTGTCTAAAAAATGACGGTGTTGAAATTGACGAGCGCTAATGTTTATCGCCAACTGAATATCTTGATTGTTTTGTTTAAAAATATTGGCTTGCTTACAAGCTTCTTCAATAACCCATTGACCAATTTTAATAATTAATCCAGTCTGTTCGGCTACTGGAATAAATATTCCTGGGCTCAAAATACTGCCATCTGTTTTTTTCCAGCGTATTAGTGCTTCTGCACCTTTTACTACAGTAGATTGTGTGTCTACCTTAGCTTGGTAATACATCACAAACTCATTTTTTTCTAATGCTTGGCGCATACCAGCATCTATCGGAAGCCAGCTTTGCTCTTCAGAATGGAGGGCCAGGCTATATGATACACAGCTGTCACCTTTCGACCTTGCATTATTAAGTGCTGCATTTCCGTTAGTGATTATCTCTTGGGCATTAGAGCCATCTTGTGGGAAATGACTGATTCCCATACTGACGTTTAAATAATATCGATGGTCATTAACACATAATGGTTCGTCCATAGCATTTTGAATAATGACAGCTATCTCAAGGGCTGTGTCCTGACATTGTGTTTCTATTAATAAACAAAAAGTAGATCCTTCTAAGCGATAGCTTTGAATCTGATCTATTTGTTGTTCAGATAATGACAGAAGTCTTTTACCCATACTTTTAATAATCAAATCACCAATATTATACCCTTGGCTAGAGGTAATAAATTTAAAGCGGTCGATACTAATAAATAACGCTGAACAATAAATTGATCGATCGATTCTTGTAGTAAGGTTGCTTTCAAACTGTCGGCGATTAGGCATGCCTGTATGTACGTCATGTAATGCTTGATATTTAAGTTGGACTTGAGCTTTCTTTCTTTCCGTTGCATCTTCTATATATAGATGGCATGTCCCTAGATCTGGCATTAGTGACAAATTGTAATGAAAATGCCGATCATTTATGTCCGCTTCAAAGTCGTACTGTGTTTGATTATTTTTTTGCAATTTTTTAAGATCATTGAAAAAATCGATAGGCAGTAGCTCTTCTAATTTTTCAGTATTTGGATTAATACTATTTAATAATTTCTTACTTGCCGGGTTACCAAACAAAATTTCACCGTTCCAAGCTAGATTAATAACCGGGTTGGGATTGCGCTCCGGAAATTGAGCGAGTGCTTTTCCTTTAGCCGATTTACGGATATTAACTTGCGAATAATAACCAATAAATAAAGCTGAAGTGATAATGATCACAGTAAATGCTAATACTAAATATATAATATTTTGAATTTTAATCTTGGCAGATTCAGCCCCTTGTCTAGCAGTTTCTTGAGTAGATTTAGTAAGGTGTATTAAAATAACTTCAGTTTTTTCTCTTAATACGGTAATTCTTGTTAATTCAACACGAGCTCGATCCCAATCAACTGGCTGTTTACTTAAATTAATATCTAGGGTTCTACTTACATTCTGAATTTCAGAATAAAGCGAAGACAGCTCATTTATTTGAGCTCCAAACCTATTAACTATGAGGTCAATATAACCTATAATGTTGTTATTAATATTCCTAATCTTTGGCCATATTACCTCACGGTTAGTGGTCGAATAGTATTCATATATCAAGAGCTCATTTTCAGCGATAGCTGCTCTAAGTTCTTTTATCATCGTAAACTTAGGCAGCTGTACACTGACTAGATCCTGGGTTGCTTGATTGGCTTTTTTCCCATTATCAGCAATTGTCACAGCTAGGCCCACAGCGGTAACTGAAATAATTGCAAATATAAGCCATATTTTTACTAATAGCGTATTCAAGTGAATCCCTTAGATGTTCTCATAACCTTTAGCATAGACAAAAACTGCACGTTTTTACCAAATTTAAAATAAATAAAGTTTTTTTAATACCATTATTAAGTGGCTATTTATTCAATTCGTAAAAGTGTTAAATATTAGTATAAATGCCGCCAAAAAATTGACTACTACCATCAGGGATTGTAAGTTTTCCCAATAATTCTATTTGAAATTTTATATTTATTGTGATTTTCTTCATACGATTCTTTACTATATTCAATTTATAATTTTAAGGAGCTAAGGTGCGTTTTCAAGTGACGGGTTTTAGTGTTCGAACTAATTTATCTTTCTTAGTGCATGAAGGCCTCTCAGCCAATATTCTATATAAAAAAATAGGACTAAGTCGCGAACAGCTAGATGAGCCTGGAACAATGGTAGACGTATCTGTGTCTGATGCACTGCTCATTTATGGGGCTAAAGAATTAAACGCTCCTGATCTTGGCTTTCGTATTGGTAAATGGGGAGATACTAGTCGATGGGGTGTATTGGGTCACATAGTTGATTGCTCACAGTCAATTCAGCAGGCGCTAACGTTACAGCAGCGTTACCAATGCTTAGCAGGCAATGGTTCTAAGTCAGAATTTTCTATTGAAAATAAGCGGGCATTTTTAAAGTGGGTTCCTCACTATAGCTGTGATGTTTACCTGCAAGAAGAAGTCGTAACCAGTTGGGTAGCATTTGCAAAAAAAGCCATAGGGTTGAAACTTAAACCACTAGAAATACATTTCTCCCATTCACTCATGGCAAATATAATAGATTATCAAGATTATTTTGAATGCCCAGTTTTTTTTAATAGTAACTTCACTGGTATTGTTTTCCCAGAAGAGATGTTGACTTTGCCTTTAGTTAGCTACAACCCAGACCTTCTTAATGTCCTTATTAGCTATGCAGATATTATTGTCAGTAAAAAGCAAAAAAATGCAGCTAATGAAATAATTACTCAATATATAATGAATACCCTAAGTGAAAAAGTACCTAGTCTAAGTGATGCCTCTGAATATTTAGGCATAAGTTCTAGAAGTCTTCAACGTAAGTTTAAACAGCAAGGAACTAACTTCAAGACCATTGTAGATGACGTGCGTAAGGAATATGCATTTTCTTATCTGCTGCAAACTAATTATAAAATGAGCTACATATCACAAGTTCTTGGGTTTTCAGAGCAAAGTGTTTTTCAACGGGCATTTAAGCGATGGACAGGGGTAACGCCAGGGGAGTATCGCGAATCTTACGGGAAAGTTAAAAACAATTAATTTACACTGTTTATGCTTGATAAAAAACCGACAACAGAGATGTTATCGGTTTTTTGAGGATATCTTTATAATTTTTTAGCGATTAATATTTTAACCCAATCTTGGTATAGATAAACGACATTAACCAAGCAGGTCCAATCATTAAATATTGTATATCTTTTAGAAACGAAGGTTTCTTGCCTTCAACTTCATGGCCATAAAACTGTAAAACCCACAGTCCTACAAAATAAACGGCAGCAATTATTAATAAATACCCAGGGAAGGCACCATTAACAGCTACTACAACACCGTAGCAAATAGCACTAAAAACCGCCATTCCAACGGCAAGTGACAGTGATAATGTTGTGTAATACAAAACCGCACCAACGGCCATAATAGAGGCCCAGTTTAAGTGAGGGGATATGTCACTGAAAATAGCTGGGCTAGGAATTACAAAAATAGCTGCCAATACCGTCCAGAAAATCTGTGGCACGCAAAACCAATGAATACGTTTGTTTAGCTTGTTCTGATGACTTTCACCATACTCGTCAAGCCATTGTTGAATGCCCTTAGCCATATACGTTCCTATTAATTACATACTTTTTATTAATTTTTTTTATGTTTATCTAAGATATCAAAGTTTGAAAAGATATGAAGGCCAATCAAAGCCTTATATATTGACCTTACAGGCCAAATAGGCCTTAATTACTAATAATTGTGTTGTTAAACAGGCAGAGTTATATGGATACAGCACCAAAACGAGTCTCAATTCATTGGGTAAAAGCGATACTGTCTGCAGCCAAATCCCTAGGATTTGAGGAGGACGTCATTTTAAAAGATCTAGATTTTTTAGTAGACTTAGATAAAAATCAGCCTGCGTATCTTACTTTAGATCAAACTCAAGACATTTGGGCTAAAGCAGAATCGCTAAGTGGTCATCCGTTTTTCGGTTTACGGATGGGGGAATTAGTTAGACCATCTTATTTTCACGCAGTCGCTTATGTGGCCATGACCAGTGAAAACCTATTAAAAGCTTACCAAAGTTTTATTCATTATATGCCATTAATCAGTGAAGCAGGCCGAATGAATATGGCATTTGAAGGGGATAAAGTGTGGATTTATTTTGATCCGAAAATAGATACTAAACCTTTTAGTCGTCATCAACGAGAGTCGGTTGTTTCATTGTTGCAGGCATTCAGTCGCTGGCTAACGGGTGATTCATCTTTTGAACCTACAGATGTTCATTTTGTTCATGAGCCAGGTCCAGGAATGGCTGAATACCAAAGAATTTTTGGTTTAACCCCAAAATTCAATCAATCTCTAACAGGCATTCAATTTAAACGAGAGTTACTTGCTAAATCATTAGTAGAAAGTGACGTGGGACTGAATGCTCTGCATCAAACTCATGCCGATCAGCTTTTAGCGGCGCATCTAAACACCAGCTGGAAAGCGAAAGTGATTCAAATAATTGTTACATCGGGTATTTACAATGTAAGCAGAGAGCGGGTGGCAGATCACTTTAATGTTAGCACCAGAACCTTGCAGAGGCGCTTAAAAGAAGAGGGCACTAACTTTTTAGAAGTGGTGGATGCCCAGCGCAAGCAAAAAGCCCATGAGTTGATTTGTAAAACACATAAAAGCCTAAAAGAAGTAGCGCTGGATTTGGGTTTTTCAGAATCATCTACTTTCTACCGAGCTTGTCATCGCTGGTTTGATCAGACGCCTAATAGTATGCGACAGGGGGCAGAGCCTAGTTCATAGAATATTCTTAAAAGTTCTCTTGCTAGCCATCGCCATTTATAGCCGATTCTATTAGCAATCTAAACCAGCTGTTAACTGGGTTATCTGTTTGTTTTTTATGCCAATATAAATAAATATCAAAGTTGCTGGCTTTAAAAGGCATAGCAAACACGCTTAAGTTTTCAAACTGTTTAGCTAAAACCATACCGTATGCTCTGGGCATGGTTAGCATAAAGTTTGAATTATTTGCCACTTGACAAGCTGAAAAATAATGTTGGCAGCGCAATGAAATATTTCGTTTAAAGTCCAGTTCGTCCACTGCGTAATCCACTAGGTCTGGCCCTGAAGGTCGACTGCTTACCAATATATGCTTTGCATCAATATAATTCTGTTTACTCATATCTTTAGATTTAAAATAATTTTTATTGGTTAACACAATTAAATCATCTTCAATAAGCTTTTGCTGTTGAATGTCGGCTTTTGTTGGTAACAATACATCTACTACAAAATCGAGTTCACCTGAAGCTAATTTGGCATCTGTCTCTTTTCTATCCATTATCACGCTGGCAATTTGAATATTAGGAGCTTCTTGCTCAAGCTTTTTTAAAACGGGTGTAAGCAGGGTGGCTTCAATCATATTGCGCATGGCAATAGTGTAGGTTTTGTTTGCGGTAGTGGGGTCAAATTGATGAGCTGTTTGCAGCGCATAATTAAGTTGAGCCAATGCTTGCTGAATTTCTGGATAGAGTTTTTGTGCGGCAGGGGTGGGACGCATTTTATGCCCATGACGAGTAAATAATGGATCGTCTACCTTGTCCCTTAGTCTTGATAGAGCGTGACTCACGGCAGGCTGAGTAAGATTAAGCCTTTCGGCGGCCTTTGTAAGGCTGCCTTCGGTATAAATGGCTTCAAATACTGTAAAAAGGTTTAAATCAATTTTCATAATAGCTCCAGCTTTTTGTAATATAAAGTACTATTATAAAAATTAATAGTGTGGAATTAGAATTATTCATTAGATTAATAGTTGGTTTAAGCATAATGTGAGCACTAAATAATAAAACATATGTTTTAATTACCCAAAAAGTCATAAGTTTATAGATCGAATAGACAGTAAGCGGTTATTGAAAAGGTTGCTTATTAGACACTGAACGTGCAGTTTATAGCGGTATTCTTAAAGCCATTCAGAAATAGTAAACATAATAATAGGTTTCTCATGAAAAGAATTTTTATAACAGGCGCGGCAAGTGGACTAGGGTTGGCACTAGCAACCTATTATAGCGCAAAAGGTTGGGCTGTATGCATCGCTGACATTCAAGTTGAAGCGGGTGAAGCGTTAGCTGAAAAATTAAAAACAGAATATAAGCAAGACTGCTTTTTTATTAAATTAGACGTGACAAGCGAAGACGAATGGCATAATGCTGCAGCTGAAGTGGGAAAGCGCTGGCAGGGTTTAGATTGTTTGGTCAATAATGCAGGAGTGGCATCAAGTGGCGATATTGACCAGCTGCCTATGAAAGATTTTCAGTGGACAATGGATATTAATGTAATGGGTGTTGTGAAAGGCTGCTATGTATTCACACCTATGATCAAGAAAAACAAAGGCACTATTATTAATGTAGCCTCTATGGCTGGGTTAATTCACATGTCATCAATGTCAGCTTATAACGCATCCAAAGCTGCAGTAGTCGCATTGTCAGAAACGATGTATGCCGAATTGAGCGCTTATGGAGTGCATGTGGGTGTTTTATGTCCTGCATTTTTTCAAACAAACTTAACTCAAAATATGCGCGTTACAGATAAGTCAGGGTTAAAAATTGCTAATAAATTGATGGAGCGTTCGAAAATTCAAGCTGAGGATGTGGCTAAAGCTGTTTATGATGCAGTAGAGAGTAATACGTTCTATATATTGACTCATCCAAAAGAAAAAATGTATTGGAGACTAAAACGCTTTTTACCGAGTGTGTATTTTTCTCAAATGAAAAAAATGGGAACCGTTTTTAAACGAGCTAACGAATCCAGTGAAAGCCCTAGTAAATAACAAGGTAGATTAATATGAGCGTATTAGATCAAGCTAGCGAAGTTCGAAGCGGTGAAGAGTTGGACGTAGCTATCATTGATGGTTACATGAAACAGCACATTACAGGCTTACAAGGCGAGCCCGTTATTACTCAGTTTCCTGGTGGTGCTAGTAACTTAACGTATCAAATTAGCTATGGTGATCAAGCGTATATTTTACGTCGCCCACCGTTTGGTAAAATTGCCAAAGGTGCTCATGATATGCTACGTGAAGCGAAAATTATGAAAGCGCTTAAACCAGTATATCCTTATGTGCCTGATATTTTTGCTATATGTGAAGACGATAGTGTATTAGGTTGTAATTTTTATGTGATGCAAAAACTAACGGGTGTAATACCCCGTCAAAATATGCCTAAAGAATTACAACTTGAAGAAGCGGCCACCCGTGGCATGTGCTTGAGTGTTATTGACAAAGTTATCGAACTTCACCAAGTAAATGTTAAAGGTACCGATTTAGAAAAGTTAGGTAAAGGCCCAGGATACGTTGAACGCCAAATAATGGGTTGGAGTGATCGTTATATTAAATCAATGACTGACGATGCCACCGATTTTGCCAAGGTTATGGACTGGTTAAAGTCCAATATGCCAGAAGACGTTGCTCAAGTTTTGATTCACAATGATTTTCGTTTAGACAATGTGGTATTAAACGCAGAAGATACTAGCGAAGTCATAGGGGTTTTAGATTGGGAAATGGCCACCATTGGTGACCCATTAATGGATCTAGGTAATACTTTAGCCTACTGGATAGAAGCCGACGATGATTCTCAATTTCAAATGATGCGTCGTCAGCCTACTCACTTAAAAGGTATGCTAACTCGCCAACAAGTGATTGATTACTACTTGGAAAAAACTGGCTACCAAGTGGACAGTTTTGTTTATTATGAAGTATACGGTTTGTTTCGTTTAGCAGTAATAATGCAGCAAATCTATTATCGATTCTTTCATGGGCAAACTAAGGACAAGCGTTTTGCAAGTTTTGTTGGTGCCAGTAAGTATCTTGAAAGTCGTTGTTTAAAATTGATTGATAGCCAGTAACAATGTCTACTTTATATCTAGTGCGACATGGTCAGGCTAGCTTTGGAAAAGAAGATTACGATCAGCTTTCAGAGTTGGGTTATCAGCAGGCAAAAATTGTGGGGGAGTATTTGACAAAAATAACGCAACCAGCGATTTTTGTTAGTGGCTCTTTAAAACGTCAAAAACAGACTCTGCATGAGATAAAGAAAGGCTTCAGTGATCAAATCGTTCAAACGGCTAAGTCATTAGAGCTAGATGCATTTAATGAATTTGATCACCGTAATATTCTTGAAGTTGTTTATCCTAAATTAAGGGAAACACACGCAGATATGTTGGCAAGTGTCACCACTTGCGAGACTGCACTGAAAGATTTTTTAATGCTATATAAGGCTGCTATTTATCGCTGGGTAAAAAATGAAGGTGATTTTAATGAAAACTTTTCTGCATTTACAAGCCGAATAGAAGCTGGACTTCAATCGCTAATGTCATTGGCTAAAGCCGATCAAAACCCAGATATTATTTTAGTCAGTTCGGCAGGCCCAATTTCAAGCTGTATGCAATTTGGTACAGATATGTCAGCTGAAAATGCATTTTCTTTATGCGATGTAATGGTGAATACGGCGATCAGTTCATTAAAGCTTAATGAAGACTCGGCGCCAGTTATGTCGTACTTTAATAACTTTCAACATTTAGTCCACGGCGAAAGTGAAGTCACTTACCGCTGAGTAGATTGTCCCAGCATAAAAATAATTATTATAGGAGTTAAACATGAGTACAAATTTATTTGATCTAACCGGTAAAGTGGCATTAGTAACTGGCGCCAGTCGGGGCATTGGTGAAAGTATTGCAAAATTACTAGCTGAACAGGGCGCTCATGTAATTGTATCTAGCCGAAAAATTGCTGGTTGCCAAGCGGTGGTAGATCAAATTATTGAAGCAGGTAACTCGGCTGAAGCGATTCCTTGTCATATTGGTGAGATGGATCAAATCGAAACATTATTTTCAGCCATTAAAGAGAAGTTCGGTAAATTAGATATTTTAGTCAATAACGCTGCGACTAATCCATATTTTGGTCATATTTTAGATACTGACCTAGGAGCGTATCAAAAAACGGTTGATGTAAATATTCGTGGTTATTTCTTCATGTGTATTGAAGGCGGTAAGTTAATGAAGAAAAATGGCAGCGGTGCAATTTTAAATGTTGCATCCATTAACGGTGTGGTTCCAGGTCCAATGCAAGGAATATATAGTATTACTAAGGCGGCAGTTATTAGTATGACTAAATCATTTGCACAAGAATGTGGTGCAATGGGTATTCGTGTAAATGCATTACTGCCTGGTGCTACAGATACAAAGTTTGCTTCTACATTAGTAAAAAACCCTGTGATATTAGAAAAAGCATTAGCCCATATCCCTATGAAACGTGTAGCTGACCCAAGTGAAATGGCAGGTACTGTTCTATATTTAGTAAGTGATGCTGCAAGTTATACTACTGGTGCTTGCGTGAATGTAGATGGTGGCTTCCTAACTATCTAACATTTGCCAAATATATAAGAATAAATAGGAAAAGCGTTGCTAGTCATATTGTTTCATATGAACAGCAATGCTTTTTTTATGGACAAAAATTAGGTAATGTTGCTTTACATAATAAAAATAAATCTAATAATTGAGTAATTTATGAAAAAAGTTTTAATTATCAGTTTATCTGCGATTTTCTTAGGGTATTTACTACTATGGCCAGTGGAAATTGAGCCTGTTTCTTGGGATTCATTAGCCAATAAGGGCTATGTTGACAGTTTTGCTCAAAACCAGCATCTTAGCCAAATTCAACGAATTGATCTGTCAGGTAAAATTGGCCCAGAAGATTACGCATTGAGTCCAAATGGGCACATCTACTATGGACTTTTAGGAGGTGAAATTGGGTTTTTAGACAAAGAGGGTAAGTTACACTCTTGGGTTAATACTCAGGGAAGACCGCTAGGCTTGGAATTTGATAAAAAAGGCAACTTGATAGTGGCAGATGCTTTTGAAGGATTATTAGAAATATCACCAGAAGGGGTTATCAGCAAACTTGTTACAGAAATCGACGGTATTCCACTGAATTATGCTGATGATGTAGATGTCGCTGATAATGGGAAAATGTACTTTACAGATGCATCCACTAAGTTTCATGCTAAGCAGTACGGTACGTTTGAAGCCAGTATGTTAGATATAATGGAGCATGGTGGTCATGGTCGAGTATTAGAATATGACCCAGCGACTAAACAAGCGATTACTTTGTTATCTGGTTTGAATTTTGCGAACGGTATCACTATTAGCCATGACCAAAATTGGGTGCTTGTAAATGAAACGGGTACCTATCGTATTATAAAAATAGGCATTACCGATTCAAATAAAGGACAAGTCGAAACGGTTATAGAAAACTTACCTGGTTTTCCAGACAATATTAGCCGCGGTTCAAATGGTGTTTATTGGGTAGGCTTAGTAAGCCCTCGAAGTGCAGCGCTGGATGCATTGTCTGGTTATGGATTTTTACGCAAAGTAGTGCAGCGTTTACCTAAGTTTTTACAGCCTAAAGCAAAGCATTTTGGGCATATTATTGCCATCAATGATCAAGGCAAGGTCGTTCACAACCTTCAAGACCCACTAGGTATGTATGGTCACACCACAGGTGCTATTGAGGTTGGAGGAAATTTATACGTTAGTAGCTTGCATGAAAATGCATTGGGTAAAGCCGTGAATGTGAATCTTAACCGTATCGAATAGTGCGGTAGGAGACAGAGTATTAAGTGTTAAATTTAGATGCAGTCAATGAGCAGTTAAATAGCCTGGCTAAAGCATTTTCATTAATGCTAGCCAGGTTGCTTTAGACTCGCTATTAGCTCCCTGACATGAATATTACCTGTCCTTCCCCTAACCCTTTTGAGCTTATGACTAAGTCTATTCTTTTATCTCTTGATGTTTCACCTAGTTTGTCTAAACGATCAAACGGTTTTGGGATCATGTGGACACTTTTAGCTTCTAAGCCTTCTTGAGTTAAAGGGTCATAAAATAAAGCACTAATCAAGCTCATTATTTTTTGAATTCTACTCAACTGTTTTTTAGTCAGCATTTTATTTTTTATAGATTCAGCAACACCGACTTTAGGATCTTTATCGAATGAGCAGCTTAAAATAGCGGCAGATCGAATATCTAAGATACACATGGCTCGGGTTACTTTTTTCTCAGAGCCATTAAACAGCACAATTACATAAGGTAGGTGGGTATAATTAATATCAGTGGAGTTTGAAGCCTTGATCTCCAAGCTTTTAAAGTTAAATCCAGCTGCAATCTTTCTTAGCGCAGGAATTGAGGGCAGTTGCAAATCGTACCCAGATTTCCCATCACTAGAAGGCAGGTTTGAAAGCATCTTTTGGCTTTCAACAGACCCTTGAACGATGGGAATCACTGTTTTTTGTAATTCATCTATGTCAAATGGCTTGTGAAGAACGAACAATGCACCTGCTTCTTTGGCCTGTAGTATTAATCTTGGGCTAGTTTCAGCCGTTACTAATCCAACCTTTAGGTCTAAACCTCTAGATTTAATCTCTTGTATTAGCTCTATTCCATTCATGTTGGGCATATGCCAATCAGTTATCACTACATCTGGCTTCCAGCTATCTATTATTTCCAGGGCTTGCAAGCCGTCTTCAGCTGATTGATATTCATTGTCAATATAACCCGCTTTTTTTAAGCTGCGTTTTACAATGGCTTGCATTGCCAAGCTGTCATCTACAATTAAGAACTTCATTACATGCAAAATATCCAAATTAGTCTTAAATAGAGTATAGGTATTGTTAACAAAAGCGTCGATTTAAAATAGCGAAAAAAGTAATAGATGGCTTATTATGGCTCAATCTGAATAAGTAGAATCTATTTTACTATTATAAAATGTCTTTTTTTGGTAACAGAGGGATGAAATGAGCATAGAATTAATTGTTATCTTGGAATTAATCGCTGTATTAATCATAGTGCTATTTGTTGGATTTGTAATTTGGCGTGACAAGTCCAGTGAGATCACTGATCTAAGAGATATTAATCAGGCATTAATTACTCAATTAGAGCAGATGCAGGGTGTGTTGGACGCTAAGAAAGTGAATCAAGAGTTAGTGAATGAGGGGTTCCATGAGCTTGAAGACGAGCTAAGTGAGCAGGTAAACGAGAGTCTTGATGAAGCAAATACTAATATCGGGAGAATGGAAGAAATAGTCAATGAACATAAAGATGCTCTAAATCAATTAGAGATGCTATTAAATGAACCAGACCCTGATATTCAGAAACTTAAGACAGAGATCAAAAAATTAAAACGTTTGCTCGGAAACACGGAAACAGAGATAGAATTTAACAGAAAGGCACTAGGCGTTGCCGAAACTAATATGAATTCTATGAAGAAGAGAGCACGAGAGCTTTCAAAGCAAGTCATCTCTATGAATACATTAGAAGCCAGTGAGGATCGTTTAAAACGAGAGAAAACTCGCTTAAATGACCGAATGAATGACTTAAAGGATAAATACGATAATCAGATATTAATTGCCAAAAACCTTGAAAATGAACTTAAAACTAGCTTCAGTGCTAGTGAGGTTCAGTCTATGAAAACAGACTTAGAAAATACAGAGGAAGAACTTCGAAGAACTGTCATGGAAAAGGCCTTTATAGAGCAGCATTTTTTAGAGCTAGCTAATAATGATGATCCTGAAGAATTAAACCGAGAACTAAAGCGTGTACAAAGAGAAATTAAGCAATTAGAAAAAAGCATCCTAGATTCAGAATAAACTATTAATGTCATAACTATTTGATACTATTCATTCTTTAAATAAGATTATTAGAAGGTTTGAACGTGAATAAATATCGCTACACAGTACTGGATCATATCAATTCCTCCCTGCCATATTTTCTGTTAGTGCCTTTATTTTTATTAAGTTTATCGGTGTCTGCTGATATAAAATCTAATCAGTTAATTAGATCGCTGAGCAATGAGTTTGAAATTAAGATTGATGTTTTAGACGACTTCATAAGTACTTATGATTTTAAGTGTCCTTCTACACTTACAGAGGCTCAGCTTAAATCTTTACTCATGGATGAATATGCAGATCATGAACTGAGTGTAATGATCGAAAGTGACCGTTTGGGCTGGCGAGATACTTATTTAGAAGCCAGATCAGGGATAAACTGCCTAACAAAGGGGGTGGTTTCAAAAGGTTATTAACTTTACAGCCTATATAAAATATCTTCAGCTTGATAATCGGTCAATTAATGGCTGCAGAGTTTTAGGTAACGTTAAGCTGAAAGTAGATCCTTGACCCTCTATAGAGCTAGCCTCTATTCCCCCCTGCAGTTTTATGGTGACTAAATTATAAATAATATGCATGCCTAACCCTGTGCCTCCTGAGCCTCGCTTAGTTGTAAAAAAAGGCTCATAAATCTTACTTAATACATATTCGTTCATACCCTTTCCATCGTCAGTATAATTAATGTTGATGGTATCCTTTTTCTCTATCACTTTTATACCGATGAGGCCTTGCTCATCTTTATTGTAAGCATGATTTAGACTATTCATGATTAGATTAGTGATTAATTGCGAATACGCCCCTGGAAACGTTTCTAATATAAGATTACTTTCGCAATCTAAAGAAACAGAGATTTTATAACCTCTTAAATTTGGTTTTAGCGCATATATAGTTTCTTCTAAGTAAGTTTTTAAGTTAATAATGCGGATCTCATCATGGCTTTGATCTGCACTAACTTGCTTGAAATTAGTCATTAACTGATTAGCACGATCAAGATTGGCTGTTATTAGCCTCATTCCATCAGTAAACTGTTCAATAAATTCTTCCATATTACCTTTGGTTAAAGACCCTTCAGAAAAACGAATAGCTAATTTTTTAAGTTCATCATCCACATGGCTGGCACTTGTTTTTGCTACACCAATAGGTGTGTTTATTTCATGTGAGATGCCAGCCACTAACCCACCTAACGACGCCATCTTTTCACTTTGAACTAGCTTTGCTTGCATTGTCGTAAGTTCATTTAATGCTACCTCTGCTTTTTCTTTTTCACTGGTAAGCACTTTATCGTGGTTCAATTGTTTAAGTTGTGCTTTGTTGATGGCCTTATTTAAAGTGCCTATTTCATCATAAGAGTCCCAAATAACAGGTATAACCGTCCCCTCTGACTGAAAAGTTTCGATGCTACTTGTCATTTTTTGCAATGGAACAAAAACACCCCGTCTAAAGACCCAAAATACACTTAAAAATACGGTAAGCAATGCAATGATCCCAGTAGGGATTCGACTTAATAAAATGAAGTTTAGGCGGTTACTGTCCAATTCGATTTTATAAGATGCGATAATTACGCCTATATACTGCCCTTCATAAATAATGGGACTGCTATATTGCTTCACATCTTCTTGTTGATGATGAATGCATTGATCTGGGGACGACTCCTCTAAATTAGCATCAGATATAAGCTCTATGCATAAAATGTAAGGACTGACGTTGTTTCGTTGTAAGTAGCGGCTGATAAATTGCTGATCTAGGTTCCAGGTTGGAATGGCCATAATTTCAGAAAGTTGAGAAATTTGATCTTTCACTTGAGCTTGCTGGGTTTGCTTAAGACTTTTAGTTTCTAAATAAACCATAACTCCAGCGTAAATTACCCCTGCTATCAATGCGATAGGCAGCGAGATAAAAAAAAGTCGTCTTGATATGGATGTATTTGTTGTTATTAAAGTCAAAAAAATAGCCATCTAATATAATGTCGCATAAAGATCTCGAGAAATATTCCAATAACTAATATTAACCACAAAAATAGATTCCAGCCACTTATTATGTGACTTATGAGGAGTTGTCTACAACAGGACTATCTGGAATTAAACCGCCAAATAACTAGAGAAATAGAGATCGCTCTAGTAAGATAAATTTACTACAAAAATAATTATAAAAAAGTAGGCATTATATGAGCAATTTAACTCCTCTGTCGGTCGTAGATCAGCTATCTGGAAAGCAAGTCTTTATCACTGGTGCTACCGGTTTTTTAGCAAAAGCAATCGTTGAAAAATTGCTGAGAGAGACTCCTGAGATAAAAAAAATTCATTTACTTATTCGCGGTAATAATAAGCAATCAGCTCAGCAGAGGTGTATGCATGGGGTCTTTGCTTCAAGTTTATTTAATATATTAAGAGAGCACCATGGAGAGCAATTCAACAGCTTTATAGAGCGTAAGGTATGCATTGTAGAAGGGGAGTTAACAGCACCTTTGTTTGGTCTTAGTAGTACTCAGTTCTCACACCTTTCTTCCCAATTAGACTTAATAATAAATTCAGCTGCCAGCGTGAACTTTCGCGAAGCCATGGATCAAGCTTTACAAATTAATACACATAGCTTGAATAGTATCATTTCTTTAGCCAATCAGGGTTCGCAAGGTATAACACCTGTATTGCAGGTATCTACCTGTTTTGTTAATGGATTTAACCAAGGTGTCATGCATGAAAATATTAATGAGTCAGCCTCTGGTCTTATAACTAAGAAAGTAAATGGTCTATACGATATAGACCCAGTAATTAACTCTATTCAACAAAAAATAGAAGCTCTGAAAACGCGTTTTGCAAATGCTATAGGAGGTCGTAAAAATGCTAAATATGAAGAGGCATTAATACAGCTGGGTATTAAAGAGTCTCGTTACTATGGTTGGAACGATACCTATACCTTCACTAAATGGTTAGGTGAGCAGTTATTGCTAAAAGGACTCGATCAAAATAATCTTACTATCCTTAGACCGTCAATTATTGAAAGTGCAGTTTCCTCACCGCTACCAGGCTGGGTAGAAGGGGTTAAGGTAGCCGATGCACTAATTTATGCTTTTGCTAAAGGCCGAGTTAATATATTCCCTGGTGATGGGCAAGCTCTGTTAGATGTAATTCCTGTGGATCTAGTAGCAAATGCAGCGCTATTAAGTTCTGCAGAATTATTAACCGGCAGCAGTAAGTATCGTATTTACCAATGTTGTAGCGGAAGCTCAAACCCAATTAAAGTAAATGAGTTCATTGATATTCTTACGGTAGCATCTCATGAACAATATCAATATTTACCTAAGTTATTTTCTGATAAGCCTAACGAAAATTTTAAAACAGTTAGCCCACAAAAATTTAAAGTTTATATGTTGTTATTAACGGTATTTACTTGGGCTAAAACTATATCAGGTCGTATATCTGGTTCGAAAAAAGCTAGTATGTTAATGGCTAAAGTAAAAACAACGGCAAGCTTAGCGGTTATATTTGGTTTTTATTCAGCAGCTAAGTATCAGTTTGACAGTCGAAAATTAGAAACTTTGCAGGCAAGGTTTAAGCTTGAAGATCAGATATTATTTAATGCCAATGCTAATAGCTTTAATTGGCAGCATTATTTGGCGAAGATTCATTTGCCAGGTTTGCATAAATACGCTTTGGCCGATAAAACAGTATTAGTCAGTAAGCTTAAAGTTAAAGAAGAAAAGAAAAAAGTAGCTTAGTGAGAACACAGTGGTTGAATCGTCTTACTCGCGAATGCGGGTATC
>JBLHVV010000055.1:0-20045 GCA_047628755.1 Crocinitomicaceae bacterium | reverse complement strand
AATCTGTCTATTTCGCTTTCTTGATGTTGTTTGTAATCAAACGATTCAGTGTGATCTAACCCTGCCCAATTTAATAAATATTCTAACATTTCTGTTTCATCAAATATTCCATGCAGATAACTCCCTAGAATATTTTTATCAGTGCTGATCAATCCATCTTGATGACCGCCTAAATCAAACAAGCATGTATCAAATGCTGGGCCAGTACTTTCTCCCGCATGAATCTCGTAACCTTTTACATTTATTTCAGGTTGTTCAATTACATGGCCTGCGACATTTTTTAATTGCTTATTTTTTTGCAGGGTTGTTTCAAAGTCTAAATATCCAAATGTATCACTGCTGCCTGCTTGGCCTTCTATACCATTAGGGTCATGAATAGCATTGCCTAACATTTGAAATCCGCCACAAATCCCCATAACTTTTCCACCATAGCGCAAGTGTTTATCCACAATGGCTTTCCAGCCACTGGATACTAGCCAATTGTAATCATTGCGAACACTTTTTGTGCCCGGTAATATAATTAAGTCACAGCCTTTAAATAATTTCGTATCTTTTAGAAATTCTAAATTAGAATTAGGATGTAAAGCTAAGGCATCAAAATCTGTGTGATTGCTGATTCTTGGTAATACGGGTACCACAATGTTTAAAACATTATCACCAGTAGTTTGTTGTTTAATATGAATGGCGTCTTCAGCTTCTACGTGTAGATTTTCAATAAAAGGAATGACCCCTAAAACAGGTTTGCCCGTTTTTTCTTCTAACCAGTCTAAACCGGGTTCTAGTAACTTTATATCCCCACGAAAGCGATTAATCACAAAGCCTTTAACACGATTTTTTTCACTTTCGCTAAGGCAATCTAACGTTCCAGTTAAATGGGCAAATACACCACCGCGATCAATATCGGCCACAATAATCACTGGGCAATCAGCGGCTTCGGCAAAGCCCATATTAGCAATGTCGCGGTCGCGTAAATTAATTTCGGCTGGACTGCCAGCCCCTTCAACAATCACATAATCAAATTTTTCTTTAAGGCGTGAGTGGGAGTCTAGAACAGCCTGTAATAACTTGGGCTTATGGGTGTGATAATACTGGGCATCCATATTGGCCACTACTTTACCGTTAACAATCACTTGTGCACCGGTATCGCTATTGGGCTTTAATAGTACAGGGTTCATGTCAGTAGTGGGTTCAATCCCTGCAGCCATGGCTTGCACGGCTTGGGCGCGGCCAATTTCTCCACCATCTTTGGTTACAGCACTATTTAATGCCATATTCTGAGGTTTAAAAGGGGCGACGTTGTAGCCATGATTTTTAAATATACGACAAATGGCAGCCACTAAAATGCTTTTACCAGCATCCGAAGTAGTACCTTGAACCATAAGGGTTTGAAAAGAAGTAAATGACACAGGCTTACCTTGTAGTTAAAGCTGTGGGCATTCTAATGGAAATATACTGCCATGTATTGGTTTGGGTGAATGCAAACCATGTGTATGCGGGTAGGTAGCCTGTGAATAATGGATGAAATAAACCATTAGGCGAGCGGGTTAACATATGTATATTTGATAAAATATGGAGTTGGTATGTGCAGAGTAGTCTGACATGACAAGACATAGATTATACCTACGTCTTGCCATACGAACTTTACTTAGGCATTAAGACAGTGTCAATAACATGAATAACACCGTTACTTGCTTTTACATCAGCGATGATTATTTTAGCGTCATTTATCATTACTTTTCCATATTTCTTAGCTTTAACCGTTAGCATTTGGCCTTGCACTGTAACTGCACTTTTTACTTTTACCACATCACTGGACATGACTTTTCCAGAGACTACGTGATACGTTAAAATAGCCACGAGTTTATCTTTGTTTTCAGGTTTTAGTAACATTTCAACGGTGCCTTCAGGCAATTTTGCAAATGCGTCATCCGTTGGTGCGAATACGGTAAAAGGACCATCACCTTTTAATGTTTGAACAAGGCCGCCTGCTTTAACAGCAGCTACTAAAGTATTGAATGAACCGTTTGCAGCGGCTACATCAACAATATCTTTTTTCATCCCATGGTGCTCGGCATGAGAAGCAGACACAAACAAAAAGCTGAATAGTACAAGCGATAGTGCTGTAATTGATTTTTTGTACATGGTACGTTCCTTTTAATTATTGAACATTAATTGATGAGTGGCTTGCCGCGTAAATATTTACGCGCACTAAAAGGTTTTGGATCATCAGACAAAATCAGCCATGTTATATTTACCCCAAAGATACTTTATTTATCGAGCTGCCAATGAAATCTACTGATATGCCCCCAGGGTTAACTGAAACAGACCGAGTGATTTTGTTTGATGGTGTATGCAAACTTTGTAATGCTTGGATAAGCTTCATAATTAAAGTGGATACTAACCATTACTTTAAGTTATGCAGTGTGCAGTCGAAAGAAGGTAAGGCGATTCTTGAACACTTTGACTTTCCTGTCGATAGTTATGAGACCATGCTTTATGTAGAAGGGAATACATTTTTGGATAAAACGTCAGCTTTTTTTAAAGTGATGGGTTTCCTTGCTTATCCTTGGCGAGCGCTTGGTGTGCTGCGTATTTTTCCATTATTATTCCGCAATTGGTGTTATGACCGAATTGCCCTTAATCGTTATAAGTTATTTGGTAAGTACAAACAATGTAAGCTTCCAACGGCCGATCATAGCAATCGTTTTTTAGGTGAATAGTGATATGAATAGTGATATGAGCAGTAAGATTAACAGAAAATTACTTGTGGATATTGCTAACATCTGTCGCTATTGTCTTGCCTTTGTATTTATTTATCATGGGCTATTTCCTAAAATATTATATTTAAGTGAAATAGAAGTGCTACTTGTTGAAGCCAGTGGTTCGGGTATCCCGGCTGTCATAGCATCTTCAGTTGCAGGAGTGGGTGAAATATTATTAGGTATGCTTGTTATGTTTTACAAAAGCAGTAAGTGGCCAATTTATTTAGCGTGCTTCCTACTGGTTTTTTTATTGTTATATGTATCGGTTGTCAAGGGCTCTTTATTAGTTGAAGCGTTCAACCCAGTCACTACAAATATACCTGCACTAATATTATGTTATTTGATACTGCGTATTGAGGCGAAAAGCAAAAGCATTATTCAGAGTTAATATTATTAGTATTATAATTTTATACATTACGTATCAAACTGCTTATCAGTTATTAACAAAAAATATTACATGGCGGAAATTTAATAATTAATGTGCTTCACTATTTTAGGTTTGAGTGACTTCACTATTTGTTCCTTCACCTTTACTAAATGAAGCTATTTCTTTTTGAGTGGGATCTTCTTTTTCTTTATCCTTAATAAATATATTAAGTAACTGAAAATATCCTTCTTGTAGTTCTTTAACTCTATTGATTACAGTACTGCTTAATTTTGTGTCCTTGGTAATTAAAAGCAAGCCTTCATTAGTAACCAAATCACGAGACAGGGTCATTCCTGGTTTTAGATCATCAGTTTTTATTAGTTTATCGTATTGTATATCTTCATTTTTTGTTAGCTGGTCTATTAATTTTCTATATAATTTTAAAATAATCCTATCGTATTTTTTACCTGCATATCGGTCCATAAAATCTAAGGCATCTTCTGGGCTATAAACATCTTTAAAATACAAGCCGTTAACTATTTGCTGAAAATCAATAACAATTCTTAATACCCTAGAACCTAGAGGGATTTCTTTACCTAATAAACCGCTAGGGAAACCGGAGCCGTCGACATTTTCATTTTGTAATTGAATAAGTTTAGCCGTATAATCAAGCGTATTAATCGGCAGTAATAGATCGGCTCCTCTTATACTATGTTGATGGTAAGCTTGCAGTTGTTCTTTTGTCATTTCGTTTATTTTTAAATGGATTAACTTATTATCAACAGCAATCTTACCTATTTGGAATAACAGCGCCGCATTACGTACTTCGGTAATAACCTTAGGGATTAGTTTTATTAATTTACATAGAGCAACGCTATGGGTTACAACGTTAGCGTTCATACTCGAGGATGTTGGAGTATGAAGATTAATAAGGTTGCTGATTACTTTAATGGTTGTGTCGTATTGTTTTAGTAATTCTTCTTTGGCCATATCTGTGAACATATGAGCACTGAACAGTTCTTCGCTTACCGAATTTACTTGTTCTTGTAATTGCTCAAATTCTTCTGTGCTTGGTGATTCAGATTGAATACGATTTTTTTCTACTATTTCTCCATTAATGATTTTTTTAAGCTGGTCATTATCCCATGGCTTCATGATGTATTGATGAACTTGGCCTTCATTGATAGCGCGTACAGTGCTTTCTTGGTCACTATAGCCGGTGAGCAGTATTCGTCGACTTTCTGGGCTGGAAGTAACGCTGGCTGCTAAAAAGGTCGCGCCATCCATTTCAGGCATGCGCATGTCGGACACAATTATATCTATATTTTCGATTTCTAAGACTTTAAGTGCTTCTTGTCCACTGTCTGCGGTAAATACAGTGTAAGCCTTGCCACGGAATACCCTATTGAGAGCCGTTAGCATTTTTTCTTCGTCGTCGACAAATAAAATTCTAGTTGCTTCAGTCATAATACATCCCCTTACTACACTGACTATATTTCAACCTGTCTAAACTGTCTAAGATTAAAATAGTATAAGAAATGACTATAAATTGATCAGATAATCGACTAAATTGATCAATATACAAACAAATTTGGGGTGCGCAGTGACAGAACCCGTATATACAACTGGCGATGTGGCAAAGTTTACAGGGGTTAATTTTAGAACGGTCAGTCGATGGATCGAGCGAGGAGAGCTAGCAGGTTACAAGCTACCTGGCAGAGGAGACCATCGGGTTCCTAAGCGCGGTTTGCTTGAATTTATGCTGCTGCACAGCATGCCGATTCCTTCGGAATTGTTAGCTGTAGAGCAAAAAGCGTTAATAGTTGATGACGACATAGCGATGGCAAATGCCATAGCTAGGGTCTTAAAAAGAGATGGGTGGGAAGTTAGAACGGCTCAAGATGGCTTTGAAGCCGGCATGCAATTAATGAGTTTCAACCCCAGTTTGCTCACATTAGACTTGCGTATGCCACAGATGGATGGCTTGACCGTTCTGGCTTTAACAAGAAACCAGTTTAAATCCCATCAGCTTAAAATTTTAGCGATTAGTGCGCAAGGTCAAAACGAATTAAAGAAAGCATTGGATAGTGGCGCTGATGGTGCTTTATCAAAGCCTTTTGAAAACGATGAGTTAAGGGACTCTATCGCTAGGTGTTTTAGTTAGTAGCTTAACGGGATGTTGTTAGTGAGGTTGAGAATAAATAATAAGCATATGCGTTTATTAGAAAATTTTTAAACTAATGAGGTGATACATGCAAGGTATAATTTTCAATGCTTTGGAAGAATATGTATTAGAAAAGGCTGGAATGGAGCTTTGGAATAGTGTCATAGACGACAGTAAGGTGGCCAGTGGTGGAATATATACCGCAAGGGGTAAATACGATGATGCTGAAATCATAGCATTGACCACGACATTAAGTGAAAAATTAGCATTATCATTAAATGATTGCTTAAATATATTTGGGGAGTTTTTATTTAATTATTTAGTTGATCGTGGTCCTATTAAAGTGAAGGATTATACAAATTTACAATCACTATTGAGTGAACTGGAGAGTGTTATTTATGGGGGTGTAAAACTTATTAATCCTGATACTTATACACCATTACTTGAATATATTCCTAGAGACGAAAATAGTGGTGAGTTAGTATATCGAAGTAACCGGCAGCTATGTCCTATCGCAGAAGGCGTAATTAAAGGATTAGCCAAACATTATTATCCAAGTATTATTTTTTCACATACCCAATGTATGCATGACGATTATGAAAGTTGCAAATGGAATCTGATATTCACTAGAGTCATTGTTTAATTTTTTCTAATAGAATTGAGTAAGGAAGAATATATGAATGATGCATATCAAAAAGCCTACAACCGAGAAAGGGCAGCTCGATTTTCAGCTGAAAATTTATTAGAAAAAAAGACCAAGGAAGTACAAACAAATATTGGAATGATTCAGTTTCAATTTAATGATTTGATGTTACAAAAAAAGGAATCAGACTATTTGCTTTCAGTAGCTCGACTTGCGCAAAATCAAGGTGATTTAGTCGCCGTTGTTGAGCGTTATCTTAAAGCCAGTATTGTATTTATTGGTGCAAAAATTGGACGTTTCAGTTATATAAAAGATAATAATTTAACTTACAGTGACATCGTTGGCTGTAATCGGGATATTCCAAAATTCAGTATCGATATTTATAAAAGAATATACGATTTAGGCATGCGTGAAGTGATTCATGTATCTGAATTAAGTAAGCCATCTTTAGAATTAATACTGATCGACCTAGGGGTGAATCGAATAGTGTTTGTGCCCATAAAATGTTTTGGGGAAATTACCTTCGTATGTGAATTTTACTTGCCCGAATCAATAGACTTTAAATCTGAAATACTTGATCAATGTGAAGTGGCTTCATATCAAATAAGCAGTATTTTAGAAGCTAGCATTAATAATAAAAAATTAGAAGATAGCTATTCTGAAATCACCAACAGTCATGAAAAATTAAAGCAAGCTCAATCGCAGTTAGTTCAATCCGAAAAAATGGCATCTCTTGGTCAGTTGGCAGCAGGTGTTGCTCATGAAATAAATAATCCAATTGGTTTTGTTATGAGTAATGTGAGTACGCTAAAAGAATATTTAGCTATTTTTTCACAACATATAGCACTAACAAACGAATTAATTCGAGTAAGCAAGGGCCCCGAAGTTGATGCCATTAGGCTGTTAGATGAAGAACAGAATTTAACATTTATGATAAGTGATATTAATGACATTATGGAAGACTGCTCTGATGGTCTAAGGCGAGTGAAAGACATTGTTTCCAATTTAAAATCGTTTGCACGCAGCGATGATGAGGAAGCATCTGAGTTTGATCTGAATGAATGTATTATCAACACAATTAAGGTGGTCTGGAATGAATTGAAGTACAAAGTGACTTTGCATAAGGACTTTTCATTAGATTTACCAAGAATCCCAGGCCATGAAGGTCAAGTGGGCCAAGTGATTATGAATATGTTGGTGAATGCCACTCATGCAATAGGTGAAAAAGGGGATATTTATATCAGCACATCTAAAGTAGAGTCGGGTGTTCAAATTAGTATTAAAGATACAGGTGAAGGTATGTCTGAAGATGTACTTGCTAAAATATTCGATCCATTTTTTACCACTAAGGGAGTCAGTGACGGGACTGGTTTAGGCTTGTCCATTTCGTATGGAATTATCGAAAGCCACGCCGGAAATATTAAGGTTAGCTCTAAAGTAGGTGAAGGCGCAGAGTTTATAATTACATTGCCAGACTCAAGCTGAATCATCAATGCATCGTTGAACAAAATACTTTAACTCTATGGGTGTTTTGAGTTTTTTTGCTAGTTTAAAAAAATCATTGGCTGCGTCATATCGAAATTTCATGAAGCTAACCCATTGTTTGATCTTCCCTTGTACTCGGGTTTTATCGCCATTAATTGACATATCTTCGATCATCCACAATAAATCATACAGTCTTTCTATCCATTCACTTTCTGGGTGGTCTTGACCATTTTCAAATCGTTTAACTTGTCTTGCTAGTTTTGGGTTTGCCACTGCGCCGCGTCCTAACATTATGTTGTCGCATTCACTTTCTTGTTTACATGTTTTGTAATCTTCTAATGTCCAAATCTCACCATTGGCAATGATCGGCAGCTTCACATGTTGCTTGATACGTGCAATGTAATGCCAGTGGGCAGGAGGTTTATAGCCTTCGGTTTTCGTACGAGCGTGAATGCATAAGTGTTGCACGCCGGTGCTTTCGATGGCTTGTGCGTTTTCAATGGCTAATGACTTATCTTCGTATCCTAAGCGCATTTTAGCTGTTAGTGGCACATGGTCTGGCATGGCTTTGCGCATGCTGCTTAATAAATGGTGAATTTCGTCAGGAAACTGCAACAACAGCGACCCCCCATAGCTTTCTCCACAGATGTTCACCTTACTACCAGCATCGCGGCCTGAGTTAATCGTTTTCTGCGCGTTTCTCATATACATGGGGCAGCCGAAGTTCACATCTATACTGGGTGCGCCTAATTCAATTGCCCGGCAGGCATTATCGGTCATAGCTGATACATCATTGCCCAGTAGTTGAAGATGAACGGGCGTACCTGAAGGGGTTTTCCAGCCACTGTCAGATTCTGGGCAAATTCGATGGAAGGCTCGTTCAGGTAATAATTGGTTTGTTACCCGCAAGAACTCAGTCACACAGTAATCAAAGCCTTTGTCGCGAGTCAGTAAATTTCGCATGTGGTGGTCAACTAATCCTTCCATTGGGGCAAGTGCAAGCATGTACTGGCCCTCCTAAGGCTTCAGATTGATGAAATATTCATTACATTATGATGCTATTAATGACTGTTTAATATATTTGGCGCAGTTTACCTTAATCTTCTAAAAAAGGTGTTTTTTTGTTAATAAAGAAACCAGCTTAAGTGCGCTTAAATTTGCTTAAAGCCACTGTTTACAGTACATTAGCGCGATATTATGCCTATACTGTTCAAGTTTTAGGCAAAATAATGAATTTGATTATTTTATGATCATTAATGGGTGTTTCTTATTTTATAGTCACTTTTTATGTTGACTAGTACGACAAGAATGCCAGATCCGTTTGTTAACGAAAAGGAGTGGATGGTTATGTCCATGAATCTAGCTGACGCGCCAGCAGCCACTGAGATGGTGTTGAGTGCTGCTGAAAAAGCTGAAGTTTTAGCTGACGGCCTTGGATTGATGGGGTTTGGCATGGGTACGGTTTTCGTATTCCTAATCATTTTGATTATTGCTACTACTCTAATGTCTACCTTGGTAGCTAAGTACTTACCTGATGCGCCTATCGCACCAGCTAAGGCGATTGCACAACCAGGGCAAAGGGTCGACCCACAGCTATTAAATGTTCTAGCTGCAGCTGTAAAAGAGCATCGCGCTAACCAAAAGTAAGCGCGTCTCACTAAACGTACAATGATAATACTTATAAAGGCCATTACAAATGACCGGTACTAAAAAATTAGGCATTACCGACGTCGTACTTCGCGACGCTCACCAATCATTATTCGCGACTCGCATGCGCATTGACGACATGCTGCCTATCGCTGAAAAATTAGATCAAGTTGGTTACTGGTCTTTAGAGTCATGGGGCGGCGCGACTTTTGATTCATGCATCCGCTTCTTAGGCGAAGATCCTTGGGATCGTATCCGCGAATTTAAAAAATTAATGCCAAACACGCCGCATCAAATGTTGCTGCGTGGTCAAAACCTTTTAGGTTACCGTCATTACGCCGATGATGTGGTAGATAAATTTGTTGAACGTGCCGCTACAAACGGCGTTGACGTGTTTCGTGTATTTGACGCAATGAACGACCCACGCAATCTTGAAACAGCAGTTAAAGCGGTTAAAAAGCAAGGTAAGCACGCACAGGGTACGCTTTCATACACAACTTCTCCTGTTCATAACATGGACTCTTGGTTAAGTCTTGCTAAGCAAATTGAAGATCTGGGTGTAGATTCAATCGCCATTAAAGACATGGCTGGTATCATTAATCCTTATGATGCAT
Source organism: Crocinitomicaceae bacterium (assembly GCA_047628755.1). Taxonomy (GTDB): domain Bacteria; phylum Pseudomonadota; class Gammaproteobacteria; order Pseudomonadales; family Oceanobacteraceae; genus Bermanella. Next base: position 10,363 of record JBLHVV010000055.1, on the reverse strand, counting down.
TCGAACTTATTTCTCGTCTTAAAAAAGAAACTGACTTAGAAGTTCAGCTGCACTGTCACGCCACTGCAGGCATGTCAGATATGGCTATTTTAAAAGCAATTGAAGCGGGTGTAGACCGTGTTGACACGGCTATTTCTTCAATGTCTGGCACTTACGGCCACTCAGCAACTGAAACAGTGGTTGCTGCGACTAAGGGTACCGACCGTGACACAGGTTTAGACCTTCTGCTGCTTGAAGAAATTGCGGCTTACTTCCGAAACGTACGTAAAAAATATTCTAAATATGAAGGGGCTCTACGCGGTACCGACTCTCGTATTTTAGTGGCTCAAGTGCCTGGTGGCATGTTAACTAACATGGAAAATCAGCTTCGTGAGCAAGGGGCTTCCGATAAATTTGACGAAGTACTCAGAGAAATTCCACGCGTACGTGAAGATCTTGGTCACATTCCGCTGGTAACTCCAACGTCTCAAATTGTGGGTACTCAAGCCGTACTTAACGTATTAACAGGTGAGCGTTACAAAACGATCTCTAAAGAAACTCAAGGGATTCTTAAAGGAGAATATGGCGCAGCACCTGCTCCTATGAACGCTGAACTTCAAGCCCGTGTGTTAGACGGCGCAGAAGTGATCACTTGTCGTCCTGCTGATTTGATCGACAACGAAATGGACCAAATTATTGCTGATGTCGATGCACTAGCGGCGGACAAAGGCTTTAAACTTGCCGATCAAAAAATTGATGATGCCTTAACTTACGCCTTGTTTCCTCAAGTGGCCCCTAAGTTTTTTGCTAACCGTGGCAACCCAGACGCGTTTGAGCCTGCTCCTAAAGGCGATGCTGAAGACACCTACACCATTAACGTAGACGGTAACGAATACGTAGTAAAAGTAGACGACGGCGGCGACGTTACTCATCTTGCTCCTATAAATGGTGCCCCATTGTCTTTTGGTGGTGCTGCGGCTCCTGCAGCAGGTACCGATCCAGTAGCAGTGGGTGGCGGTGATCCAGTAAATGCTCCATTAGCGGGTAATATCTGGAAAGTGACGGTTGAGCCTGGACAGCAAGTTGCTGAAGGCGATGTGATTGTTATTCTTGAAGCCATGAAAATGGAAACTGAAATTCGCGCCCCTAAAGCCGGCACCATTGGTAGTGTAACTACCAAAGCTGGTGACTCGGTTCTGGTTGGCGACGTACTGCTAACAATCGCGTAAGGAGTACGTTGTGGAAAAGTTAAATAAATTAATCATGGATTCTGGACTCGCTCAAATGGAGTGGGGCCAGGCGCTTATGATTGCAATAGGTTTACTATTGCTGTTCTTAGCCATTAAAAAAGGCTTTGAACCATTATTGCTTTTACCGATTGGTATTGGTGCGATATTTGTGAACATTCCAGGGGGTGGGTTTTATACCGAGCCTGTTTATGACGCTATGGGACACTTAGATACACCGGGCGGCTTGCTTTATTATATTTATAATATGGGCATCGCAACTGGCATGTTCCCACTTATGATCTTTATGGGTGTGGGCGCAATGACTGACTTTGGTCCATTACTGGCTAACCCTAAAACGTTATTGTTGGGGGCTGCGGCTCAGTTTGGTATTTTTGGTACGGTATTAGGTGCTGTATTAATGAACCATTACGGCATTATGCCCTTTACCTTAGAAGAAGCTGCGGCTATTGGTATTATTGGTGGTGCCGACGGGCCCACTTCCATCTTTGTTGCAACGAACCTAGCGCCTCATCTATTGGGTGCCATTGCAGTGGCGGCATATTCTTATATGGCACTTGTGCCAGTTATTCAGCCACCAATTATGCGTGCCCTGACTAACGATAAAGAACGTAAGATTAAAATGGAACAACTTCGTGTTGTGAGCCAGAAAGAAAAAATCTTATTTCCAATTATTGTTCTAGTTCTTGTGGGCTTAGCCCTGCCTTCAGCCGCTCCTTTACTGGGTATGTTCTGCTTGGGTAACTTAATGAAAGAATCTGGTGTGGTAGATCGTTTAAGCGACACTGTGCAAAACTCTCTAATTAACATAGTAACTATCATGCTTGGTTTAGGTGTTGGTTCTAAGCTATCAGCTCATGAGTTTTTAAACATTAAGACCTTTGGCATATTGGTTCTTGGTCTAACCGCGTTTTGTGTAGGTACGGCATGTGGCGTATTAATGGCTAAGTTCATGAACGTATTTTTGAATACTAAAATTAATCCGCTTATCGGTTCGGCTGGTGTTTCAGCGGTACCAATGGCTGCACGTGTATCTAACAAGGTTGGTTTAGAATATAACCAGCAAAACTTTTTGTTGATGCATGCCATGGGTCCTAATGTTGCAGGGGTTGTTGGTTCGGCCGTTGCGGCCGGTGTAATGCTTTCTTATCTTGGCTAGTTTTTGGTAAGCAATGCACTAAAATGAAAAGCCTCGCTATGAAAATAGTGAGGTTTTTTTGTGTATTAAAGCTTTCTTTTCTTACTCCCGATTGAGGGTATTCATGTATTGTGGTTTACATCTAGTAACACGTTCACACCAAATTCCTCACAAATTCATACCTTCCAATACCTTGTATCTGTTGAAACCTGTTTTAATTGAAATAACTATTGCGACCCAGTTCGCATTTTAAAGAGGTTATCATGCAGTCCATTAAGCAGTTTCAAAATAATCAGAATCGTATATTTGCTAGTGTGGTGAGCGAACCAAAGCAAGGGCTTTTAATGGATATATGGAATGACCAAGCCCAGTCTGTAGAGGATTTAGAATTGGTTGTTAATTACAGTTTGAAAAGTATTGACGACTATCAGCTATCAAGCTGGTTAAGCGATATAAGCAAGTTAGAAGCTTTTTTTGATTTTAACGGTGAAGCAGCGGCCAGATATTTGAAAAGAAAATTAAAGCACTCCAGTTTACGTAAATTCGCATTTATACATCGTTCAAATAGACATCTGCACAGCCATAGCTTAAATCGCTTGGTTACTATTTTTTTAGATGCAGGAATCGAAGTTAAAATGTGTGCATCGTCAGTAATGGCAATGAGGTGGCTGTTAATGCCTACTTTAACTAAAAAAGGTAAACCAAAATTAGAGATGTAACGCTATATGTAGTCTGATTACGCCCGTTTAAGCCAGCTGGTAGGCGAGATAACATGGTCTGGTCTAATATAAGTATGTGAGCCTTTTATGGCAAAAAATAATAACAGTTACTTTGGTTTGGGGTAGAGCCACAGTAATTAAGTTTGGATCACCTATATGTCCAATTTTGTAATGCAATTTTCACCGTGGACACTGATTCTAATTGGAATCATTTTAGTGTTAACCGTGTACTTTCAATTTTTTAAATACAATTCACGAACCGCTGAAGCAGCACCCACTATATTAACGAGTATTGGTATTTTTGGCACCTTTTTAGGTGTCGCATTGGGTCTTACCGACTTTGATACTGCTAACTTACAGGAAAGTGTGCCGTTATTATTGGGAGGTTTAAAAACCGCATTCTGGTCTTCTATTGCTGGCTTGTTGGGTGCGCTTAGCATCAAAGGTCGCGCCATTATGGATGCCACTCATGGCAAAGCCAGTAATACGCGCACAGCTAGCATTGACGATTTACACAATGCTATGGTTCAAATCCATCAATCAGTATCTGAAAAAGACCAAACTCTTATACAAGAGCTGTCGCTCATGCGTTCAGAGAGTCAGCAGCAAAGCGCGAATTTAATTGCTGCAATGGGCCAGTATCAAACTGAAATGGTAGAGGCCAATACCAAGGCATTAATCAAAGCGCTGGGTGCCGTTATGCGTGATTTTAATACAAAAATTGACGAGCAGTATGGCGATAACTTTAAACGCTTAAACGAAAGCGTTGGTAATATGTTGGAATGGCAAAAAGAATACAAACAGCAGTTGGTTGAACTTGCAGATAACCAAAAAACTATTGGTCTTTCAATGAAAGACGCTTCGGCTGCATTTGAAAACATGGTTAAGCATGCTGAATCGTTTAATGGCATTAGCGAAAGCTTAGGCAATATGCTGCAAGGGTTAAATACTCAGAGAGATGTGCTCGATCAGCATTTATCTGGGTTGGCTAGGTTGGTGAGTGAAGCGGGAGCCGGTCTGCCTCAGCTAGAAGAACGTATTACATTTTTAACTACGGGCATGGGCGATGCTCTTATGCAATATAATGATCGTATGGAAAATATGCTAGAAAAAACCACCACGAGCATGGACAATACCACAAAAAATCTAACCCAAACATTGCAGAGTTCTTATAGTGATGCATTTGCTCAGTTAGATAACAAAATCATTCTAACCCTCACTCAAACTGACAAACAGATTGCAAAATTAGACGCTTCCTTAGAGCAAGAATTAAATAAATCTCTTAAAACAATGGGCGAACAGCTGGCGGCTTTAAGTGAAAAATTTGTACAAGATTACAGTCCACTGACCGAGCGATTACATGAATTGGTTAACCTAGCGAATAACAAGGGAAGGTAAATGTTAAACGATGAGGAAATGCTAGGGGGCATACGTGAGCAAGAAGGTCATTGGGTTGCAGTAACTGACTTGATGGCTGGTTTGATGATGGTGTTTTTACTTATTTCAATTGTTTTTATGATTCATGTGGAATGGCAACGAAAAAAAATTACCGATGTGGCTATTTTATATGACCATTTACGCACTCAATTATATGAAGATTTAGTCACTGAATTTTCAGCTAATTTAGACGAGTGGGGGGCAGAGGTTAAGCCTGACTTAACGTTTCGATTTACTAAAAGTGAATTACTATTTGGTAATGGAGAGTCTGGGTTGAATCCTGAGTTTCAAATTATACTCGCTGATTTTTTCCCAAGATATCTTGGTATTATAACCGCACCAAAATATCGAGATGACATTTTAGAGGTGCGCATAGAAGGTCATACCTCTACGGGTTGGCTTGGGGCGTCAGAAGATGATGCCTACATTTTTAACATGGCGTTATCTCAAGCCCGTACTCGTTCGACACTGGCTTATTTATTATCTTTATCTGATGTGTCGGAGCAAAAAGGCTGGCTCAGAAAATATTTAACAGCCAATGGTTTGTCATCAGCTAAGCCAATTATAGGTGATGATGGAATTGAAAACGGTGACCGCTCTAGAAGAGTTGAATTTAAAGTACGAACCGATGCCGAAGGCAAGATTGCAACTATTTTACAAGATGTAGTGCCCTAATGAAATTAATAGATTTTAAACAGGACCAGGCATTAGACAAGCTTCGCTCAGATATGGGAACCGATTCTTATGGGTTATTTGAATTGTTTGATCCTAATAGGCATCTTTCGTGGCAAGAACGTCAGGGTTTGCATACAGGCTGGCAGTCAATTCAGTCGTCATCTTTAAGAACCCAGAGTGATAAAACGTTGGGCTATAAAAATACCCATGTTTTTTGCCAGCACGAAGAAACAGCACATTTTGCATTTTGTGATCAGCTTAAAAAGCACATGCAGCAAGGGAAACTGCCTCGTGTAAATATCACGTTAAATGATACCATTCTAAAAAACGAACAAGTCTGTCACTATTGTTTACACGCAATATCTTACCAAGGCTTTGATGTATACCGTCATCGTCATCAAGAATATAATCAAAAAATAATAAAAAATTTCAATTTAAACCAATACATTACTCAAAAATATAAATAGTTGTTATTTTCAATCTATTAATTGGTATTCATTTTTTAAAATTTCAATTATCTCAGATTTTGGGTTGTCGCTGAGATGAAGTTTTTTACCCGTAATTTTTTCTGCAATGCTGATGTAAGTATCACTTACTTGCTTGAATACTTCGGCTGGTAATAGATTGTCTTTAGCCAAGGATTCACGTTCTGTCATGCGGTCTTTATTTAACAGAATATCAGGATCGGGGAAGTGATTTAACAATAACTGACGAAAACCCTCTTTAGAATTTTCTACTACCCTACCTGCTTTATATTGCTGGTGATCCCAAATACGAGAACTGTCTGGTGTGCCTACTTCGTCCATATAAATTAGCTTTTCATTACCATTTGCATCCGTTACATAGCCAAATTCAAATTTAGTATCAACAAATACTTGGTCAACCTTTTCCAGAGCAGAAGAAATTACATTAAAGCCCTCGGTTAGTAACTGTTCATATACTTTTATATCTGATTCACTTTTTAAGTTAAATGCTTGGTAGTTGTTACGGATATCTTCGCGGGTAACGTTAACATCGTCTTGTGCTGGCACATTAGGAATGCCTTTTAAGATACCTTTTGTTGATGGTGTCATTAATAACTGAGACAGCTTCTGGTCTTTTTTCAGGTTGTCAGGTAATTGAATGCCGCAAAATTCACGCTCGCCTTTCTCATAAGCGCGCCACATAGACCCAGTGATGTATGCACGGCAAATGGCTTCAATCATAATGGGTTTGGCTTTTTGCACAATCCAAACAAATGGATGTGGAATATCTAGAATATGGCTGTCGGCTAAGCCTTGGTCTTTAAAAAGATTGAACCAATGATTTGAAATAGCATTAAGCGCGGCGCCTTTACCAGGAATACCTTTTAAGCCGCCTTGGGCTTCCCATATACAGTCGAATGCACTTATTCTATCACTGATCACCATAATGGCTAACGGAGCTTCAGGGGCGACGTTATAGCCTTTTTGTTGAATCAAACGCTTACTGTCAGCTTCAGTTAACCAATATACAGAGCGAACTTTTCCGCTGTGCACCGGTTTGTCAGTGCGAATTGGAAGGTCATTATTTATCGCTAAAACAGAATCAGCCGAATTCATGGGTCGCTCTCTACATGGAGTATATCTGTCATCAAATAATGGAACAGGATGACAGCGCAAATGGTTGGATATTATTTATAGCTGAATTCTAGCAAAGGGCAGTGGGGATGGGTATTGATAAAAACTAAACCCCTCTTGATATCGCCTCATGTTGAGAAATATCAGTGAAGGGTCTATTTATTTTACTAATCAGTAAAGATCAACCGGCGTAATCGTATTCGCCACCTTTCTCTAAACCGGCCTTATAGGTATTTAATGCTTGAAAGCGTTTAACATAAGCCAGTGTATTAGGGTGCTTTTCGCTAACAATGCCTCTTGCTGCGCTGGCTTCTAATGGAAAACTCATTTGAATGTCGGCACCAGATAGCTGGTCACCGCAAAACCAAGTATTCTCAGTTAAGTGCTGTTCAATAAAATCTAAGCTGCGATTTATGATTGGATTAGAAAAATTCTGCATGATCTTATCGGCCAGTATTTTAGCCACAGGTTTAATAAAGAATGGCATTGGCGATGTTTTTAATTTAAATAACACCAGATTCATTACCATTGGTGGCATAAGCGAACCTTCGCTGAAGTGCAACCAATACAGGTATTGCCAATATTCTGCCGAACCCTGTTCAGGCATTAAGTGCTTGCCGTAAGTTTGCACTAGATATTCGATAATAGTGCCACTTTCTGCCAAGGTTATACCTGTGGCGTCATCAGTAATTACAGGGCTTTTACCCAGTGCATGGATCTTTTTTAGGCTAGCAGGTGCTAAAATAGTGACTTTATCTCTAGCATAAAACTCTATTTTGTATTCAATGCCTAATTCTTCTAATAACCAAAGGATACGTTGAGAGCGAGAGTTATTAAGATGATGCAGTGTAATCATGAAATGCCCAGTTGAATAAGTAATATCGGTATATAGTTATAAAATTATATTGTGCGCAATGCAATTTAATCGAAGTAAAATAGCCCAATTTGACTATCGAATAGCAAATTAATTGATTTTAAAGGATGTGCAGCGAAATCATCATCTAAAGCTTATACGGTGAGACAAGATTTTGGATTGCAAAGCTGGCATAATCCCCACACTTTTTATATAGATATTGGGTGCCAGTATGAGCCTAGAGAAATTATTAACCGAACGCAGCGGTGGCAAGTGTGAGCTTTGCTCTAAGCAAGCTAATTTGTCTGCGTTTTCTGTAGAGCCATCAAATGGCGATCTGGATACCAGTGTTTACATCTGCGTTACTTGTACTGCCCAAATTGACGACCAAGGTTCAATGGATGTTAACCATTGGCGTTGCCTTAACGACAGCATGTGGAGCCAAGAACCTTCTGTGCAAGTGATGGCTTTTCGTCAGTTGCATGGATTAGTGGCTATGGGTCAGGCTTGGGCTACCGACAGTCTAGATATGTTGTATTTAGACGAGTCAGTAGAAAAATGGGCAAAGCAAGGTTTACCTGACCCAGATGCAGAGCCCACCTTAGATTTTAATAAGGCGGTTCTGAAAGCAGGTGACAATGTTACATTGGCTAAAGACTTAGTAGTAAAAGGTGCAAACTTTACAGCCAAGCAAGGTACCGTCGTTAGAGGCATTCGTCTCACTTCAAATCCTAAGCATATCGAAGGTAAGATCAATGGATCTATGATCGTTATTATTGCTGATTACTGTAAGAAGGCTTAGAAACAATCTGATTTTTAAGTGGCGACAGCCGCAATATAAAATTGCAGCTGTCATAGTTTGAATATTAGTTTATTTAATAAGTACTTCTAAGCCTCACTTCTTCTTCCTCCTTTTTATCTTTAGATATAATAGCTTTTTTTACGGTTACTAAATGCCCAACAATAATAGCTTGGCCACTGGAGGGTTCCATATTTTGCGGACCACCAGGTATTATCTGATTAATATTCTGTCCTGGTAATTTTGCTGCTCTGTTTAAGCCAGACTCTTTATGCCCCCAACCGTGCGGCACGGCAATAACACCAGGAGCAATGTCGTCGGTAATGTGTACATTCATTATTACATGACCTTGTTCAGACGAAATCTTAATTTCGTCTTGTTCGGTAATGTTTCTCTGTTTAGCATCAATAGTATTTAGAATTGCGTTGTGCGCGCTTGCTTGTTTTATTCGCGGGTTATTGTGCATCCAACTGTTGTGAGAGCGTCTATCACGTTGGCCAATTAAATGCAGTTGATCTGTTTTTTGTAAAAATGAATGACTCATGGTTTCTAACCTAGGTAGATCGGTAATTAACTTTGAGGGCCAAAGCTGTACTTTTCCATTTTTTGTCGGGACTCGCTTACCTAAGAAAGATCCAGGCTCAGTGGCGCCTAATAAAATACCTTCTGGATTCGATTTCAAATCTTTTAAAGATACCTTTCCTCCCCATTTAAGTAACAACGATAAAATATGTTCAGGTTGTACAGGACGTGCTGATACTCCTGGGATTTTGCTAAGTGCACGATTTAGGTGAGGTAAAATATTACATACTGATGGACCAAAGGCATTAGCACCACAGGCGATAGCCAGATCAGAAAAAATTTGCCATTCAGGACGACGCTCAAATTTAGGTGGAACCATGGCAGCAGTATATTGTGCGTGGGGTGTTTCTTGCAGGACTATATGAGAAACAGGATAATCAGATCGTTCTAACATATCGGTGGCAGGTAAAATGTAGTCGGCATATTCTGAAGTCTTGTTTGGGTAAATATCGACGCTGACCACTAAGTCTAATTTTTTTAGTGCGGCTTCTAATACTTGGCCGTTGGGTAATGAATGTACAGGATTTCCAGCTGAAACAAATAATGCACGAATGCGATCCGGATGATCTACTTCAATTTCTTCTGCCAGGGTAGATGATGGAAAACACCCTACTACTCTATGCCATTTTCCAACTAATGTTCTGTGTTGGTCAAAGCCTCCTAGGCCAATTATCTGCGCCAACTTTACTGCATCAAAAACCCCTTGTGGTAACAGCAATCCACCTTTTCGATCTATATTACCGGTAATAAAATTCAAACCTTGAACTAGCCAATACGACAGCGTGCCAAATGGCCCCATGTTAACACCAGTAGACATATACAGTGCGGCACCGTCTGCATCACGGAATTCAATGGCCGTTTTACGGATATAATCAGCGTCTATACCTGTAATTTCAGAAGCACGTTCAGGTGTCCATTGCTTTGAATTTTCAATAAATTCGTCAATTCCATCGGCAAAACCAATGGCATAGGTTTTGTCAAAACTATTTTCATGAGTAATGACATGTAGCATGGCCAGTAAAAGATAGACGTCAGTGCCGGGTTTGATAAATAATTGCTCACCGACTTTTTGTGCGGTTTCAGTTTTACGTGGGTCCACAAAAATAATTTTTCCACCACGATCTTCTATATCTTTAAATTTTTGTAATGGGTTTAGCACTTGAATAATTGACATTTGACTGGCCATAGGATTTGAACCAAAGCACATGAAAAATTTAATATTGCCAAGGTCAGGTACAGGATGAACCATTGAACGTCCAAAAATTTGGGCTACCGCTTCGTACTTGTTATTGCAATCAATTGAGTGAGACGCAAACATATTTTCTGATTTTAACGA
>JBLHVV010000054.1:0-20906 GCA_047628755.1 Crocinitomicaceae bacterium | reverse complement strand
TAGCATTTCAGTTGGGTTTAAAAGGCGAGCAAATTAAGCAATTTGTAAAAATATTTTTAGGCCTTGCCAAACTATTTGTTGAAAAAGATTTAGCGTTATTAGAAATCAATCCTTTAGTAATCACCAGCGAAGGTAACTTACATTGCTTAGATGCTAAGTTAGGTGTTGATAGTAATGCCTTGTATCGTCATCCCGAGCTGGTGGCTATGCAAGATCCGTCACAAGAAGATGCACGAGAAGCTGAAGCGGCTTCTTGGGAATTAAATTATGTAGCGCTAGACGGCAATATTGGTTGCATGGTTAATGGTGCAGGCTTGGCCATGGGTACAATGGATATTGTAAAAATTCATGGCGGCGACCCGGCAAACTTTTTGGATGTGGGCGGCGGTGCAACTAAAGAGCGTGTAGCCGAAGCATTTAAGATTATTCTGTCTGATGATAATGTTAAAGCGGTACTCGTTAATATATTTGGTGGCATTGTTCGTTGTGACATGATTGCCGAAGGTATTATTGGAGCGGTTAAAGAGGTAGGTGTTAAAGTTCCAGTGGTGGTTCGCTTGGAAGGAAACAACGCCGAACTTGGTTCACAAAAATTGGCTGAAAGTGGTTTGGATATTATAGCCGCAACTAGCTTGACTGACGCAGCTCAGCAAGTTGTTAAAGCAGCGGGGAACTAATCATGAGTGTTTTGATAAATAAAAATACCAAAGTTTTGTGCCAAGGTTTAACCGGCAGTCAAGGTTCTTTCCATACTGAGCAAGCGATTGAATACGGTACCAACATGGTGGGTGGCGTAACACCAGGTAAAGGCGGCACTACACACTTAGGTTTGCCTGTGTTTAATACAATGGCAGAAGCGGTTAAAGTAACAGGAGCTGATGCGTCTGTAATCTATGTACCAGCACCATTCTGTAAAGATTCGATTTTAGAAGCTGCCAATTCAGGGGTTAAATTAGTCGTTTGTATTACTGAAGGCATTCCTACTTTAGATATGCTTGAGTGTAAGGTGAAATGTGACGATCTGGGTGTGACCTTGATCGGGCCGAACTGCCCAGGAGTGATTACGCCAGGTGAATGCAAAATCGGCATCATGCCCGGGCATATTCACTTGCCGGGTAAGGTCGGTATCGTCTCTAGGTCTGGTACCCTAACCTATGAAGCGGTTAAGCAGACAACAGACTTTGGTTTTGGACAATCTACATGTGTGGGTATTGGTGGTGATCCAATTCCTGGAACTAACTTTATTGATGTACTTAAATTATTTCAAGAAGATCCGGCTACTGAGGCGATTGTGATGATTGGCGAAATTGGTGGCACGGCTGAAGAAGAAGCTGCTGAATACATCAAACACAATGTTACTAAGCCGGTAGTTTCCTATATTGCAGGTGTAACGGCTCCAGCAGGTAAGCGCATGGGTCACGCAGGTGCGATTATCTCTGGTGGGAAAGGCACGGCAGATGAAAAATTTGCTGCGCTGCAAGACGCTGGTGTCACCACCGTGCGATCTTTAGCTGAAATTGGTAATGCGTTAAAACAAAAAACGGGTTGGTAGAATCTACCTGTTAGTCATGAAAAGCCCTTGTTAGTGAAAGCTAATAAGGGCTTTTTTATTACTTGCGAAAGCGGGTATCCATTGATAATAACTCCCAACTTCAATGTGAATTTTGACTTTACTGTTTTCTAGGCTGGGGTTGTGGCGTAATGTGTTGTATAACGCCCCTCAACTTACGACGAGTAAAAACCCATCTAATCTTAACTCTAGTCATTTAAGATTTAACCGAGAGTATTCATGAACAAATCAAACCCTTATTTAGGTCGAGCGAAACGCTTTGTTGGTTTGCTGCGTCAATGCCAAGTGTTAGGCATGGTAGTTATTGAAGCTGATGCTGAAGGTCTCACTATTGAGTTGCCTTACAGTAAGCATCATGTGGGAAACCCATCTACTGGGGTTATCCACGGGGGTATTTTAACAACGCTGATGGACACCGCCAGTGGCACAATGGTGATCAATGCGTTACCTGAATTCGAACTATGTCCTACGTTAGATTTACGGGTGGACTATGTAAGAGCAGCCGAGCCTAACCAATCTATATTTGCATTTGCCGAAGCGTATAGAGTGAGTCGTAATGTGGTGTTTACCCGTTGCATTGTGCATCAAGGGGATATTGAAGAACCGGTAGCCAACTGCGTTGCTGCTTTCATGCGCATTGGGTCTCATATGTCGCCGCCAGATTTCAAAGCATTGGTTGTGGGCGATGACGTCTTCGATGAAAAAAATAAGGTAACTGGGTAATCATGAATTCATTTGATCAAATATTAAAACAATGTCATGAAACCCGAGAGTATCGCCAAGTGGTAGATGCCATACCTTATGCAAAGTTAATTGGTCTTGATTATCAACGTTTTGGCAACGACATGATTTTTAAGTTGCCAGACAATCCAGACAATATTGGTAACCCGATTTTACCTGCTGTGCATGGTGGTGTTGTGGGAGGGTTCATGGAGCTTTCGGCAGCAATCCACTTAGTGATGATGCTTGATACCCCGGCTATGCCAAAGATTGTAGATTTTTCATTGGACTACTTACGCCCCGTCCGTGGTGGTAAAGATACTTTCGCAGAATGTAAGGTGATTCGTCAGGGATCTCGAGTGGCTAATGTAATCATTAATGCATGGCAAACTAAGCGGGAAGATTCAGTCGCCACTGCTCGAGCGCATTTTTTGCTGGCGCCTTAATCAGAAAATTAGTTAGTTGATTGATTATTGATCATAGATCATAGGTAGGGCTCTTTTTTAGGGCCTTTTTTATATTCGTTAATTGCTAGCCCTTGAAATACCGAATCTTACCCCTATATATCGTACAGCTTTATGAATCACCAAATTTAATACCAGTTGAGGAGTCAATATGACAACGGCACAAAAAGAAACTTTAGGCTTTCAAACTGAAGTGAAGCAAATGCTTCATCTTATGATTCACTCTTTGTATTCAAACAAAGAAATATTTTTACGAGAGTTAATCTCTAATGCATCAGACGCATGCGACAAATTACGCTTTGAAGCCCTTAATAACGGCGACTTGTTTGAAGGCGACGGCGATATAAAAGTTAAAATCAGTTATAACGCAGAAGCAAACACAGTGACTATTGCTGATAACGGCATTGGTATGAATCGCGACGAAGTAATTGAAAACTTAGGCACAATCGCTAAATCTGGTACTTCTGCGTTCCTAGAAAAAATGACAGGTGACGAGCAAAAAGACTCTCAGTTAATTGGTCAGTTTGGTGTGGGTTTCTACAGTTCTTTTATTGTTGCTGACAAAGTAGAAGTGCATACACGCCGTGCTGGCGACAGTGCTGCCGAAGGTATTTGCTGGATAAGTGAAGGTGAGGGTGACTTCACTATTGAAGGGGAAGAAAAGCTAACTCGCGGCACCACTATTATCCTTCACCTTAAAAAAGATGAAGCAGAATACGCCGATAGTACGCGCTTACGCCATTTGGTCACAAAATATGCAGACCACATTGCTATTCCAGTTGAAATGATTAAAGACGCTGCCCCGGTTGACTCTGAAGCAGATGAAGCCCCTGCAGAAGTGGTTGAAGAATGGGAAGCGGTTAACAGTGCAAAAGCACTTTGGACTCGCAGTAAGTCTGAAGTCGAAGACCAAGAATACCAAGAATTTTATAAGCACATAGCGCATGACTACGAAGACTCTTTGTCTTGGTCCCATAACAAAGTCGAAGGCAAGCTAGAATACACCAGTTTACTTTTTGTGCCTAAACGACCTCCATTTGATTTGTGGAACCGTGAAGGCGCTCGTGGTTTAAAACTGTATGTACAACGTGTGTTCATAATGGATGATGCAGAACAGTTTTTACCGCCATATCTGCGCTTTATTAAAGGCGTGGTAGACAGCAGTGATTTACCATTAAACGTAAGCCGTGAAATTTTACAAGATAATGGTAATATCTCGGCCATGCGCAGTGCGTTGACAAAACGTATTCTAGGTATGCTGAAAAAAATGGCCAACAACAAGCCTGAAGAATACAACACGTTCTGGGAAGGGTTTGGCCAGGTTCTTAAAGAAGGTCCTGCAGACGACACGGTTAACAAAGAAAAAATTGCTGAGTTGTTCCGTTTTTCTTCTACCGAGGGAGGTCTTGACTCTCAGATTGTCGGACTGGATGAGTACATTGAGCGTGCTGGTGCCGAGCAAGATAAGATTTATTATTTAACTTCTGAAAACTACTTAACAGGTTCTCGTAGCCCTCACTTAGAGGTATTCCGCAAAAAAGGCATCGAAGTATTATTGCTAACTGATCGTGTCGACGAGTGGATGATCTCTCATCTAAGTGACTTTAAAGGTAAGGCTTTTGAAGACATTACTAAGGGTGAATTAAATCTAGACGATGACGCGGCTAAAAAAGAACTAGAAGAAGCTCAGAAAACGCACGCCGATTTAGTAGGGCGTATTAAAGCTAAGTTAGGAGACAAAGTTGAAGACGTTCGTTTAACTAATCGTCTAACTGAGTCTCCAGCATGCTTGGTTGTCGGTAAGGAAGACATGGGCATGCAAATGCGCCGCATGTTAGAAGCAGCAGGGCAGGCACTACCAGAAGCCAAGCGTATTCTTGAAGTGAACACGGATCACCCATTAATTGCTAAAATGGATGCTCAGACAGACGAAGATCGTTTTTCTGAAATGGTTGAGGTAATTTATGAGCAAGCTCAGCTAGCCGAAGGTTCACAATTACAAGATCCTGCCGGTTATGTTGAGCGTATGAATAAATTGCTATTAAGCCTTTTAGAAGGTTAATAGTTAAATTACTTTGTATAAATAAAAGCCAGTGACGAAGGTCATTGGCTTTTTTTATGATTAAGCAATAGCTCTTGTTTAGTATTTTAAACAGGTATAAATGAGACGTCGACACTAGGTTTCTGGTAGTGCTTAACGTATCATAGCAACAATAAAATTTAATTTTAAAAATCATAATAAAAGGTGACTCATGAAATTGTTACGCTTAGTTGCTCCAGTTTTGCTACTCGTATCCTCGTCTGTATTTGCAGGGGGATCATTAGATTTAAGCATTAACAATGAATCAGCAGGTCTTGAGTACGATGCCACTCAAATGGGCAGTCCTTTGCATATTTCTGCCGGTGCTTGGCATGACGAAGACGACAAAGACCTGTTAAACCTTGGTTTAAATGTGGTAGATGTTCGCAGTAAGTCTAGCCCGGTAAAAATTGGTATTGGTGGTAAATTAATAGCATACTTTTCTGGCGATGAAGAAGGTGCCGGATTAGCCATTGGTGGCTTTGTTCGTTATGCACCTGCTAGTCTTAATGGTTTTGGTGTTAGTGGTCATATGTACTATTCACCAAGCGTTTTATCTTTCGATAAAACTGAGAGTATTACTGATCTTGGTGCCAAAGTAGAATATAAAATTTTACCAACAGCGGCTGTGTATTTAGGATTTCGTTTTGTCGAAGCAAGTGAAGAAAACCTTTCTAATGACATCGAAGTAGCCAAAGATGGCCATTTTGGCCTTCGAATTAACTTTTAGATAAGTACTCGCTATGAGCCGCACTGGACGCACAAATCAAGTATTGTATTTTGCCCGCTTAAGCTTGGATAAGGTTGAGCAGGCTGAGTCATTGCAAGATAAGCAGATGATGGAAGAGACTGCCTTGTATCACTTGCATACTGCATTTATTAGTTTAGTGTCAGAAGTGCTTGCACAATATAATTTGGAGCCGTTCGTTAGCATAGATGAGTTATTCTCAAGGTCAGATCTACCTGCTGAATTACACGAGCTACAATTAGCTAAATTAGACTCTAAATCTTGGCTTTATAATCTACTAAAACAGAAACAACGTATGATTATCGACGGTTTAAAGGATAATAACGTGAATTCAGGACTAATTAGCAGCCAATCTGATTACACCTCGTTATTCCGTAACTATCTGAAAGAAATAGAGAATTTAGCTCAGCGTATACGCGTTCTTTATCAGTGGAACTAATTGCTTGTATTTGCCGTTGGTAGCGTTCTGTTACCAGTGCTATACTAGCGCCCCATTTAAAGTATCATCTGTTCATTAGAGTGGTTTTGTTGTATGGCTGTATTCGAGATTGTTGAATTATCTGATGGTGATGTTGCTTTGAAAAGAAGTGATGACGAAGCTGGCGAAGGGGAGCCTCTTGTGCGTATTACATTTTCTGGCGATGCTAAGACTAGTTTTCCGGAGCAGCACTTAGAGATTGCTAAAGCAATGATTGAAGCTGGTGTACGCAAGGTTGGTGAGCTAAGCGGTGTTGCTGTAGAAGATGCTTCTTCTATTGCCAGTGTTGAAGAGAGAACAGTTCACTAGGACGTATTAAAATAGTTAATGCATTGTGTTTTTCATGCATAAAAAGCGCTGCATTTAGCAGCGTTTTTTTATGTCCATAATTCGCTAAACTATCAATGTTGGCGAATTACGCCAACATACAAACCTTCAATTTCCATAGACTGTTCTGTTAGATCTACGATGATAGGCTCATAGTCCTTGTTTTCTGGGAGCAGCTTAACAATGTTGTTTTCTTGATGAAGACGTTTAACAGTTACTTCATCGCCTACCCTGGCTACCACAATATCTCCATTGCTGGCTTGGTTGGTTTTATGAACGGCTATTAAGTCGCCTTCTAAAATACCCACTTCAATCATGCTATCCCCGTGTACTTCTAATAAAAAGTCTGCAGGAGGGTTGAATAAGCTGCTAGGGATGTCTAACCGTTTTTCTACATGCTCAATGGCAAGTATTGGCTCCCCTGCTGCTACGCGACCAATTAAAGGCAATCCTGTTTGATTATCAGGGATTCGAATGCCACGGCTAGCTCCCGGGATCATTTCGATGGCACCTTTACGGGCCAACGCTTTTAAATGTTCTTCTGCAGCATTTGGACTTTTAAACCCTAGTTTTTTGGCTATTTCTGCTCGCGTAGGAGGGAATCCTGTTATTTCGATAGCCGATTTGATGAGGTCTAAAACTTGTTGCTGGCGAGTTGTTAGCTTGATCATTTTTAGTTATCTGTTTTTATATACATGTTGTGATTATATACAGTGCTGTATATCTGTAAAGTAGTTGTTGTATATTTTTTTGTACTTAACTTGACGAAATTAGCTTTTTGGATTAAATTGACGCCGAGTCACAAAATGACGCCGTGTCACAACAATGTGTATCCGATTAATACCATGAGAGATCGATGCAAACTCCAAGCAATTCTAGAAAGCAGCAAGAGATAAAGGCTAGAGACGGTCTTATTTTATCTGCAGCCAATAATCTATTTGCACAGCAAGGGTACCATGCTACCACAATGCAAAATATTGCAGACACCATCGGCTATTCAAAGGGAACCATCTACCAGCATTACACCAGTAAAGAAAATGTATTGGCTAAGTTATTTATACAGTGTGGCGAGACACTTCTAATCAACATAAAAAAAGTGATCGATGCTGAACTAGATTCGAGACAGTCCATTTTATTAATTACTGGTATTTTTTTGAAACACACCAGAGAACAACCAGGAGTTGCTGGCAATGTTCCGTTGGTACAATCCCCTTGTTTTATCGCTAAGTTGGCTTCTGACCTTCAGCAGCAAATTGAAACATCAGAGCAAGCGATTTTAGCGTTAGTATTCGGTCTATTTTCGGATTGCCATGGCTTCGATCATAATAGAGTTAAGGCTGCAACTTTTGGCTGGTGGTCAATGCAGAGCGGCGTTCAAAACTTAATGATTAGTGGTTGGGATATATCAGTCATGGGGTTTAAAAGTCCTGAAGAGCACGCGATAGAAAGTATAAACTTTTATATAGATGGGCTGAGCATTGATTCTCAGCAGACTCATTTGTCTTGGTCAGACGTTAAATTAAAAATGCAAAATATATTAGATTTAAGTACTTTTTAAACTCTAAAATTTAAAATTAAATAAAAATAAAACATTAATATAATTCACATTTTAAAAGGAAGTGTAAAAATGGTTGAAAAAATCACTAGGTGGTTAGTCTATAACCCATGGAAAGTAGTTCTAGTTACCCTAATACTTGTTATTGCCAGTGGTTACGGCGCTAAGAATATAAAACTGAATGCCGACTATCGAGCATTTTTTAGTGATGACAATCCCCATCTAGTTTCTTTTGAAGACCTTCAAGACCAATATAATAAAGTAGATAATGTATTAATTGCCATTATCCCTGAAGAGGGAGATGTGTTTTCTAATAATATGCTGTCACTACTAGAAGAGATGACAAATGAAGCATGGCAGGTTCCTTATAGTCGTCGAGTAGATTCTATAACTAACTACCAGTATACGTTTTCGGAAGAAGACGATTTAGTGGTAGAAAGCTTATTTGAAGAATTCTCTGGTTTTTCACCTGAAAAAATAGAACTTAATAAGCAAGTTGCACTTAATGATCCGATTTTAGCTGGTAATCTACTTGCCTACGATGGGAAAGCAACAGGTGTAAATATTACCATTAACCTACCAGGTTTAGATCAAGCTAAAGAAGTACCTGAGGTAGTTGGCTATATCCGTGAGATGGTAAAACGATATGAGATTAAATATCCGGGAGTAGGGTTTTATTTAACGGGTGTAACAATGACCAATGCGGCATTCCCTGAAGCAAGTGCTGCTGACATGAAAGTTTTATTTCCTGTAATGATTTTAGTGATCTTAGTTCTGTTGTTTTTATCTTTAAAAGGCCTTTGGGGTACATTGGCTACTTTTAGTATTGTAATATTTTCCAGTGCAATAGCCATGGGTTTATTCGGATGGTCTTCGCCGCAAATTACGCCTACAATTTTGACCGCCCCGATTATGATTATGACCCTTGCTATTGCAGACTGTATTCATATTTTAATGACATACTATCAGCGCTTATCTAAAGGCGATACAAAGCATAACGCGATGATTGAAAGTATTCGTATTAATTTCCAACCAGTATTTTTGACCAGTGTTACTACGGCTATGGGATTTTTAACGTTAAACTTTTCTGATTCGCCACCGTTTCATGATTTAGGCAATATTGTATGCATTGGTGTTTTGGGCGCGTTTGCTTTTGCATTATTTTATTTACCGGCACTGATGATGCTTCTGCCATCTAAAAAAGTATCAGAAGATTTTGGCGAGAATGCCACTATGAAAAAAATATCTGACTTCGTTATTAACAAACGTAAGGGGCTGTTGTACGGTATGGCAACGCTAATCATTGTGCTGGTGGCGTTAGTTCCCACCAACGAATTTGACGATAGCACTATAGAGTACTTCGATTGGAGTGTTAAGTTCAGGGCTGATAGTGAGAAGATTAACGAAGCTCTTACAGGGGTGCAATCTGTCAATTACAGTTTGAAGTCTGCTGGTGAAATGGGTGTAGCTGATCCAGATTATTTAACCACAGTTGACGCCTTTATCAAATTTTTGCAAGCGCAACCTGAAGTTCGTCATGCAACGGGTTTTACCGATGTAATGAAGCGTTTAAATAAAAACATGAATGGAGATGATGAAGCTTTTTATCGTATTCCAGATAATCGTGAGCTTGCCGCACAATATATGTTGCTATATGAATTATCTTTGCCATACGGTTTGGATATTACTAATCAGGTGAACACCGATAAATCAGCCTCTCGTGTATCGGTAAGTTTAGGTAAGCACAGTGCAATGGAGATTATTGCCATGGACCATCGGGCGGTGGAATGGTTAGAGCAGAATGCACCTGAATATATGGTGACTGAAGGGGCCAGTACCACTGTTATGTTTTCTCATATTACTGAGCGAAACATTAAGAGCATGATTGGTGGTGTAGTGGGGGCGTTGTTATTAATCTCTATTATTATTATGTTTGCTGTGAAGTCAGTTAAATTAGGGTTAATCAGTTTAATTCCAAACCTTGCACCTGCAGGTATGGCATTTGGCTTGTGGGCCATATTTGATGGCAAGGTAGGTCTAGGGCTTTCAGTAGTAATGGGTGTAACAATGGGGATAGTGGTAGACGATACTATTCACTTTTTAACCAAGTATGTTCGTGCTAAACGTGAGATGGGTTTGGATTCTAAGCAGGCTGTAAATTATGCGTTTCAAACGGTAGGGGTAGCATTAACAGCTACCACCATAGTATTGTGTGTTGGCTTTATGGTGTTGTCACTTTCACCGTTCCAAATCAATTCAGAAATGGGCCTGATGAGTGCTTTAACGATTGCCTTGGCATTACTTGTTGATTTTTACTTTTTACCACCACTATTATTGCGTTTCGATCGCAATAAAAATGAAAATTTATAAAAGGGATATTTTAAATGAAAAATATTTTAGTTGGCAGTTTATTAGTTTTAATGTCATTAACCAGTTTTGCTGAGACAGCAGAAGAGAAAGGTTTAGCCATTGCCATTGAAGGGGACAAGCGAGGAACAGGCTTTGGAGATTCAAAGGTTGCGTTAACAATGGTATTACTTGATTCAAAAGGTCGTGAGACCTCACGGGACATGCGAGTTAAAAGCCTAGAGGGTGTAGGTGAGTCAGGTGATAAATCTTTAATGATATTTGACACACCTAAAGATCAAAAGGGTGTTGCTATGCTTACGTTTACTCATAAAGTTGAAGCTGATGACCAATGGTTATTTTTACCTGCACTTAAGCGTGTAAAGAAAATTTCTAGCCGTAATAAATCAGGGCCATTTGTTGGATCTGAATTTGCGTTTGAAGACATTAGCTCCCAAGAAGTTGAAAAATATACGTACAAGTATTTACGTGACGAAGTTGTTAATGGCATGGATAGTTTTGTGGTTGAGAGCGATCCTGTTGACAAGTACTCAGGTTATACCCGTCGTGTAGCGTTTATTGATAAAACAGAGTACCGCGCCGTTAAAATTGACTTTTATGATCGCAAAAATAGTCTATTAAAAACGATGGAAAATAGTGGTTATCAGCAATATTTAGGTAAATTCTGGTACCCAAATCTTAGTAAAATGACCAATCATCAAACCGGTAAGATAACTCGCTTAGAGTATGGTAATTATGAGTTCAAGGTTGGCTTACAAGATAAAGAGTTTACTAAGAACAGCCTAAAACGCGCTAAATAATAAATAATAGGAAACGTGATGAAAAACATCATGAAAAAAGCTCTAACAGTGGGGGTTGCCGTATTGGTTGCCACTTTGGCTAGAGCTGACATTGCCATAGATGGACAAGTTAATTATGAAGCGACGGCTTTTTTTAATGACAGTTTAAATCCGGTAATTGATCAAAACTTTAATAATTCATTATCATTTGAATCTGAACTTTATACCCAATGGGATGACGATAACCAAAGCTTAACGTTCAAACCGTTTTATCGATTTGATGAAATGGATGATGAGCGGACTCATGGTGATATTCGGGAACTGATTTGGCATAAACTATCAGACCAATACGAACTAAAAGCAGGCATAGGAAAAGTTTATTGGGGTGTGACAGAATCCAATCACCTAGTAGATATAGTGAACCAGACTGATGGCGTTGAAAGTATCGATGGTGAAGAGAAATTGGGTCAGCCCATGGTTCAACTGATGCTTGAGCGTGACTGGGGTAATTTAGATTTATTCGTATTGCCTTATCACCGTGAACGCACCCTTGCTGGGTCTGACGGACGTTTATCGGCTGGTTTTGATTATGCTGACGCAGTGTATGAATCTGATGATGAAGAAAATAACATTGATGTTGCAGCTCGTTATTATTCTTATATAGATGAATTCGAATACGCCGTGTCTCTGTTTCATGGTAATAGCCGTGAGCCAGTAGTGGGGTTTGACGTTATCTCCAATCAGGCTTTGCCTTACTATCCTATCATTTCTCAATTGGGCATCGAGCTCCAGTATTTAAATGAAGGTTGGGCATGGAAGTTTGAAGGTATACATCGCGACGGTGTTTCTGAAAATACGATACTTGGTCCTTTAGGGTCGTTGGTAGGGGTCGCTTCAGCGGGACCATCTTTAACTGTTGCTGACGATAAATCTTATTTTGCAACCACCGCTGGCTTCGAATATACCCAAGTGGGTATTTGGGAGTCTCGTATTGATTTAGGCTGGGTAGTTGAGCATATGTACGACTCTCGACAAGAAAAATCCTCTCAAGCAGCATTTGAGCACGACGTGTTGTTAGCGACTCGTTGGGCGGCAAATAACAGCGCAGACTCTACATTGTTAGTGGGAGCGGTAGTTGATTATGAATATCAAGACTTCAGCTTGAGTATTGAAGGCACGACACGCTTAATGGAAGGTCTTTCTTTAGAGATCGAAGCAAGAGTATTTGCTCCTGCTAAAGATGCGCCGCTATACCTTTTTCGCGATGAAGACTTTGTTAGGTTAACCTTGTCTTACTACCTATAAATAGTACTGGGCCTATAAGCTAATTATAGGCGTTTTAATTACTTGAATATTGTTCGCTTACTAAGGCTTAATGTCTATTAGGTCTTGTTCTTCAATTTGCCCTGCTTAACATCAGTGCTCTTCCAGCAGACTTCTTGACAATATTTTGTTTAAAACGTATGTTTGAAACGTATGTTTTAATAAGTTTATAAAAATGAGTCACAACGACACAGTCACAAGAATTTTAGACGCTGCTGAGCAATTGTTTGCTGAGAAAGGCTTTGCTGAAACGTCGCTGCGCAGTATCACTGCAAAGGCGGGTGTTAATCTAGCTGCTGTCAATTATCACTTTGGTTCAAAGAAGTCGCTTATACAGGCTGTTTTTGTTCGATTTTTAGGGCCATTCTACAAGTTGGTAGAGGCTAGTTTAGACGCTCATGAAAAACAAAACCCTGATGTCATCCTTTCCCCAGAGGACATCCTTAAGTTTGTTGCTAGAGGCATGTCAAGTGTGACCGATGGTAATCGTGGCCGCTTGGCCATTTTTATGCGCCTGCTGGGATTAGCTTATAACCAAGGGCAAGGACATTTACGGAAGTTTTTACAAACCGAATATCCATCATTATACGTTCGTGTAATGGATCTAATAGCCAAGGCTACACCTGAGCTTAATCCCGTTGAGCGCTATTGGCGTTTTCATTTTATGTTAGGCGCTGCCGCTTTTACGTTATCTAGCATGGAACATCTACGCGCCATCGTTGAATACGAATTTGAAACTAAATGCACAGAAGAAGAGGTGGTAGGTTATTTATTGCCATTCCTAGCTGCTGGTATACGCGCTTAGCAATTTGTTTTTATATTCACTTTCTTTGTCGATGTTATTCGGGCAAAGTAAGTATTTATTCGCGAGATTTATATAGTGCGAACGGTCCAAGTTAACATTCATGATCAAGCCTTAATCACTTACTTAGACGGTCAAGTGATAAAACGCTATTCTATTTCCACCGCTTTAAATGGTTCAGGTCAGCAAAGTGGTTCTGGATGTACTCCAACAGGTCAACATTACATTCGAGCTAAGATTGGTTCCCATGCGCCCATAAACTCAGTTTTTATTGGTCGCAGGCTTACAGGTGAAATATACACCGATCATTTGGCTCAAAGTCATCCTAAAAGAGATTGGATTCTTAGCCGTATTCTTTGGTTAAGTGGATTACAGCTGGGTCATAATCGATTAAAGAATGAAAGCGGTTCGGTAGATTCCATGGCGCGCTATATCTATATTCACGGAACACCTGATACCGAACCTATGGGTGAGCCTAAAAGTCATGGCTGTATTCGTATGCGCAATCATGATGTTCTTGAGTTGTTTGATTGGGTGCCTGATTTTTGCCCTGTTACAATTAACTAGCTAATTAATTATAAAATTAAGAGTATAAAGTGAAAGCCACCCTTATAACCGATATAGCAGGATCTAAAGTTAGTGAAGTAGAAAAGCAGTGGTTAACAAACCCGCTTTTAGGTGGCATTATTTTATTTACTCGCCACTTCGAATCTAAGCAGCAGCTGAAAGATTTAGTTTCTGAATTGAAATCTATTAATCCAAATCTAATTATCACCGTGGACCATGAAGGTGGCCGTGTGCAGCGCTTTAGGCAAGGATTCACAAATGTGAGTGCGATGGGCAAACTGGGAGAGCTTTATGAAAGTGAACCTGAAGCCGCGTTACTAGCTGCTGAAGCCTCCGCAATTGTATTAGCTTATGAACTATTGGAAGTTGGTATAGATCTAACCTATGCCCCTGTCTTAGATATTAACTATTTAAGGAATACAGTTATTGGCGACAGAGCTTTTGCTCAGAATGGCGATCACATATTTAGGCTTGCTAGCAAGTTTATTTCCGGCTTAAACAAAATGCAGTTTGCTGTTGTAGCTAAGCATTTCCCGGGTCATGGCTGGGTTAGTTTAGACAGCCACGTGGCCTGTCCAGTTGACGAGCGAAACTTCGAAGACATTAAAAATACTGATATGCAGCCATTTTTAAAATTAGCTAATGAAATTGACTGGATGATGCCAGCTCATGTGGTTTATGAGCAGGTTGATTGTGAGCCTGCAGGTTTTTCAAAAAAATGGCTGCAGCAAATCTTAAAACAGGAAATGGAGTTCACTGGACATATAGTGAGTGATGATTTAAATATGCAAGGTGCAGCCGTTAAAGGTGACTATAAAGCTAGGTCCCTAGCAGCACTTAATGCAGGTTGTGATATTTTGTTGGCATGCAATTCAAGTGACTCATCTACTGAAATATTAGCTGGAATGGAGGCTCTTAATGTCAAACCTTTAAGATTAGATCAGTATCGACCAGATGTTAATTTGTTGATTGAAAATTACACACTTTACAAAAACGCAAAGCAAGCACTTATAAATATGGAATTAATTAAATGATAGATTATCAGGCTTATTTACAGCAGTGGTGGGTAGAAATACCTATTGCATTGTTGATTGGTGCGATTGTCTATGCCATCGCTGCGGTGTTTATTGATCGCTTGAAAAAGCAAACGGGTAAAACCAAGAATTTATTTGATGATGCAGTTGTGGGCGCCATTCAAGTTCCAGTTAATTACGGCATACTGTTTTATATTGCATGGTATGTAATCGACGTGATTGAAGATCACTTTAAAGTGACGGTGTTTCCAGATCAAGGTAGTGTTCTGATTATATCCAGTGCATTTTTATTTTCATGGTTTGTCCTAAGACTTATTAAAATTCGTGAGCATCAAATACTAAAAGGTGACATAGAGACTAAATCAGATCGTACAACAATTGGTCTGATTTTTAAGGTCTTACGGATCATTGTACTGGTACTGACTGTGCTAGTTGTATTTCAAACATTAGGCATATCTATTAGTGGTCTAATAGCATTTGGTGGAGTGGGTGGTGCTGCCGTAGCCTTTGCTTCTCGAGATTTACTATCAAACTTTTTTGGTGCCTTAATGGTGTTTATGGACAAGCCCTTCTCCATTGGAGACTGGGTAAGAAGTCCCGAGAGAAATATAGAAGGTACTGTTGAGCACATCGGCTGGAGAGTAACTCGAATAAGAACATTTGATAAGCGTCCGCTGTATGTGCCGAATTCCGTGTTCGCACAAATTAGCCTTGAAAATCCTTCTCGTATGACTCATCGCCGTATATATGAAACTATAGGAGTTCGATACAGTGACTTCTCCCAGGTGGATATTATCTGTAAAGAAGTAGAGCGTATGCTAAGAGATCATCAAGACATTGATGGCGATCAAACTCTGATGGTTAACTTTAATAAATTTGCAGATTCATCGTTAGAAATATTTATTTACTGTTTTACCCATACTACGCATTGGCAGACATTTCATAAAATTAAACAAAGAGTTTTAATTGAAATCGGTGAGATAATCGAACGTAATAACGCAGGTATTGCCTTCCCAAGTCACAGCATTTATGTGGAAAATAATAGTCCTGATGTTATTGAGAAATAACAATTGAAAATTTTTAGAGTAGTATTTTTTAATGAATAATGGCTTAATCGCAATAATTGGTGGTACTGGGCTTACTGAATATGACGGCCTAGAAGTTGAAAAAACAGTCACTGTAAAAACACAGCTGGGAAGCCCCAGTTCCGATCTTGTATTTGGACGCTTATATGAACAGGATGTGGTGTTTTTAGCTAGGCATGGTCATCCACATAGTGTGCCACCCCATAAAGTTAATTATCGAGCGAATATTCTGGCGTTAAAAGAAGCAGGTGTGACACAGATAATTGCGGTTAATGCAGTGGGTGGGATTACGCCAAGTATGGTGGCTGGCGCCATTTGTATTCCTGATCAAATAATTGATTATACTCATGGACGCCTAGATACTTTTTTTGATGGGGAATTTAAATCTTTAGATCATGTTGATTTTAGTTATCCATACCAGCAAGATTTATCAGAGCAATTATTTAAGGCTTCTCATTCATTTGACCTTAACATCCATTTGGGCGGTGTTTATGGTGCAACCCAAGGCCCCCGTTTAGAAACAATAGCTGAAATTAATCGCATGGAAAAAGATGGTTGTGACCTTGTGGGTATGACTGGTATGCCAGAAGCTATATTGGCTAGAGAATTGAATATTCCATATGCGTGTTTAGCGTTAGTGGTCAATCCAGCGGCAGGTAAAAGCGAAGAGTTGATTACCATGGATGATATTCGTGGGGTAATTAGTATTGGAATGGTAAATATTAAGAGAATTATTTCACAATATTTGAAGTATTGAGTTTATTGAAGTTGTTACTTATATGTAAGAACGGAAATGTATACCCGCAATCGGGAGTAACACGAAAAGGAATGGATACCCGCAATCGGGAGTAACACGAAAAGGGAATGGGTATCCGCGACTAAAGACCGTTTTCGCTCACGTCTCCCCCGAATGTATTTATCGGGGGTCCAAATACTAGTATTTAAATCTAGCGTTTTACGTGGGTATTATCGCTGTATCTGTGGGTTCTACCACTGGTTCTGTTATTGATTCTAACTTTAGTTTTAGCTCTTCAGCTTCCTTATCTAACGGATGTTGAATTGGTAAAATTCTAATTAATACTCCCAAGCTGGGATGATCAATGTAATGCACTTCTTTACTACGCATGCGGCGAGATTGCTTTAAACTCAATGTTTGCTTTAAGCTATCTGCGTTTTCAGGAATAAATTGAAGTTCAATTTTGCTATGCAAATAACGAGAGACATGCAAGTTAAATAATCCTTTCAACTGCGGCTGATTCAACACTTGGCTAGAGCTTTCTATGTAAATAGGCATGCTGTGTTGCTGGTCGTAAACGGGCTGCACCCATTGAGCATTGAATAAAATAGACTGTGAAACAGGGTCTAATTTATTAATTATATCAGCCCAGTCATTATCAATATTCTGCATTGTAAATGCTAATGCATTTGCATTTTCATGATGAAGACTTAGTGGGGCATTGATGCCTGAATTGGCAAGCGTAAAGGTATTGTCATCTTTATACAGACGTATAACGTTTGCCATAGTCAGTTCAATCTTATTGTAGTTAAATGATTCATCTAAACTACGGTCAGTTTTTTGCTGAAAAAAGGTAACATTAATTTGATACCAGCGAGCTTTTTTAATGGCTGGTTCGTCATCTGCAAAAACGTTGTTGGCCAGTATGGATGCTAATATTCCCAAGATAATAAAATACTTCATGCTTACGCGGGCCTTGATAATAAATCTAATGTATCAGATATGGTTTTAAAACGACTTTCTGCATCTGGCATATCAAATATGAATTTTAGTGTATTTGCACCCTCTAGTTTATAACTAGCTGGCTTAGTTTGTACCAATCTAATCATGGTATATGGATCTATTGTAGTTTCAGCGCCAAATTCAATTCGGCCCTGGCTTTCACCCGCTTCTAATTTAACAATACCCAATGTTGCAAGTTGGAATTTTAGTTCGGTGATTCGGCACAAAGATTTCACTTGGTTAGGTAGTAATCCAAAGCGATCAATGAGTTCAACCTGTAAATCTCTCAACTCATGATTATCCTTTGCCGCTGATATTCGTTTGTACATAATTAAGCGATTATGTACGTCAGGCATATAATCTTCTGGAATCAATGCAGGTATTCGCAGATTAATTTCGGCTCCAGCTTGAATTGGGTCGTCTATGTTTAGCAGTTTTCCTGCTTTTATAGCTTCTACTGCACGATCTAGCAGTTCCATGTATAAGCTGAATCCAATGTTATGGATATGACCGCTTTGCTCGTCACCCAGCAGTTCTCCGGCGCCACGAATTTCTAAATCGTGAGTAGCTAGCATAAAGCCAGCGCCTAAATCCTGAGCGTGAGATATGGCATCAAGACGTTTTTCTGCATCCTTGGTAACTTTCTTTTCTATTGGTGTCATCAAATAAGCATAAGCTTGGTGGTGGCTTCGTCCCACACGACCTCGCAACTGATGAAGTTGCGCCAAGCCAAACTTATCTGCGCGTTCAATTATAATGGTGTTGGCATTTGGTATGTCGATACCGGTTTCAATGATAGTAGTGCACATTAAAACATTGAAGCGTTTATGATAAAAATCACTCATTACAGATTCTAACTCTCGTTCTGACATTTGACCATGAGCAACGCCAATACGTGCATCAGGAACCAGATTTCCGAGGTCTTCAGCTGCTTTCTCAATACTTTTGACTTCATTATGCAATACATAGACTTGGCCACCACGTAAAATTTCACGTAATACCGCTTCTTTAATTAAGTGCTCGTCCCAAGTTTTAATAAATGTTTTTACGGCTAAGCGTTTGGCGGGGGGGGTAGCAATGATAGATAGGTCTCGAACCCCAGCCATGGCCATGTTGAGTGTTCTTGGGATTGGAGTGGCTGTCATAGTTAAAATATCTACATCGGCACGGAGTGATTTCACTTTTTCTTTTTGAGTAACACCAAATCGGTGTTCCTCATCAATAATTAATAATCCAAGGTCCTTAAATTTTACGTCACCTTGCAATATTTTATGAGTACCAATCACAATGT
Organism: Crocinitomicaceae bacterium; assembly: GCA_047628755.1. Classification (GTDB taxonomy): domain Bacteria; phylum Pseudomonadota; class Gammaproteobacteria; order Pseudomonadales; family Oceanobacteraceae; genus Bermanella. The sequence continues at coordinate 1,978 of JBLHVV010000054.1, read as the reverse complement.
CCACAGTGCCGCCCTCAAGAGCTTTAATAGTGGCATTTTTTGCTTGACCCGTTTTAAAGCGAGAAAGGCCTTCAATTTTTATTGGCCAATCTGCAAAGCGATTTTTAAACGTATCTAAATGTTGCTGGGCCAGAAGGGTTGTTGGCACAAGTACAGCAACTTGTTTGCCACCCTGAACAGCTAAAAAAGCTGCACGTAATGCCACTTCTGTTTTACCAAAGCCTACGTCACCACATATTAGTCGATCCATAGGGCGTGCTTTCATCATATCGGTTATGACTGAGTTAATGGCCGCTTTTTGATCCACTGTTTCTTCAAATGGAAAGTCCGAGGCAAACATTTCATAGTCTTCTCGCGGAAATTCAAAGCTGTGACCAGACTTAGCTTCACGAGTGGCATATACCTGTAATAACTCAACCGCGGTATCACGAATTTTTTCTAAGGCTTTTTTACGTTGAGTTGACCATCTTTCAGTTCCGAGCCTATGCATGGGTGCCATGTCGGTATCAGCACCACTATAGCGGCTAATTAAATGCAGTGATGAAACTGGAACATAAAGCTTGGAGTCATCAGCATATTCAAGCATCACAAATTCAGTGGCGTCGCCATCCAGCTCGATAGTTTTCATGCCACGATAACGACCTACACCATGCTCCATATGAACCACTGCAGCACCCGGTGTTAGCTCAGTTAAATTGCGAATTACATTTTCGCTTTGATCTTTTTCTTCTTTTTGACGACGACGCTGTCGAATACGTTGGCCAAATAATGCATTTTCACTAATGATCCAGCTATTAAGATGTTCACTAAAAAAAGTATCTTCTAGCGGTGCTTCAGTAATAGCAAATTCAAAGTCTGCATTTTGAAGGTCAATCCAACCATCAATAATTTGGGGGGCTATATTTATCCGTTGTAAAAGTTCAATTAGTGACTCGCGACGGCCAGAGCTTTCAACGCTGAATACTATTGGTTGGCTGCTTTCCATTAAAAATGATTCTAACTTAGCCATTGGCTGGTCTAGTTTATGATCCACTTGAATATTGGGCAGTATTGATTCTGTATAATTATATCTGCCTTTTTGCGCTGTGATTTCTTCATTATGCTGTTTTATACGACCATAATTTTTAAATTGCGCAAATGTTTCGTTGTCATTCAAATAGATTTCTTTTGGGGCAAGTACTGGGTGACGAATGTCATGACGACGATCTTCGTAGCGATGTTCAATATCTCGCCAGTTTTGCTGCAGAGTATTTTCTAGTTTGTCGTTAAATATTAACTGGCAATCATTGGGTAAATAATCGAACAGAGTCGCGGTGTCTTCAAAAAATAATGGTAAATAATACTCAATGCCGCCTGGGGCAATTTGCTTGGTCACATCTAGATACAATGGAGACTCTTTAGGATCACAATCAAAAAAATCAAACCATCTTTGCTTAAAGCAGCGAATGCCAGTGCTGTCTAAGGGCACTTCTTTAGCGGGCAGAAGTTCGATATGATCGGTAGATTCGGTGGATCGCTGTGTTTCTGGATTAAACCAACGAATGGTGTCTATCTCGTTGTCAAATAAGTCAATTCGGAACGGCTGGTCAGAACCCATAGGGAATATGTCTAAAATAGCACCTCGCACACAGAACTCACCATGACCATAGACACCGTCAACTGCTTGATATCCTGAGCTGATTAATGTTTTTTTCAATTGGTCAATATCTAGAATTTGTCCCGTTTTTAACGTAAAGCTATGACCGAGAATGTAGTTTAGCGGTGGTAAGCGTAATTGGGCCGAGAGAGCAGGAATAACCAAGATAGCACCTTTTGCCTGAGGCAGCTTAGCAAGCGTGCTTAAGCGTTCACTGATTATGTCTTGGTGGGGGCTAAAATAATCGTAAGGCAGGGTTTCCCAGTCAGGAAGATTAAACACTTCTCCATTAAAAAAATATTTAAGTTCTTCTGTAAGTCTTTGGCAATCGCTGTTGTTGTT
>JBLHVV010000053.1:0-20929 GCA_047628755.1 Crocinitomicaceae bacterium | reverse complement strand
TCTGAGCGCTTGCCACTGTAAAAAATGAGCCCAAGATTAAAACTTCATCATCTTCAGTTAACTCATCAACTAAGCAATCTAAACCATCTGCAATATTTAGATGCAGCTTATCAGCAGATATCATAGCAGATACTTTGCCTTGCAGTGAATCGGCTGACTGACCACGATACCCTTGTATTCCAGCAAGATGCCAAACGTCTACAACCTTTTTTAACTCAGCTACTACTGCTTTTGCATCTTTGTCGGCAAGCATAGCCAACAGACAATAGCGCTTGCCTTTAACTGTATTGTTAGAGGCTTCTTTTGCCATTAGCTGGGCAGCTTGTGGATTATGACCCACATCTAAAATAGCTCTAAACGGCTGTTCTATTTTTTGCAAACGACCGGGTAAATTTGCTGCGGAAAATCCTGCAGTCACTTGCTCCTGATTAAGACTAGGGTATATGCATATAAGCGCTTGCAATGCAGTACCCGCATTTTCTAATGGCAAACTAGGCAATGGCATTGGGCCAAACGATACCTCGCTGATCTCACCGTTTTGATTAGCCAGTTTACCTGTCCAATACCAACACTGACGGTCTGCATTTATACTAAAGTCTTTATTCTTTAGCAGTAATTTAGCATCGATATTTAAAGCATGCTGTATCAATCGGCTGTCTACATCTATTTGGCCACATATAGCGGCTTTACCTGATCTGAATACACCCGCTTTTTCAAATGCAATTTGAGATATATCATTGCCTAACCAATCCTGATGATCTAAACCGATACTGGTTACCACACTCACGTCAGGGTCAACAATATTGGTTGCATCTAATCGACCACCCAAGCCCACTTCGATAACGGCAATATCAACCGCATGCTTTTTAAACAAATAGAATGCAGACAAGGTGCCGAATTCAAAATACGTCAACGTGATATTTTCACGAGCTTCTTCAATCGCCTCAAAGCTTTCTACTAAATCTGCATCTGAAGCCATTTCATTGTTGATGGTGACTCGCTCGTTATATTTATGCAAATGAGGGCTCATATAAGCGCCTACAGAAAAACCACATTCAGCCAAGACATAACGACTATAAGTGACTGTTGAACCTTTACCATTAGTGCCTGCAACTAGCATCACTTTAGGCGCTGGTTTTATTAAACCCATTTTCACAGCAACGTTATTAACCCGCCCCAGACCCATTTCTATTTCAGATGGATGAATCGACTCTAAATATTCAAGCCATTGATTAAGGTTTTTATGTTTCATTTTCGGCAGATAGCAACGATAGAATGGAGAAAAGTGTAAATTTTAAATACTTGCGATGAACAATTTGGTCTAGCATTCCATGCTGCAGAAGAAACTCACTTTTTTGGAAACCTTGTGGCAAGGTTTCACGCACAGTCTGCTCAATAACCCGTGGGCCAGCAAAACCTATCATGGCCTTTGGTTCGGCAATAATAACATCACCTAACATGGCTAGGCTTGCACTGACACCACCATAAACAGGATCAGTTAATACCGAGATATAAGGAATACGGTTCTCAGCAAGTCGCTCAATAGCAGCGCTAGTTTTAGCCATTTGCATTAAAGAAAGCAAGGACTCTTGCATGCGGGCACCACCACTGGCTGCAAAGCAAACTAAAGGTACTTTTTTCTCTAAAGCAAGCTCACAGGCTAGAGTGAATTTCTCACCAACTACCTGACCCATAGAACCACCCATAAATGCAAATTCAAACGCGCAAGCCACGATAGGAAGGTTATTTAACTTTCCGTCTATGACCAAGAGTGCATCATTCTCACCTGTTAATTTTTGTGCTGCAGACAGCCTTTCTTTATACTTTTTTAGATCACGAAACTTAAGAGTATCCTTAGGTTTAATCTCGCTAAAAACCTCACGCATAGTCTCGGTGTCTAATACCAAATCAAGTCGTTTTCTTGCTGATATACGAAAATGATATTCGCACTTGTCACACACATTTAAGTTTTTTAATAGGTCTGGTTGATAAACGGCAGTTTGGCACTCAGGACAGCGAGTCCACAATCCTTCTGGCACGTTACTCACTTTCCCAGCAGAGCTGGCTTGCATGTTCGCAGGAACAATCCGATCTAGCCAGTTACTCATTTATAGGTCCTTTTTTGCATTCTTGGTCGTTAGCCTGTCAAGCTACTGCATCCATTGCTTGACGCATCTCAGACATTAGAGCTGATAAACTGGCTTTAATAATTTCAGGTTCGTCAGGGTTATTAGCAATGCACTTGACAAGTGCACTTCCAACAATCACTCCATCTGATATTTTTGATACAGCTGACGCTGATTCTCCGCCAGAAATACCGAAACCAACAGCTAAAGGTAAATCTGTTTTAGCACGAATACGTTTAATATTTAACTCTACATCGTCAACATCTAATGCTGCTGACCCTGTAACGCCCTTTACAGACACATAATAAATATAACCAGAACTTTCACGAGTCACTAAATCTACCCTGTAACTTGGAGAGGTAGGTGACAGTAGATAAATCATTTTAAGATCTTTTTGTTTAAACAGGTGACTCACTAAAACTCCTTCTTCTGGCGGCATATCTACCAACAATGCACCATCGACACCCGCTTCCACAGCTTGGTCAACAAAAGCCTCATAACCCAATACTTCGACTGGGTTTAAATAGCCCATTAACACCAAAGGTGTTTTTGTATCTACAGAGCGAAATTGTTTTACCATAAGCAAAATATCACGCAGGCTTGTATTATGCTCAAGTGCTCTTTCACAGGCTAACTGAATAACCGGACCGTCGGCCATAGGATCTGAAAATGGCACACCAATTTCAATTATGTCTGCACCTTCTTTAACTAATAAGTGCAGCAGCTCAACTGTTAAATCTGGATGTGGGTCTCCACCAGTAATATAGGGTATTAATGCTTTTTTTCCTGTTGCTTTTAACTCAGCAAAGCACTTATCTATTCTATTCATTTTTCCCTCTCTGCTTTTGATTTTTCAATCAAAAGCATTTTTCAATTTATTAGTCACTATTATTTAATTTTATTATTAAAACAGTCATTTAAATTAAATTTCAATTCCAGCGAGACCCGCAACCGTATGAATATCTTTATCGCCACGGCCAGACAAATTGATCACTAAAATTTGATCTTTATCCATTTCTGCCGCTTTTTTCATACCGTATGCAATAGCATGACTAGTCTCTAACGCGGGCATAATACCTTCGATTTCAGTTAGATCATGAAACGCTTTTAGCGCTTCTTTATCTGTAGCTGCCACATACTTAACACGACCAATATCTTTAAGATACGAGTGCTCGGGGCCTACCCCAGGGTAATCTAAACCAGCAGAAACAGAGTGCGTGGCTTTAATCTGCCCATTCTCATCTTCCATTAAATAAGTACGAGTACCATGTAATACACCCGGCTTGCCTTTGCAAAGTGGGGCTGCATGATCATCGCCCTCTAAGCCTAAACCTGCTGCTTCGACACCATACATTTCAACAGTTTCATCTTCAATGAACGGGTAGAACATACCAATGGCATTTGAACCACCACCAACACAAGCAACAAGTGCATCAGGTAGACGACCTTCTTGCAGAATACATTGACGCTTAGTTTCACGGCCAATAATAGCCTGAAAATCCCGTACTAGTTTTGGATATGGGTGTGGACCTGCGGCTGTGCCAATAATGTAAAAAGTATCATCTACATTAGTAACCCAGTGACGCATGGCTTCGTTCATGGCGTCTTTCAAAGTTGCTGTGCCTGAATTCACAGCTACCACTTCAGCGCCTAATAATCTCATGCGGTACACATTAAGCTTTTGGCGCTCAACATCGGTAGCACCCATGAACACAGTGCATTGCAAACCAAGACGGGCAGCTACTGTTGCTGTTGCAACACCATGCTGACCCGCTCCCGTTTCAGCAATTACTTTTGGCTTACCAGTATACTTAGCTAGAAGAGCCTGACCGATCGTATTGTTAATTTTGTGGGCACCGGTATGGTTTAAATCTTCACGCTTCAAATAGATTTTTGCACCACCCGCTTTTTCAGTTAAGCGCTCTGCAAAATATAAAGGAGACGGGCGACCTACGTAATGAGCAAGGTCACGGTCATACTCTTCTTGAAATGCAGGGTCCTTACTTAGACGGTCATAAAGTTCAGTTAAGTCATCTAACGCGGACATTAATGTTTCCGATACAAAGCGACCGCCATACTGGCCAAAATGGCCTTCTTTTGTTGGCAGCTGTGATACTGCTTTAAGATCGATTTCTGTTTTTTGAATAGTCGACATCATATACCTCACTTACAAATTCTTTTATTTTTTCTGAATCTTTTATTCCTTTTGCAGCTTCAACACCGCCACTAATATCTACAGCAAACGGCTGTACATCGTTAATAGCTGAGGCTACATTTTCAGGGGTTAAACCACCTGCAAGAATAATCGGATTTGAATGATTTTTTGGAATAAGAGACCAATCGAATGATTCTCCTGTTCCTCCTGGGACACCAGGTTTGTAGCTATCCAGCAGGATACCTACGGAGTCTGGGAACCGCAGGCTCGACGCCACCACATCCGACGCTTGCCGGACACGGATTGCTTTGATGAAGGGGGTTTTGAATTGACTACAAAAGTCATTTTCTTCGTCACCGTGGAATTGAATTAAATCGATTCTAACGTTATTTAATACTTCCTGCACGTAATCCTTGGTAGGATCTACAAAAAGTGCCACAACAGAGACAAATGCTGGTACTGCAGCGGCTATCTCTGTTGCTAAATTAATACGCACAGATCTTGGACTTGGATCATAAAATACAAGACCAATAGCGTCGGCACCTGCGTCTACAACCTTCAACGCATCTTCAACACGAGTAATGCCACAAATTTTAATTCGGGTACGTAAACTAGCCATATGCGCCTCAGCGGGTACGTTCTTTCAATAACTGATAAAAATAAGGCCCATCATTTTCAATGGGTAAGTCGGGGAAATCCGGATACTCTACGTCAACAAAATAAAGACCTTCCCCTGGCGCAGTGACACCAGCCTTAGTTCTATCTTGCGCTGCCAGAACTTCGCTACTCCAAGAGACCGGCTTCTTTCCTTCGCCTATTGGAAACAGCACTCCTGCAATATTTCGCACCATGTGGTACAAAAAGGCATTAGCACATACCTCGATAATCACCCATTCGTTTATTCGGATAACAGAAATATCTTTCATAGTTCTAACCGCGTTATTAGCTTGGCAATCGCTGGCTCTAAATGAGCTGAAATCATGCTTACCAATTAAAGCCTGAGCCGCTTCATGCATTTTACTAGCATCTAGCGGCACTCGCCACCAAGTTGCTTGATCATGCATTAACCCTGGTTTAACAGGTTTATTTAAAATAAAGTAACGATAACGACGGGCAACTGCGCTAAATCGCGCATGGAACTGCCCTTCTCTAGCCTCACTTACTAAACTGATATCTAATTCAGGAGCTGGCTGAACCCAGTTTAAACAAACACCGTGTGGCAGTCCTGTATTGACTCCTAACTTCCAAGAACGTGGGGTACGAAGAGCGGTCGTATCGAAGTGAATCACCTGTGAACTGGCATGTACACCTGAGTCGGTCCTTCCGGCGCACACTATATTCACTGGATGGTTAGCAACTTTGGATAATGCATTTTCCAATGCGTCCTGAACGCTCAAGCCAGGGTGATGCTTTTGTCTTTGCCAGCCTTTAAAAAGTGCTCCGTTGTATTCAACACCAGCCACCCAACGCTGTACTTCTTGCGTCATAACTTAAACCTAATTACACCCAAGCAGTACATATTAATTTATGCCTTAGGGGGAACCTAAAAAAACAAAACCCGAGTATGCTTCCACACTCGGGCTATTATAACTAAAAAACACTCATACCTTAAACATTGCTTATATTAAAGTTAAGCCATGCTGTCCATAAGTTTATTTGCATCACCTTTTTGCTTATCGGTGCCTTCTTCTAAGACTTCTTGAAGAATTTCTTTAGCTCCATCCTTGTCGTCCATATCAATGTAAGCCCGAGCGAGATCCAACTTAGTTTCACTTTCGTCGGTACCACTTAAGAAGTCTAGGTCTTCACCTAGATTATCTAGATCCATATCTCCAAGAGAAGGTAGGTCATCTGTGCCTAATTCATCTAACGATACGAGATCCTGGTTAGAATCGGCCACAGCATCAAACGCATCGGCGCCTGCTGTTAGCTCGTCTAAAATGTCTAAATCGGAAACCTCACTGACATCACCACCAAGCGACCTTTCTAAATCAGCCAGATCATCGTCTAGATCAGTGATATCCGTTAAATCATCTGAGTCACCAGCTAATAAATCATTTTCTTCACCTAGAATCTTAAGCTCTGACTCTAATGAACTCTCTAAATCCAACTCGTTAGAACCATCAAGAATTTCATCTAACATATCTAAGTCTGAAGGGGTTGAAACGTCTAATTCATTCAGGCTGTTTAAATCGTCATTTTCTAAATCAATATCGAAAGTATCTTCAGTTACGTCTAAAGCTGGAGCATCGAATTCCAAAACCTCTAAGTCAGGAATATCCAATCCTTCAAATTCAAGATCGTTTTCTGATAACTCATTAGATAAATTAGGAATCTCGAGGTCTTGGTCATCTAGGGTTTGATCTAAATTGCTTAATTCGACACTTGATAAATCACTGTTCAGATCCATCGGTTCAAAATCATCACCTAAATCCAAGGTAGCTAGTTCATCATCAATTGAACCATCAAAGTCTAAACTGTCATCAGCAGGATCAATAGTTTTATCCAGTACAGGCTTAGTATCTAAATTATTTTGTGTATCACTATCAAAGTCTGACAAGTCCATATCAAAATCTAAACTAGAATCCACTTCAAAATCTTGGATGCCGTTAACCTCGACAGGTACTGCTTGGTCAGCATCTAGATCTAGACCTTCTAGATTGAAATCTAAATCACCAGCATCTATCTGTGATTCGCCAACGTCTAAATCTAAACCAAGATTATCGACGCTATCATCGGCCTCTAACCCTAAACCGAAGTCCCCTGAAAAATCACTGCTGTTTGTGGATCCGAAGGCAGCCTTAATTGCTTCAGCTTGGGATTGATCTGAGGGCTGGCCATTTTCCATAACATAAGAATAATTATCATCAAATGCCGACTGCTCGTCCATTTCACTCAGAACTTCTAGCAACTTAACTCTTAAATCCATTCTTCCTGGCTGTTGCTGCAAAGTTTTTTCTAGTAATTCTCTTGCAGGCTCGACTCGGTTATAAGCCATATATACGTCGACTTCGCCTAACACGTCTTGGCCTTCCCCTAAGTCGGTTCCGTCTAAAGAGTCAGGCAAGCTAGGGTCTGAATTGTCAAAGTCACCTAAACCGTCTTCGGCAAAGTCAGCACCATCAAAATCTGACTCCTCGAACTCGGCTTCGTCGGTTGTCCCACCTAAGTCAAGCTCGTCAAATTCTGATTGGAAATCGTCCCCTAAATCAGCGTTAGCATCACTCAATGGGTCCTGGCCATCGAATACAGTACCATCAAGAGGGTCATCTGCCTCTTCTTTACGCTTGCGAATCCTACTACTAAGTAATAAACCAGCCAACAATGCCACTATAATTGCACCAGGAATTTGAGGGTTTTCTGACACAAAAGACAGTACATCAAAAGGCTGGTCTTCAACTATTGGCATAGTAAAAGGCTTTGGTGCCAGTGGCTTAACTTCCGTCTCAACAGGTGCCAGATCTGCCGTTGGTGTTTCGACCGCTGGTTCTGAAAAATTCAGATCTTCTGTAGCTGTATCTACTGCAGCTGGTTCATCAATAACTTTTACAGGCAAATCCACTTCAGCAAGCTTAAGGTCTTTGGATCCTATGCCTGTTTGTAATGCTACCATTTGCTCATCTTTAAGATTCACAAGGCGCTGTAGAGTATTAATTTGATCTTCTAAAGAATCTAGGCGTGTGCGAAGATCATTATTTTCTAAATTTGACTTGTCTAAGTTTTCAAGAGCTAAGTTTAAGTCATTCTCTAAACTAGATTGGTCACCAATTGCTTTATTATCCACCTTGCCACTGGCACCACGATTAATCTCAGTTGTAGCGTCGCCACCAGCCAATAGCTTCAATCGCGCATCTGGAGCAACATTATCACGCTCCATTGCCTTATCTTTGCGGGTAGCATCTAACTGAGCTTTGCGGTTAGCAGTAACTTGGTTTTGCATGGCCACTTCAGATACAGCTTGACTAAAACTGCGTGAAAGAATTTCTTCATTTGTAGGAACTCTTAAAACTTGATTCTTCTTCAGGCGGTTAATATTTCCATTAATAAAAGCCGAAGGATTCAAGTCTTGAATTGCAAGCATAGCTTGCTGAGGCGACACACTGCGATCCTCACGAGTCTTTATGGCAATTTCCCATAGGGTATCATTTTTACGAACAGCGTATGTTTTTGGGCTTTTAGGCGTCGTTTTTTTCTGAGCAACTGGCGCTTCAGCCATAGAATTGTTTACGTCTTCATCAGACTGGCTTGGTGCCATGCCAGGAAGTTCACTATCAGATAATTCACTGAAAGATTCTTCTGACTCAGTGTCACTCACTTCAGACTTAGGGGCAGATACAGAACTAAGTGGCTCTTCAGTAAATACAGGAGGGTCAAGCAGCACGGTATATTCTCGTAACAACCGGCCACTTGGCCAGTCTACCTGCACTAGAAAGTTTAAGAATGGTTCTACTACAGGTTGCTCAGACGTAATATTTATAAAAACATCAGATTCAGTTCTTTCAATTTCAAACCTAAAACTGTTTAAAAAGAATACACGTTCAACACCGGACTTTTCAAATTCGTCGCGAGAAGCAAGATTCGGTTTTAATTCCCAATCCTCTAACTCACTGGCTTTCAAGAGTTTAATTCGTGCGTCTAGAGGTTGATTCAAGGCTGAATCTAACTCTATATCACCCATACCTAAGGCATAAGTTGTTGAAGCACTCATCATTGCCCCAGATGCAGCTATTGCAATCGCAAGCTTGCGCAACATAGCAGTGTATCCTTTCTTCTAATTCTTTTAAGGGTCAACGGGCTATTGCTAACTACCCTTCCATACAATCTCTTATAAGATTGTGTCATTAAGAAATGAAGTATTAAGTAAAATCAAGGATTTATCAATGTATATAAGGGTTTAACTGGCCATTGGCTGGTTTTTTCTAAGGTTTTATTGCTATTTTGTGAAGTACTAAAGAAATACCCGTGTAATCAAGGGATTACACGGGTGATGACCAAGGTAATTTAAATGCTACCCCAGTAAAATGCGCAGCATTCTACGAAGCGGTTCTGCCGCCCCCCAAAGTAACTGATCACCTACTGTAAAGGCAGAAATGTACTCAGGTCCCATCGATAATTTACGAATACGCCCCACTGGAACATTTAATGTGCCAGTAACTTTAGCAGGCGTTAGCTCATTCATAGTCTCTTGGCGGTCGTTTGGAATGACTTTAACCCAATCATTACCTGATGCTAAAATAGACTCTATCTCAGATACAGAGATGTCCTTCTTAAGCTTAATAGTCATAGCTTGAGAATGACAACGCATAGCACCTACACGCACACAAATGCCATCTATAGGAGTTGGCGCAGCTGAAGTCCCTAAAATTTTATTAGTTTCAACCTCGGCCTTCCATTCTTCACGGCTCTGGCCTGATTGAAGCTGAGTATCGATATACGGAATTAAACTTCCCGCCAGTGGCACACCAAATTGATCGACTGGATAATCGGTGCTGCGAATAAACTCAGCGGTCTTTTTATCAATCTCTAAAATGGCTGATGCTGGGTCGTCAAGAAGATCCTTAACGTTATCGCAAACAGCACCCATTTGACTAATAAGCTCTCGCATGTGCTTAGCGCCAGAACCAGACGCAGCCTGATAGGTCATTGGAGAAATCCATTCAATTAAATCTTTCTCGAACAAGCCTCCTAAAGCCATTAGCATAAGACTAACCGTGCAGTTACCGCCTACATATGTTCTAACGCCATTTTGAATACCGTCTTTGATCACATCCATATTCACTGGGTCTAAAACGATAATGGCATCGTCTTCCATTCTTAATGATGACGCTGCATCAATCCAATAACCCTCCCAACCAGTTGCCTTCAGCTTTGAATAAACGGCAGTAGTATAATCGCCACCTTGACAGGTAATAATCACATCAAGCTTAGCAAGCGCATCAATATCAAAAGCATCTTCTAAAACACCGGCATCAACACCGCCAAATAATGGTGCTTTCTGGCCTTTCTGAGACGTGGTAAAAAACACAGGATTAATTAAAGGAAAATCCCCCTCTTCTTCCATGCGTCCCATCAACACAGAACCAACCATTCCGCGCCAACCCACCAAACCTACATTTAGCTTACTCATACTTATCCTCCGTTTCTTATTTAATCGATAGTGCCTTAATAAGCACAAGTAAATAAATAAGAAGGTAAAATCTTTTTAATGCACTTCAAACTCGATTAAAAAAACTGCATTAACTTTAAATTACTTCAGGGCAGCAACTACTGCTTCACCCATTACTTGCGTAGAAACCTTTTGCATTCCTTCGCTAAATATATCCGCTGTGCGCAAACCCTGATCCAATACTTTACTTACCGCTTCTTCTATAGCGTCTGCAACGGCTACTTCATTTAAGCTGTAGCGCAACATCATGGCTGCAGATAAAATAGTTGCTAACGGATTAGCAATTCCTTGACCTGCAATATCAGGCGCAGAACCATGGCATGGCTCATACATGCCTTTGTTGTCCTTGTCTAAAGACGCAGATGGAAGCATGCCGATTGAACCGGTTAACATAGCGGCTGCATCAGACAAAATATCCCCAAACAAATTACCCGTTACAATTACATCAAATTGCTTAGGCGCGCGAACTAATTGCATTGCAGCATTGTCAACATACATATGCGATAGCTCAACGTCTGGGTAATTTTTAGATTCCTCTTCCATTATTTCACGCCATAGAACAGTCACTTCTAAAACGTTTGCTTTATCGATAGAGCATAGTTTCTTACTACGTTTTTGAGCCGATTCAAATGCCACCTTTGCAATGCGACGAATTTCAGTCTCGTTATAAACATAGGTATTATACCCTTCGCGCTCACCATTTTCTAAAGTGCGAATACCGCGAGGCTGACCAAAATAAATACCACCTGTTAATTCACGTACAATTAGAATATCTAAACCAGAAACAATTTCAGGTTTTAGAGAAGACGCATCCGCTAGCTGTGGATACAGAATAGCTGGGCGTAAATTACCAAATAACTGAAGACCTGAACGTAAACCTAACAAGCCTTTTTCAGGGCGCATTTCGCGATCTTCTAAAGTATCCCACTTAGGACCACCTACCGCACCTAATAGAATTGCGTCTGATACCTTGGCTTTTTCCATAGTAATTTCAGGAAGCGGCGAACCAAACTCATCGTAGGCGGCACCACCTAACAGAGCATTGTCTAGTTCAATATCTAGATTAAACTTGGCTTTTACTGTCTCTAAAACTTTAACTGCTTCGGCAACAATCTCTGGACCAATACCATCACCGGGTAATACTAGAATTTTTTTTGTCATAATTTTTCAACTTTAATATGCAATTAACTAAAGAGTGCCAGCACGTAAAAATATCATGCAAGCACCCTCCTGCAGTTATTTTATTTGGCCAAACAACCAAGGGGATGATTCACGACGCTTATTTTCATAAATGCTTATGTCATCCGCATCTTGCAGTGTTAAACCTATGTCATCCAAGCCATTGATTAAGCAGTGCTTGCGGAACGCATCCACCTCAAAACCTATGGTGGCGCCATTTGGTTTAATTACGTTTTGATTTTCTAAATCAATAGTTAGCTCGTAACCTTCATTAGCCTCAACATCAGTAAACAATCCATCCATCTCTTGCTCAGTAAGAACAATTGGTAATAGACCGTTTTTAAAACTATTGTTATAAAAAATATCAGCATAACTAGATGCAATAATGGCTGTAAAACCAAAATCTTCTAAAGCCCATGGCGCGTGCTCACGAGAAGAACCACATCCAAAGTTTTCTCGAGAAATTAACACCGATGCGCCTTTGAAACGAGCTTGATTCAAAACGAAGTCAGGATTCAAAGGACGGCCAGAGTTATCCGCGTCAGGCTGTCCCTCGTCTAAATAACGCAATTCATCAAATAAGTTCGGGCCAAAACCGCTGCGCTTTATTGATTTTAAAAACTGCTTTGGAATAATCATGTCTGTATCAATATTGGCTCGATCCATAGGAGCCACGATACCGCTTTGCTTAACAAATGGTTTCATTTTATATTCTCCTTATTTAACCAAATCAAATTGACGAACATCGATAAAGTGACCCGCAATTGCAGCTGCCGCTGCCATAGCTGGACTTACCAAGTGTGTTCGGCCGCCATAGCCCTGACGACCTTCAAAATTACGGTTTGAAGTTGACGCACAGTGCTCACCGCTGCCTAACTTGTCAGCATTCATTGCTAGGCACATAGAGCAACCTGGCTCACGCCATTCAAAACCAGCTTCGGTAAATATTTTATCCAAACCTTCTAATTCGGCCTGCTCTTTAACCAGACCTGAACCAGGAACAACCAAAGCCTGCTTAACACTTCCAGCAACTTTGTTACCTTTAGCCACCGCTGCGGCAGCGCGTAAATCTTCAATGCGACTGTTAGTACAAGAACCGATGAACACACGGTCTAATTCAATATCAGTAATCGCTTGCCCAGGCTCAAGACCCATGTATTTATAAGCACGCTCAAAACCGCTACGCTCTACATCGTCTTTTGCATCTTGTAATTTCGGCACAAAACCATCGATAGTTACTACCATTTCAGGCGACGTGCCCCAAGTGACTTGTGGCGCGATGTCTTCAGCTTTAATTTCAACAATCTTGTCAAAAACAGCACTTTCATCAGAAACTAAATCAGACCAAGCTTCTAACGCCAGTTCCCAATGGTCGCCTTTTGGAGAGTAAGTACGGCCCTTAACGTACTCAGCCGTAATATCATCAAATGCCACCATACCCACACGGGCGCCCGCTTCTATCGCCATATTGCACATAGTCATGCGGCCTTCCATACTCATGGATCGAATAGCGCTTCCACCAAACTCCATTGCGCAACCATTGCCGCCAGCCGTTCCAATTATACCAATCACATGAAGTACAGCATCTTTACCTGTGATGCCCTTGCCTAGGGTTCCTTCGATGCGTATCAATAGATTTTTCATTTTGTTTTGAATCAAGCACTGAGTAGCTAGTACATGCTCAACTTCTGATGTGCCAATTCCATGGGCTAAGGCGGCAAATGCACCATGCGTTGCGGTGTGAGAATCACCACATACAACGGTCATACCTGGCAATGTTGCGCCCTGTTCAGGACCAACAACATGCACAACACCTTGACGCTTGTCTTGCATTTTAAATTCAACAATGCCGAATTCGTCGCAGTTATCGTCCAAGGTTTGAACTTGAATTCTAGATACAGGGTCAACAATACCCTCAATGCCCACTTCACGCTCTGTTTTGGTAGTAGGTACATTATGATCAGGGGTCGCTAAGTTAGCGTCTACACGCCATGGCTTTCGGCCTGCAATACGAAGGCCTTCGAATGCCTGCGGCGATGTTACTTCGTGAAGTAATTGGCGATCGATATAAATTAACGCCGTGCCGTCTTCACGGGTTTTAACCACGTGGGAATCCCACAACTTGTCGTATAACGTTCTTGCAGCCATTTTATCTCTCCGTGAAATCCAGCACTGCCTATTCGTTTATTCTGGCAGTATCTTTGTTTCAATTTGTATAGGTACTATTCAAGCTTATGGCAAGTTTACGTCCTGAAGGTCAATAACTCAAATTCATATTTTTTATTTATTGCATTCCATTTTGGAATAGCGATATATTATCTTAATATATTAAATTAATGACAGAGTAATAAGTGCCTTATGGACACACAATCCCTACAAGCTTTCTTAGCAGTGGCAGAAACCGAGTCATTCTCCCTTGCTGCTCAAAGACTCCACCTTACCCAGCCAGCCGTAAGTAAACGCATTGCGAACTTAGAAGACAGCCTTAACAGTCAGCTATTTGATCGACTGCCACGCAAAATCATTCTTACCCCTGCAGGAGAGGCCTTGCTGCCAAAAGCTAAGCACATAATGACAGAGCTTATGGAGATAAAAACAGAGCTTGCCAACCTAAGTGGAGATGTGAGTGGGACATTAAGAATAGGTACCAGCCACCATATTGGACTGCACCACCTACCCCATTTGCTAAGACAGTTCCATACATCTTATCCGAAAGTAAAACTGGCTCTTCAATTTCTGGGGTCAGAAGCGGCTTGTGAAGCTTTAGCTCAGGGTGAGCTGGATATCGCATTCGCCACCCTGCCACTAGAAAGCAACCCAAAGTTAAACATGCAAGCGGTATGGCGAGACCCATTAAGTTTTGTATGCGCACACACCCACCCACTGGCTAAATTTAAAAAACCGTCTTTATCTGAACTTACTCAATTTGAGGCCATACTGCCAGAAGCAAATACAGTGACTTTTCAAATTATTGAAAATGCATTTAAACGAGACAATCTTTCACTGCATGCGGCTATACCCAGTCGTTACCGTGAAACTATTAGTATGATGTCCAGTTATATGGAAACCATCAAAATGATGACAAGCGTAGGATTAGGCTGGTCAGTTTTACCTGAACATATGGCAAACGATAAAGAGCTATTAAAGTTAAATACCGGTCCTAAGCACCTTTATCGTGATCTTGGAGTATTGCAACGCAAAGGCAAAACATTAGGTGCAGCAGGCAATGCGTTTTTAGCCATCTTGCCAAATGTAAGATAGTAGTGTTATTTTTTTCTAAATTAATTAACTTATTTGATCTAAAACAAGAGATAACCGTCACATAAGACTAAGCTTAACAAGTAAATAATTAAACTCAGGAGATAGCCTAATGTTAGCAATCAATAATATATTGCTTGTACTAGACCAAGATCTAGATAACAGAAATGCAATTAAGCGAGCAATGCAAGTCAGCAAAGAACAAGGCGCAAATCTTTTTATTACCACATATATTTACAATCATGCATGCGAAGAGGGCTCTTTAACTGACCTTGATTTACGCCACGATTTAAAAGCACTATTAATTGAGCAGTCATTAAAATGGGCTGGAGATTTAATACAAGAGTATTACCTCCCCGATGATACCCCTCTATCAGTCTGCTGGTGTAATCATGCCTATCAAAGCGTAATCGACAATAGCCAAGATTGCAGCTTTGATTTAGTTATAAAGGCAGCTGCTAGCCATCATGGAATTTTAGATCGTGTAATGCAACACCAAGATTGGAACCTATTAAAACTTTGTCCTGCTCCAGTATTACTGGTCAAACAAAAGTCAGCTTGGGATTCAAGAAAAATCATCGCTGCAATAGATGCTACATCTTTAGAAGACGCCCACAAAACTATTAATGAACATATTTTTGAATTTGCTGAAATACTAAATGCTGACAGACTATACGACGTGCACCTAGTTAATAGTTATCCTATGATGTCACTCACCCTAGCAAGCCTCCCGGACACACCAGTACCTGAAGATTTACAGCAATATGTTAGTAACCAGCATATAAATGCGTGTGAAATCATTGCAAAAAAATACAATATACCCGATCAGCAATCTCATATTAGAGAAGGGGAGCCAGAAGAAGTGATTACAACAGTGGCAAAAGAACTGGACGCTGACGTGGTAATCATTGGAATGCCCCCAGAAGAAGGCATTCAAGGTATTCTTTTGGGTAGCACAGTAGAGCGCGTACTAGACAACACACAATGCGATATTATTGCGATTAAACCTCAAGATGGTGTTATCGCAATAGAAAATGACTAACCTATTAAATTAAAAAGACTCGTAATAGAAAAGCAAAAAGCCAGTGAAATATCCACTGGCTTTTTTGGTATTAAATAATGTAGAAATAAAAACTAATACAGCCTCATTAAATACAAACCAGCTTGGTTACTTTTCGTTTCCACTCCGCTTTGATCCTCAAATGTTAATTGACTTAAATAAGCACCTAAAGAAACGCCCATTGCACCACGAATTTCAATAGCCACCTTAGGTCCAAACGTAGGCTCGTATTCGAAAGTTTGTCCATTACCTTTATACTCATGAGCAGCTCTTGCGGTTATGCCTACGGCAATACTACTCACCTGATTAGATTCTACCCAAAGAATGTCACTGGATAAAAAATGTTGATCATGAGAAGAGTTGCCACTACCTGACAAAGAATAATAGCTACCACCCAAACTGGTTCTGATACTGCTAGAAGGTCTTCCAGAAATAGCCCAAGAATAACCAAAAGATAAAATTGGTCCGCCGCCCAAAGTAAGATTTGGCAAGTACTCTTCAGCCGAAGCCAAAGACTGGCCACCACGGCTAAAGGAGAACTGCCAATATGGCCCTGACATTTTTTCGAAAGGTCTGGAAAAACCCTCGTCAGGTGTTAGCAATTCAAGCTTCCCTATAGGCAAGTAACTAGCCGGTTTACGCTTAGAGAATGGCGTAACACTATAACTCCAGCTAGCCCCTTGAGGCTGAGTCGTATAGGAAGCCTCTGCACCATAAAGTTTAGGTTCTGTGCGAATAACAAAGCGATTAACTTCGCGATTCAAACTTATTGGTACTGCTGAATATCGCCCTTTCGAGCTTGCTTGAGTGAAGCGTAATTGAGGCTTAATAATTTCAATAAGCTTGCCGTTTAAGCCATAAAGCTCAATAACAGGGTAGAAAAAACCATCACCAAGTTCTGTTTTTGCAATATAAGTCCGCAGTTGAAGCGTCACTCCCTGATGAGACTCTGATAACTCATAAGCCTTATAAAACGATTTACCAGTGCTTAGCTCAATCACCTGCTCATCTATACCTGGGTCTCCCTGCATTCCCATTGGCAACTCTTGAAACTTGTATTCTGCATCGACACTTCTGGCATCAAGCTCATTCATTTGATCGCGAACAGTTAGTTGTGAACAACCTGCTAAACACAATATACACAGCCCACCAACTATTGATTGGAATTGCTTATTCATTACTTTTACCCACATGCTTGCTTGCTTGCTTGCCATAAGCATTTTTATTTTCACTAAATCGATAGGTTAATAACTCCGTATGATCTCGTAACAAAATTGTCATTCTAAAAAGTTCTTCCATTACATCAACAATTCGCTCACGGTAAGGACTGTCTTTCATAGTTCCATCATCGTTAAATTCTTTCCAAGCCATGGCCACTGATGACTGGTTTGGGATAGTAACCATACGCATCCATCGACCTAACAAGCGTAAGCTATTAACAGCATTAAATGATTGCGAACCTCCACTTACCTGCATTACCGCAAGCGTTCGGCCCTGAGTTGGCCTAACAGACCCAATGGACAAAGGTATCCAATCAATTTGATTTTTAATTACGGACGTTAGGTTACCGTGAATTTCGGGACTGCACCAGACCATGCCTTCTGACCACTGTGCTAATTCATGAAGCTCCTTAACCTTTTCATGCTCAAAATTTTGGCGGTCAAACATAGGGAGTTCAGTAGGATCGTAGACTCTAACTTCAGCCCCAAATG
Source organism: Crocinitomicaceae bacterium (assembly GCA_047628755.1). Lineage (GTDB taxonomy): Bacteria > Pseudomonadota > Gammaproteobacteria > Pseudomonadales > Oceanobacteraceae > Bermanella. Next base: position 3,273 of record JBLHVV010000053.1, on the reverse strand, counting down.
ACTGGAGAATTCTAGTTGCCTCCAAAGCTGTTTTTTTACTATAAGACTCTGGACGAAGTGAACCATAAAGCACTAATATCTTTGGGGCATGAGTGCTAATTTTTTTTGCCGAGAAAGCTTCTGCGGTGCCATCTACTGAAAGGCTTGGTAATAAAAAATCGGTCATAATACTTGCAAAAACCTTACTTAATAATATCTATATCAATATACAGCAGTACTTTAACAGGAATAATAAATAGTTACCCCAGAAAAAAACCACAAAAAAAACCCGCTAGGCGGGCATTATGACTATTAAATAGTCAGTAAAGCAAACTATTATTAATGGGTCTTGTTGAGAAGGTTTACGGGTGACACTCCGTTTTCAACCTCAAATCGAGACATTACAAGTGCCACCTGTGATTGCCATTTATGGTATTGAAATGATAACAATTGAAGTAACTGAGACACATACATAGCTAAGTCTTCAACCGTCATAGTGCTAGAGCTATCGGGCAACTTACCAAGCTTGATCTCTAAATATACAATAATATGAATATTGCTACGATTTAAAGACACTTTGACTGGCTTATCTTCTAATTGTTTTATTAATAACTTTAATTTCAACCAAAGCTGTTGTTTTTCCTTTACTCCAGCCTGTAGTATTTTTGTGCTTACGCCATTGTGCAGACTATTAACAATTAAACTCAGTGGATTATAAGCCTCCTCTATGGACAATACCTCTCGCCTCACTTGAGCATAATATTCCAAATTTGAAAATGCAGTCAAAACCATACTGCGGGCAGCAACATCCAGATAATTTAATACCACAAAGGCGCGCTGATAAAAGACCTGGTCCATAGCTTCCATATGATATAAGGCTTGCTGATATTGAGATCGCATGTGATCCAAATAAGCATCGGACTTTCCCTTAGGCAAGGCCTCGTTACCTAAATGTTTTTTTACCGGCAAGCCAGATAATGTTAGTCGTTGTATTAAATATGCTTTATGAATTCGTTTTAATAGGTTACTGGATGATATTTGGTACTTTCTGTCCTCGACTCGATAACGTCGAATATAATCGATGCTAGTTTGAATATCAAACTGAGAAATATCGCGCTCTTCCGTTGGCTCGAACCTAAGGATTCTAGTTTCTATGCGACCATCAAAATAGCGATAAGCTAACTTGTCTAGCTGTACTTTTTTAGCCTGTAGCTGTCTAATTTTCCCAGAAGAAACACAACGCTTCTCAGCTTCGACAATCCCTGAACTTAGATAGTCCAATAAGGTTAGTTCTTTAGAAACTTTATTTGGGTTTTCTAACAGTAAGGATGCTGAAATATTTGCAGTTAAAACACCTTTGATTCCAAATTCTTTAGCATGAGTAATTCGAGCTGCATCACAAGGACAGAAGCGTGTCACTTCTTTATCTTGGTTTTGCTTGAATACAAGGTCAGATTTAGCGGTTGCCTTGCTAGCCTCTAAAGCAACTGCTAGAGCATAATCATCTAATAAATAACCTTCTTTCCAAGCCCAATCATTCTGTTCAGATACAACTACTTGTGAGTTTTGAATCTGCCGTAATTGATGAAGCATACTAATAAAGCCAGCGGTTCCCACAATAGCAATAGCGGCTTCATCGGTCTGCATTTCAATTTTCCGACTCTTCCAAGCAGTAAGCCTACGGTGCACTGAAAACAAGCAATAAAAAGCACTTTGCTGAACCAAATGAACACGCTGCCACACCCATAACTCGACGTATTCAAACTTAGATAGACCTTCTTTCTGCATTCGCTGCAAAAGCTTTTGATGAAACTTGTCTTGCCCTGACGCTCTAAAGTAAAGCCATTCACTCACGTGATGCATTAGGTAAAACGCCACTTTCTTTTGCTTATTTCTAAAATGAGAGAGCTCATGGGCCAACATAGCTGTAAGTTGATTCAACGATAACCCCATTAATAACGGCGCACCGATTACAATTTTATATTCGTCTCGATAAATGCTATTAATTCCAGCATATGCATCAACCCTTAAAACCGTTTCATTATTAATTTCTATTCTTTTTGGAGCCCGAACATTTAAGTGACGACTTAGGCTTTCTGTTAGAGCAAATAATGCTGGGGCCTCATGGTTTAGCAATACGCGGCCATGATAAGACTTAAAACCACCAAATAACGGACGCATTAAAATATAGAGAAAGCCAAACATCAAAACAGCTGGAGAAGCCCAGTAAGTGGCCTCTAAATAACGGGCTTCAACTACATGTATAAACATGGGCTCACTAAAAGACATTATCCCAAATGTCGTAAAACCAAGTACTACAGAAATGTAAAGTAAAGGAATGAACAAGCTTACAACTTCTACAAAACCCAATTCAAGATTGTCTTTAAAAGTGTTTTTATCAGGTGCAAGGGAACCTTTGAATGACTTTTTAAAATAGGCTGATAATTTTTGACTGTTCACACTGGTTGCAGGAACAGGTTTTTTAGAAATGGCTTTTTTCGCTTTTTTACTGGCGGTTTTCCAATCTATCTCTGAATCGCTTTCCGCCACAGGACTAACAGCCCTAAGTGGGCCAGTCAGGTGGCGTCTGGCTGCAAAATTTGCGAACACGGGATTTACCTCATTTCTATTTATAATATCAACTTAGCGCTTTTAAAAATGCCCACTGACCCATAGAACTTACATATAATTGCGGATACATCACAGACAATAACAAAATGGCCCTTTTGCACATAGTAACAACACTCCAAATGAAACGGTAACAATTAATGCATCTAAACCTGTAAAGATGTTCGATCTAATACTTTTCGCATGACAAAACTGGAATGCACACCGGTTACACCAGGTATTCTTGTGAGTTTACCTAATAAAAACTCCTGAAAAGCGGTCATATCTTGCACCATTACCTTTAATACATAATCGGCACTTTGGCCCGTTATCAAGTAACACTCTAAAATTTCATCGCATTCTATAATGGCAGCTTCAAATACCTCAAACCGATCAGGTGTGTGACGGTCCATGCTAATTGAAATCATCGCCATTAGATCTAGCCCCAGCTTTTTAGCATCTAGTAATGTGACAGTTTTCAAGATGAAGCCACTTTCTTCCAGTGCCTTAACTCGCCTAGAGCAAGGGCTAGCGGAAAGACCAACGGTATCTGCCAACTCTAAATTACTGATTGAGCCGTTTTCCTGCAGCGCTTTCAGAATCTTTCGATCTGTTTTATCTAACGGCATAACACCCACCTGCATTACCGATTGAATATAAAGTTAAGTTTTAACAAATCATTGTCTT
>JBLHVV010000052.1:0-21084 GCA_047628755.1 Crocinitomicaceae bacterium | reverse complement strand
GTACCACCGGCATCTGGTGCTTTTATGCTTACGCTGCTGCTTTCTGTGTGGCTGCTGCTTTCACTGCTGGATTGTGTGCTGTTATCGCCTGCTAATAAGTTGATGTGTTCTGCATCTAGTTGTAGCGCGCCTGCTACTGCGACGTTTGAGCCTTTTACTTTTATTTCGTTGTCGGTTGAAAAATTAGCGGTGACTATTGAATTAACTAAAAGCAGAACGACAAAAAGCCAATGCTTTGAACAAACACTGGCTTTTAGATTTGATGCTTTTTGTTCTTTTCTTAAAAAGATTTTAATGCTTTTAGGGGGAGTTTGATTCTAACTTTGTACGGATGACTTGTCGTGAGTGTCTCTATAACTCGAATGACTTGTCGTGAGTGTCTCTATAACTTTAAATAACATCACTATTTTATTCCTCATTAATTTAATTATTTTTCTAGCCATATGCCAGCCACTAGTTTTAGCGACTTTCTTCACGAAGTGACTCTTTTAACTTATCAAATTCTCCATCATAACTTTTATCAAACACAGGTGAATATCCTGTGATTTTTATTAGTGGCCTTAGGAATACAGATACATCCTTATCAAGTTCATCTTTCCAGTATCGATCCAGATCGATATCATCATCGCACTTATCTTTTTTAGATTTAGATAGAATCATTTCATAAAATGCAGAATTAGCCCCAACAAAATTGGTACTGTTTGTCCTACCAATTTTTATATACCTGTATGCCTTTGTATTAACTGAGTTTTGCTTACTACCGAAAGGCCCTGCCTTATAAAAATTTATAAATTGGTATGTAAACTCTATAGTTCCCATTGATTTACTTAATTTATAACCAATGACAAAATTCACTAAAGAAAAAATAGATATCGCAAGGTCATCAACAGAATAAGAAAATTTGCTCACAACAATATATAAGCAAAACAAAGCCAAACCGAGCATTATGTAGCCACAAACAGCTAGGTAGGAATAATAAACATCATTTAATGTAAATGAATTTTTTTCATTTTTTAGTATCTTATAACTCATTATTCACATTTACCTGACCGGAATTCATTTCATACTAGATACTCGTATTTGGTAACATAGCATCCTTCATATACACCAACCACCACTAAGAATTCTACTTCCGTGATGGCCTTAACTCATCGCCTTTCAAATAACCACAGTCATCAGGGCAATCTTCTGCTATGAGCATAAAAGGCACAATGACTAATAAATCAGAATATCACAGGCACAGTCAGTGCAAATACCAAATACCAAGTACACAAACAGCGCTGGTAAATATATAAATTTCATATTTTATTATTTTAAAATAAGAAGATCGTATTAGTTTGTCATTAAACTCATGGCTTATATGATTAATCTACTATTCCAACATACGTAAACGACCTTAACTACTCATGATCGAGAGGTAAACTTCTGGCTGCGAAGAAAGTACTATTCTATATTTTACAGTGGGCATAATTCTGCTAGACTGCGAAACAGAAAAATATGGACATTTTTTTAGCTGCACGGCAGTCTCAATTCTGCGTGTATGAAGGACTATATTGTGTTGCAAGACCCAACATTCTCGACAAAATTCAAAGTGTTTTTTGGGATTGCCTTATTGGTAAAGCTAGCCCTTCTTACACTCTTTTCATCTGGCTACCAAGATGATTTGTTTATTCCCTTTGTATTGAACTATCTTGAATTTGGTGGCAATCCTTGGGAATACCAAGACGCCTCTCACGAAGCATTCCCTTACCCTCCATTGATGCTTTATATTTTATCGGCCTTTTTATTACCTACTCAGTTTTTGCCTAACAGCCAAATTATTGAGGGGATTTTATATGGATTGCCCTTATTACTTTCAGATCTACTGATAACCATAATTCTCATTCGGTTGTATATTTGGTATAAAAAAGAAATATTCATCTTTTATTTTGCCTCTCCCATTATTTTATTCTCTACCTATATGCATGGGCAATTAGACATATTGCCCACCGCTATACTGTTTTTATCTATTTTTTTGTTAACAAAACGGCACTACCTCTACTCGGCCATAATCGCGGGCTTGGCCATATCTACCAAGTTCCATACCATTGCGGCTCTGCCTTTAATGGCTATTTACTTATTGAACCAAGGAAAATTTAAAGAAACTGCCTACATGGTCACCATCCCCATGTTGATGTATTTTGGGTTTTCATTTCCATACTTATCAACCGGAGAAGGCTATCAAGAGCTAGTCGTACAAAATGAAAAGCAAAACTTAATTTTTGATTCTTATTTCACTATTGGTGCTGCCAAGGTGTATTTACCCATATTAGCAGCGGTGATTATTTATTTGCGGTTTGCTGCTTATCGAAAAATTAATACAGACTTACTTTACGCCGCTATAGGTGCTTTGTTCTCAATTTTTTTATTACTAATAGAACCGTCACCTGCATGGTATGTATGGATGGTCCCTTTCTTTACCATATTTTATATACGGTATTTTGACGGATTACAGCACCACGTACTGCATATATCATTGATTGGGCTATATCTTCTTTATTATTTATTATTTCATGAATACTCGCATTCAAAATTATTATTTTTACATGAAGAAGTAAGCCTCAGCTTTGGAGTAAATTCATTCCCACTTGGCAATATTATTTTTACTGCATTGCAAGCTGTATTGCTGACTATTATTTACCAGTTTTATAAAAACGGCATTGGTAGTAACAGTACCTATACAATGGAGCAATCATTTATTATTGGTATCGGTGGTGACAGTGGATCAGGTAAAAGCACACTTATTGGTAACTTACGTTCTATGTTTAACGATCAATTATTGGAGCTAGAAGGCGATGGTGATCATAAGTGGGAAAGAGGCAATTCAAACTGGCAAGCTCGAACTCACCTAGACCCAAAGGCTAATTTACTCCATCGTCAAGCTGAGCAAGTTGCTCGATTAAAAAATAGAAAAACTATCAAGCGTTCAGATTACGATCATATCACAGGGACATTTACAGAAGCCGATAGAATAAAGCCAAAGGACTTTGTGGTACTCGCTGGCCTACATCCATTCTATTTACCCAAAATGAGAAAGGTCATTGATCTTAAAATATTTTTAGATCTTGATGAACGCTTGCGCACAAGCTGGAAAATTACTCGAGATATAAATCAACGTGGCTACAGCAAACAACAGATACTGGATTCATTAGCCGCGCGCCAAAATGATTCTGAACTTTATATTAAGCCCCAAAAGCAATTCAGCGATATTGTTATTTCGTTATTTCCAGCTGAAGAAAATAAATTTAATGAGCATATTTACCATGGTCAACTGGGATTATCCATTGCAATGAATGCCGGTATACCAGTAGACGGTGTCATTCAAGCTTTTCAAACACATGGCTGCAAAATACACTGGGATTATTCTCAGGATCTAAAAACTCAATACATACGATTTAATATGGAGCCTTTGAATTTAGACATTAATTGGTATGCGAATCGCTTTATTATAAACTCTTCGGAACTTCTAGATATTCCTAAATGGCAACCAGGCTATGCAGGTATTATTCAATTTTTAGTGATGTTTGCCATCAGCGACATCATGCAAGAGCGAGCACATAAACATGTATAAAGGCATTTTATTGGACATTGATAATACGCTTTATGAATACGAGCCTTTACATGCTCAAGCTCAAGCGGCAGTGTTTGAATATATACAGCGCCAATTCTCTATCGATAGACTTATAATCGAAGTCCAATTTAAACGCGCTAAATTACAGATAAAACAAAACACACCTACCACAGCAGCATCTCACAACCGTTTGTTATACATGCAAAATTTATGCGAACTACTAGGGCTTAACGTATTTGAAAACAGCCTTACTCTATATAATATTTATTGGGACACTTTTTTAGAACAACTATTTTTATCAGACGGTGCCAAAATTTTATTTTCTCGATATGGCCATTTACCTATCTGCCTAGTGACCGATTTAACGGCACATATTCAACACCGAAAAGTAGCACGCCTTAATTTATCTCATTGGGCTGATCATATAGTGACAAGCGAAGAAGCTGGCTGTGAAAAACCCCATCCATTTATGTTTCAGCTAGCCATGCAAAAACTGAATTTAAATGCAAACGAGGTTTGTATGATTGGTGACAATTTTAAAAAAGACATTGAAGGAGCTACCCGCTTAGGTATTCACAGTTATTGGTTATGCCCCACCGAGCAACATATTCAGGAGACAAACATAAGCTGCATAAACAATCTAGGAGACATACAGTGGTAGACTTTAAGAAAGCCCTTCAGCGTATTTCATTTTTTTCTGGAAATCGCTTTGACCTAGTTCAAGCTGGAGGCGGTAACAGCTCTGTCAAAACTGATGAGCACACGATGTTAGTAAAATCATCGGGCATTAATTTAACAGAAGTCACCCAACACAAAGGGTATGTTGCGGTTGATTATTTACAGATTAGAAGTTTTATATCCAATTGTGATTTTTCACAGATGGATCAAAAACAAAGAGAACAGGCCGCAAATGAATGCATGATTAACAGCAAGTTAGAATCCATTGGAAAACCCTCTATCGAAACTTTTTTACACGCACTATTGGGCACCTATACTCTGCATACTCATCCAATATCTATTAATGTACTGGCGGCTCAAAAAAACTGGCAACAAGCATTAAGTGCTGTTTGGCCAGACGGGATTTTTGTGGCTTACCATACCCCGGGTATAGACCTAGCATTAGCCATGTATGGTGAGCTTAATGCTTATGTAACGACACATGGACGTTTACCGAAAGTGGTCTTTTTACAGAATCATGGCTTGATTGTTTCTAGCTCTGATCCTCAAGAAGTCATTGATCTAACTAATACAATTTCAGAAACCATTGAGTCATATTTAGATTTAAACTTAAGTCGTTATCGTGTAATCAGTAAGCTACAGAATCTCATAGAAAGTTTTAATGAAAGCCCTCCCTGCATAATATGTTGTGATGACAGCGTTATTGCCAGTCAGCTTCAATACGAATCTGAGGACGAGGCTGTCTGGCCTTTTTGCCCTGACACACTTATTTATTGTGGAATAAGACCCGTCTTTTTAGAAGATCTAAACGACCAAGTTAGTATTAAAGAGTATTTAGATTTGTATGGCTCATTACCAAAAGTATTGATACATAATAAACAAGTCTATTTCTGTGCAGGTACCATTAAAAAAGCCAAAGAAGCCCAAGAACTGTTTAAATTCCACTTACTGGTCGTAAGTAAGACTCCACAAGATATTCAAAGATTAAAACTTGGTGAGATAGCTTATCTATCTAACTGGGATGCTGAAAAGTTTCGACAAGGAGTATGACATGCATGTAATTATCCCCATGTCTGGTGTGGGCCAGCGGTTTATTGATGCTGGTTTTACAGACCCAAAGCCTTTGATAAAAGTTGATGGTAAAACTATTATTCAACATGTTGTGGAGTTGTTTCCTGGAGAGATTAAGTTCACCTTTATTTGTAATCAGACTCATTTAGATACCACCAACATGCGCAGTGTATTGCAAGATATTGCACCTGAAGGCCATATAGTTTGTATTGAAGGCCATAAAAAAGGGCCTGTGTATGCGGTCACTAAAATTCTAGATTTGATCCATGACGATGAAGAAGTTATTGTTAATTATTGTGACTTTGGAACATATTGGGACTATCCCGAATTTTTACGTCACACTCGTAACCGGAATGCCGATGGCGCCATTCCGGCCTATAAACGCTTCCATCCGCACATGCTGGGCAGTACCAACTACGCCTTTATGCGTGACCATAAGCAGTGGATGTTAGAAATAAAAGAGAAGGAGCCTTTCACTAATAACCGCATGAACGAGTTTGCATCTAATGGCACCTATTATTTCAAAAAAGGCGGCTACGTTAAAAAATATTTTCCAATGTTGATGGATAAAAATATTAACCTTAATGGCGAGTTCTATGTGAGCTTAATTTATAACTTATTAGTCGCCGATCAGCTAACCGTATCTATTTATGACGTTGAACACATGCTGCAATGGGGCACACCTCAGGACGTAGAAGAATATAATGATTGGTCAAATTACTTTAAAAAATCCACTGAGCCTGAGCAACCTTGGTTACCCGAAAAAAATAGTACTACGCTAATTCCACTGGCTGGATACGGCAGTCGCTTTGTAAAAGAAGAATACACTGACCCAAAACCTTTATTAGATGTCAGTGGCAAGCCGATGATTCTGCAAGCAAATAATCAGTTGCCCGCAAGCCAACACAATGCCTACGTGTGCCTTAAAGACCATGTAGATCGTTATGAAGTAGATCGCGTAATCAGAAACGTTCAACCTGATGCCAAAATCAAGGTCATTAATATTGTCACCGAAGGTCAAGCCATCACCTGTGAACTGGGGCTTAAAGATACCGACAAAGAATCTCCCCTACTAATTGCCGCTTGCGATAACGGTATGCTGTGGAATCGTCAGCAGTATAAGGAGCTGATAGGTAACCCTGATATTGATGCCATTGTCTGGACATTCAAGGGCCACCCATCTGCTCGAGAAAACCCTCAAATGTATGGCTGGGTTAATACTCAGCTGGACAAGCAAAGACATTATATTGAAGCCACTGGCGTCAGTGTAAAAAAGGCTATCTCAAATAAACCTGAAAATGATCATGCCATCGTTGGTACATTTTATTTCCGCACGGCAAAACTGTTTACTCAGGCTCTTGAGAAATTAAAGAGCGATAACATCCGTGTTAATGGTGAGTTTTATGTTGATAGTCTGGTGGGTATTTTAATCGATACGGGACATAAGGTAGCTGTATTTGAAGTGGATGCTTACATCGGATGGGGGACACCTAATGACTATGAAACATTTAGATATTGGCAGAGCTACTTCCACAAATGCAGTGACCACCCTTATAGGGTCGATAGAGATGTGACTGTCAATCAAAAGAATGCTGACACTCTTAAAGCTACTTTTTATGTTTTCAAACAGGAACATGAGTAATCATGGAAAGTAATTCAACAAAACAACAATTGTTACGTTTTTTGGTCACTGGTGTATTGGCGGTAAGTACGGATTTTTGTGCATACTGGTTAATGATTGGCAATGTACCTGTTGATATAGCAAAAGGGCTCAGCTTTGTGTGTGGGTCTGCGGTTGCTTTTGTGATGAATAAACTTTGGACATTTGAGCATAACTCAACAGCTTCCAACTCTATTCTGCATTTTTCTAGTCTGTATGGTTTAACCTTTTTAGCTAACGTTAGTGTTAACCACATAACGATTATTTTTGTTCCAGAGATTAAGTTGCTTGGCTTTGTATTGGCCACAGCCACAAGCACTGTACTCAATTTTTTAGGAATGAAATATTGGGTGTTCTCAAAGCATCGACATCAGGTAGGCTCTTAAAATGATAGCATCAAAATTTGAAGACCAATGGAGCCTCATAGCCTTTATTCTTTTTTTATTATTCATGGGTTTATTTTATCAATCAGCTTGGCAATATCCTGTCATTGATAGCTTCCCATTAATTGAACGATTACTGAATCCAGAATTCTTAACGAATGATTTTTATACTAATACATTTAGCCAATTTTCGCCTCGACTAGTAACTGCAAAAATAGTGATTTGCTTTTCTAATTTAACAGGTAACAGTTACACTGATATTGTGGCTTTTGGTAATATAATAAGAATTTGGCTTTATGGAATAGGACTCTACTTTTTATTTTTAACCTTGAGTGATAAAAAAACGGCACTTATAGCCTTCTCTTTTTCTGCATTGTCTTTTTTATCGGTTCCATTTTTGCCAGCCTGGTGGCCTGTCACTTTTGACTTTACCAGTTCAAATATTGCATTGGTAACGGCCATGTTTTCTTGGGTGCATGCTGTTAAAGGGCATGTTCGCATCTCATTTACTCTTCTTACCATTACGGCTTGTATACATCCGGTCGTTGGTTTGCACAGCATGTTTATCGCTATTCTAATTTACAGCAGTATACATGGGTGGAAATCACTCTTTGGTCTACTGGGCAGACTTTCAGTGTATCCCTTTGCCATTGCCTTTGCTGCAGTGATGCTATTTAACTACTTTTCCTATGAGCAGGTCATCAGTAAAGAACGTTTTATTGAGATAAACGCCCAATATCGCCATGCACATCACTTTATTTTTTCTCATATGGACATTGAAAAATGGGTATCGACCTTGTTAATGTGTTCAATTTGTATTGGTATTGTCTTGTGGCTTAAATCTCGTAATCTACAAGATAAACTAACAGTCCCGGTGTTAATTTATTCTGCGGTAATGACTTTATTAGGACTGCTGTTTACTGATCTCTATCCCACTCGTTTTATGGTCTCTTTTATACCCATGAGATCATTTCCAATTTTAGTTCCTATTATTATCTTAGCCGTTGCCCGATTAGCCATTTATGAATGGAATAAATCTAATTATGTAAATTTCTTTTTATTGTTTATACCCTTCTTACCTTATAGCCATGTTGGGCTCACATGGTACCTTTTACCAAATTCACACGAGCTAGTGCTGCCTATTATCCTCACCATCAGTGTAAGCTTGATAATTGTTCTAAACCATTTTGGCTGGCTTAAATATCCGTCCTTCAATACATTAATAGGGTCTATTTTTAGAGGTTCAAACATAGGGGTTTTTCTATTACCTATCGCTTTAGCATCACTGACATTAGCCATCATTAAATTTGAGATCAATACACCAACGCTTGATACAAGCTCTGAAGTCTATTCTTGGATCAATAAAAACACCCATAAAGATGCAGTAATCATTTCTGAACTTGATGCTGCCGACAATCAAAAACTCCGATTGATTGCAAGAAGAGCAATTGTGGTTAGTAAAGATTTTCCTTTTAACGAGCTGTTCTTTGAAGAGTGGTATCAGAGATATCATGATATTTACATAGACAGAGACAGTGCTAGAGGCAGGATTGATTCAATGGATGCTGAAAGCCTTAACCGGTTACTAGACAAGTATAAGGTGCAAATTCTTATTCGCAGTCAAGCTCTGCAGATCACTAAAGAATTTGAGCTTTTAGCAACAGTATCAGGTGAGAAGAAACAAGCCTACATTTATCAAAATACAAGTGTGCCAGCCTTATGACTATTAATATATCTATCATAATACCTTGCTACAATGAGGCAAAAAATATACCTGCCTTGCTGAATATGTGTAATAAAGCGTTGTCTCGCAATGATGTAGAACTGATTGTTGTTAACAATGGGTCCACTGATAACACTCAAGATATTCTTGCACAATTGGCACCGCAATATCCGTTCCTCGTTGTAATAGATGTTCCTGTAAATAAAGGATATGGCTTTGGAGTTATGTCGGGCTTGCGTGCGGCACAAGGTAAATTTTTAGGATGGACCCATGCTGACCTGCAAACAGATCCTGAAGATGTGATTAAAGCCTACGACTTAATTCAAACACAAGACAGGCCTGAGCAATCTTATGCTAAAGGCGATCGTAAAGGCCGCCCGTTCTTTGATCAGTTTTTTACAACAGGAATGAGTCTATTTGAAACATTGTTTATGGGTAAGAAGTTATGGGATATCAATGCTCAACCCAATATTTTCCATCGATCTTTTTTTGAAAAATGGCAAGCAAATGCGCCTGACGATTTTTCATTGGATCTGTATGTTCTATTTATGGCGAAACACCTTAAACTTAATGTACTTCGATTCAATGTATTCTTCCCTGAACGCATTCATGGAAGTTCAAGCTGGAACGACGGATTTAGCAGCAAATGGAAATTCATTAGGCGAACAGTAGAGTTCTCGGTAGAGTTAAAAAAGGAGCTCAGAAATGACCCACTTTATCGCTCATAGAATAAATACTGTAAAAGAATTAAAGCAACTTCCAACAGAGTTCGGGGTTGAATTGGACCTTAGAGATTATGGGAATCGATTAATTCTTCAACATGACCCATTCATGGACGGAGAAGATTTCGAAGGTTATTTACAACACTACCATCACGGTACAATGATTTTAAATATAAAAAGTGAACGTATAGAGCATAAGGTTCTTGATATTTTACAAAAATTTAAAATTGCTGACTATTTTTTCTTAGATAGCTCATTTCCTATGATAAAACTGTTAAGTGAACAAGGTGAAAATAAGTGCGCTGTCCGTTTTTCGGAATACGAAGGTCTTGATACCGTCATGGCGATGAAAGGAAGAATTGATTGGGTATGGGTAGATTGTTTTAGCCGCTTGCCTATAGATACTGCAACATTTAAGTTACTCAAGGATGCCGGTTTTAAGTTGTGCCTAGTCTCTCCTGAATTACAGGGACGCCCTAAGGATATTGAATTATATAAAAACAATCTGGAAAGTCATGGGATTGTTTTTGATGCTGTTTGTAGTAAATCTCATAACATCACTAAATGGATGAGATAGTTACATGATAAATAAAATAAAAATATCAACTGCTAATAACTGTGGAAATTTATCATAATATGAAATTCTTATGGTTATTTATTATTTGCGTAGCTATATTCTTAAGTGGCTGTGAAAACAACGTAACATCTCCCAGCATAATGGGCCCTGCTGGTAAAAAATCTGAACAAACAGCGATAGAACAAGATACTGAGGGTAATATATATGGATACTATGAGTATCTGCCGGTTGATTTTGACCCTCAGCTTATACAGGCCTATCCGATTATTTTTTATTGGAATGGCCAAAATGCATTAACTGGTAACGGTAAAAAAGATCTTAACAAGCTTCTAATGCAAGGATTGCCACAATACATAAATGAAGGCAAGCATTACCCTGCCATTATCATCTCTGGTATGTTGCCCGATTGGAAAAAAAGCAAAATAGCCCCATTTGTGAATTATATTTTAAATCGATACAACCCACATGTGGATAAAAGCAGGGTGTATATGACTGGGTTTAGTGCTGGTGGAGGGGTTGCACTCAGGTATATAGCGAAAAATCCTGAATATATTGCTGCCTATATAGCCATTGCCCCCGCCGCTGAACCGCCCACTGAAAACCAGCCAAGTATCAAAATGTCTAGCATACCGAGCTGGTTCATTCATAACAGTGGAGATATGACGGTAGAAATATGGCGAAGCAATCAATGGAACATGGCTTTGAGAGAAATAGGCGGTGATCACAAGATAAGTCGTCCTGACCTTGAGACTCATTACGCATGGAAGAGTGCCTATTCATCCGAAAAAACGTGGCAGTGGTTATTATCCAAACGGAAAGAAATAAATTCATTAGGCAATGGTAAATGAGAATTGCAGCCCAGCAAGAACGCATCTACTTTTTAGATGCTATGCGCAGCATTCTGATGACGCTAGGCATAGTATTACATAGTGCCAATGTATTCAGTGATGGTCCGTGGGCTATTCAAAATATTCACACCTCTGAATTATTTACTGATCTTGTATTATTTATACATCAATTTCGTATGCCTGCATTTTTTATCGTATCAGGATTTTTTTGCCACATGACATTAAGTAAATACGGTCATAAAAGATTTTTAAAGGTACGAATACCACGAATAATAATACCTCTAATTATAACCGCCATTAGCTTAAATTCTGTTCAGAATTGGCTTCTTATCGAATACCAAGAGGCCGCCTTTAGTCTATTGACAATAGACTATTGGCTGCAAGGGATATGGGTTTCTCACCTTTGGTTTTTAAACTGTCTTGTATATTATTTTATTACCGCTTCTGTTTTATATGCAAATTTTTCTAGTTTTTTTCATAAAATTGGTTGCCATGCATCAAATTTTATAACTAATAGTAAGGGGCTGTATCTATTTGCTCTACCACTTCTGTCATTGATTTTTATCAAAATAAGTTATTTAGCCCCTGAGCTTCCTAACAATGTCTACGCGCCATCAGTCTCTGAAGCTATTAGATATTCTATTTATTTTATATTTGGTATATTAATCGGCTTTAGACGTGAATTATTATGGGAAATAATGCGACCCAGCACAGTCAAGATATCGGGCGTTATATTATTATTAGCTATATTTATATGTCTCCCATCACAACAGAAAATATTTCTTAACGTATATAGCCTGTACATAAAATATTTAATATCATGGGTATTATGTTTTTTGTGTTTTTTATTTTTCTATAAATATTTCAATAAAAAATCAACGTTTTTCAGTTATTTATCTGAGGCTTCGTATACGATCTATCTATTCCATCATCTTTTTGTTATTTTTTACGGTTTAATATTAATAAATTTAGAATTAAATATATTCTTTAAATTTACAATTCTAGTTATTGCAACATTCAGTACTACGACATTGATTCATCAATACATAATCCTGAAATTTCCCATTTTTCGGTTCTTATTTAATGGCAAGAGAGGTTAGTAATAAGATATGCGTGTATTGAAAAAATTTCTTATATGGTTAAGTTCGTTAATTATTATTCGAAGTAACAAAGATGAATTCATTTATCTTACTTTTGATGACGGTCCGCATCCTGAAAATACAGCTAAATTATTAGCGATTCTGGATAGACATGAAGTAAAAGCTACTTTTTTTATGGTTGGTAAAGAAATTGACTTATATCCTCAGATCGCTAAACAGGTATATTCCAAAGGTCATACTCTAGGCTATCATTCTTACGATCACTCTCATGCAAAAGATAGTAGCTATAAACAAGTGTTACACGATTTATCTCATGCCAAAGTATTAGAAGATAAATATGGACTGAGTTTTAATAGGCTCTACAGGCCACCTTTTGGGGCTTTAACACTAGCAACATTTTTAGCTATTTTAGTAAAAGGTTGGAAAATTGTTCTTTGGTCAAAAGACAGCATGGATTCTTATACTGACATCGAAAATGTATGTGAAAATTTATCAATAGATAATATAAAAGGAGGCGATATTATTTTACTGCATGATGATTATGCCGACACATCTAGTACAATTGGATTAGTTTTAACACACTACAAAACGTCTCAAATTAAATGCCATTGTTTGTGATAAAAAGCTTGCAGAGGACATACGAAAATATGGCTTTTAAACTATAAATATGATTGAATCGCTTCACAAAGGATGTGTATGTTTGAAATGAAAATGGAAAGTAGTGCTATTGATATATTACAATGGAAATCTAGCCCGCTGGTTTACGGTTGTACTTTTGGTGAAATACCCGTTTTCAGTTTAAAACTAAATGGTGTTAAAACGTCTCCAAATATATTTGAGGTTGCACCTCAAAACCCTGAGCCTGCACCCTCCCCTAAAAAGCAAATTTCACATGCGTACTCCCTACCCTGCTCAGATGATTTAATTGAAAATGTAGTTATTCGAGACGGATATATACACCACATATATTCAGTTTATCGTCATTACTTTGTGGACACATCTGGTGACTTTTCCGAGTATATGACTCGATTTAAAGGTAAGACATTAAACAGCCTAAAACGAAAGATTAAGAAAATAGAGAACTCTAATACTGAAAAATCGTATTTTAGGGAATTTAAGAATACGAACGATGTTGAAGAATTTCTTCTGATTGCCAAAGATATATCTGAAAAGTCTTATCAGGAAAAACTATTAGGCCGTAGTTTGCCTACAGATAAAACTTTTAAAGATAAATTATTTTCTATGGCTGATAAGAACTTATTCCGTGGTTACATTTTATACGCTGAAGACACCCCTATTGCATACAATCTATGTCCCATTTATGGTCAAGGTATAATGCTTTACGATTACACTGGATATGACCCTGAATATTCTCGATATTCGGCAGGGACTGTACTCCAGTATAAAATTATTGAGGACTGTTTTAATGATTCTATAATTAATACCTATGATTTGTGCACAGGTGAAGGGAAGCATAAGGAGTTTTTTGCTACAGGATTTAAAACTTGCTGTGATGCATTCTATTTTCCGGCCTCTGCTTTTTATATATCGAGTGTGTACTTAAAATGCATAATTGAATATGTAGCACGAAGGATAATAAGTTCGCTGGATAATTTAGGGGTCAAGGCTCGTATTAAGAAATTTATCAGACGCTTCAAGTAAGCCTCTTAAAAGGATTTAATTATGAAATACTTATACCATCACCGTACTCAAGGATTGAACGTTGAAGGTGTTCATATACGAAGTATCTGCAACGCTTTAGTAGATTTAGGTAACGATGTTCGGCTGGTATCGGTTACTTCTACTAACGACGACTATATTAAAGTACCTGTGGTTAAAAAGAACCTAAACCCCAACCATAAACCAGGCATCTTAAAATCAATCGCTAGGCATATGCCAGAACCTATTTTTGAAATTCTGGAGCTCGCTTATAATCTATATGCATTTTTCAGATTATGGAAAGTTATTCATCAGTATCGTCCTGACTATATATACGAACGATACTCCCTGTTTCTGTTTTCTACATTAATACTTTCCAAAATGTATGGTATCCCCGTTGTTTATGAAATAAATGATTCAGCTCAACTAGTAAGGGTTCGTACATTATTTTTCACACGGCTCGCTTCACTTGTTGAACGTAAAACATTTAAGCATTGCAATGGCTTGGTATTCGTATCGCAACGTTTGAGAGAGATGATATTAGGCGCTTATCCTGAGGTAAAAACTCAAAGTATTATTTCTCCTAATGCCTCCGATAAAAACGTATTCTTTTATGATGAAAATAAAAAGCTGCTTGCCAAGACTGCGCTTTCGTTACAGCATCAGAATGTTTGTGGGTTTATTGGTTGCTTTGCATTGTGGCATGGAGTACATCATTTTATGGAAAAAATAGCCCCAATATTAAAACTGCATCCTACTCTTACCTTATTGTTAATTGGTGATGGAGAAACTTTGCCAGAAATAGAAATAATTATTAAAAAATATAATATTAATAAGCAAGTAGTGCTGACTGGTAATGTCCCCCATGGTGAAATTATAAATTATGTTCGTGCGATGGATTTTTCAGTACTTCCAAGTACTAATGAATATGGCTCCCCTATGAAGATGTTTGAATTAATGGGAGCAGGTGTACCTTTAGTTGCGGCCAACTTCCCTCCTGTTGTAGAGATATTAGAAGACAATAAAGACGGCTGGGTATTTCCTCAAGGTGATTTTGATGCGTGTATAGATCTTCTTATTGATATTCACACCAACCCTGAAAAAATCAAGAAAGCTGCGGCCCTAGCCGAACAGAAAATTCATAAACACCATCAATGGCGCCATAATGCTAACCATCTTCATATTTTATTCGCTAGCGCAATGAAAATTAACTGATAGGTTATTGCAATATGAAAATAAAAATTCTGCATGTTGTTCTGTCAATGGAAACAGGTGGCCTTGAAAATGGCATAGTAAATCTAGTGAACCATGCCGACTCTAATAAATTTTGTGTTGATGTTCTATGCCTGCGTGAAAGAGGTGAGTTAGCTGATCGTATAGTTAACCCTGATAGCTTGGTTATATTTGATGACAATAAAAATCACAGCATACTGACTGCCATCAAAAAAATTTATTACGCCTGTAAATCAGGTCAATATGACATCGTTCATAGTCATGGATTTACAACAATGCTCGCCAGCTTAGTAGCTGGTAGACTGGCCAATGTCGCTAATATTATGAATGGTGAACACGGCACTCTTTACTATTCATCGAAAAAACATAGGTTAATTCAGAGGTATCTTTTTAGTAGAATGAGGATAAATCTAACCGTAAGTGAACAACTTAAATGTGAAATTATTCAACGATTTAATTTAAAGCATGATAATTTTAGGCCAATTATTAATGGTGTTGATACTAATAAATTTATTACTGATAGTCAGTCAAATAGTCGGCTAAGAAATAAACTAGGATTGTCACCTGACGACATTATTATTGGGTCGGTAGGCAGGCTAGTCGAGGTTAAAAACTATAAGAGTCTGGTGAACGCATTTATAAGACTGTCAGAATCTCATTCCAATGTACATCTTGTTATAGCTGGTGATGGACCCGAAAGAATTAATTTGGAAGAGCAAGTTTCAAATAATAATGTTTCTAGTAGAGTGCACTTTCTAGGCCGACGTGACGATATACCGCAGATTATGAATCTGTTGGATATCTTTGTATTACCCAGTTTTAGTGAAGGACTGTCCAACACGTTACTAGAAGCTATGTCTTGTGGAACACCAGTTGTAGCAAGTGATGTGGGCGGCAATAACGAAATTATTATTGAGGGCTCCACTGGGTTCCTTTACAAGTCGGATAATGTTGATGATTTATTTACGATTTTGCATTCATTGTCTGGCCAAAAAGATAAAATCCGCCGCCTTTCAAAGCAATCAAGAGAGCATATTTTAGCTAATTATTCTCTTAGTAGCATGGTTGAAAATTATGAAGCGACTTATATGGAATTGCTCACTCAATATGATATTGAACGTGTTCCGCAAAGAAACTTGAGTTAATTTAATCATGGCCTTTGCAGTTAGTTATTACATAATAAGTTTTTTGGTTAGTTTAATTAGCCCATTTTGGGGGCTTGTGGGCTTTATCTGCAGCCTTCTTCTGCGCTTTCAAGATCATTACCCACAAATAAATGCCATTAAACCGTTTACACTATTGCTACTGGGTATGTTGTTAAGCTGCATCATTAACAAGGACCAACTTTCTAAGCTAGAATGGAAACAAGATAAATTAATTCTAGCCATGCTGTTACTTTCAATGGCCGGCCTACTTATTATGGAGCCTGCAAGTTTAATATTAGAAAGCTATATGTTTCTTTGCTCAATATCTATTTATTATTTTTCTAGTCGCATATTGCAAACCCCAAAACAATTTCTTACCTTATTTTTCTGTATGGCTCTTTGTGTTGCTTATTTAGGCTATCTGGCAATTGTAGACATAGCTCTTTTTCCCGATACAACTCCATACATAGAACATTCCAGTAAACGCTGGCAAGGTTTAGGATACTACTCTAACTCTAATGAGTTTGGTCAATTGATGATTACAACGGTCCCTTTCCTATTGGCCTGCATACTCATTCGCAAAAGTCTTTTACTCACTTTGTGCTCAATCGGCTTAATGGGCATTATGTTTTGGGTCATGTTGAAATGTGAATCACGGACGGTTATTAGTACGGTGGGATTAATGTTTGTGGGTACCTTCATGTTAAGAGGGAAAGGAAGCGTGGTCAAAAAAGCGATTGTCGGCGGCATTATGACCATCATTATGCTCACAGTATTAATGTTTATGCCTGGTCCAATTCAGGACCGAATGGGCTCTGTGTTAGATGCTGGAAACGATGAATCTTTTCAGGGTAGAACTCGGTCATGGGAGCACGGTTTTGCTATGTTATCTTGGTATCCAATAACAGGCGTGGGTAAAGGACAGTGGCTGGAATACCACGGATTAATGCCACATAATTCATATGTACAGGTAATGGCTGAGATGGGGATATTTGGAATTTGGCTTTATATATGGACTATTTGGCGATGCCTGTTGCAGTTTAAACCACTATTCCAGTTCCCAACAAAAACATCGCAAGGTCCACCACCTTATGACGATGATTTAGATTCTGGTAGTCCCTTACCGAATATGAATAGCAGAGAAATAATAGCATCTAACACGCTCACGAATGTTGAGCGAACGGTGGCGATAGCAGTATTTGTGACTTTCGCCGGCTGGCTACTCTATATATTTTTAGGTAACCAAGGCTATTCGATTTGGACTTATTTCTACCTAGGGTTATGTACTGCATTGGCTAACTTTATGCCTATCAAAAACAAGGAAAAAGAGTCCATGAACTTATTTAATGAGAAAGACAATGAACATTGATTTAATACTATACGGCTTATTATTTTGTGGGCTAACGTTTACAGCCCTCATTTATATATACACCAGAATTAAACATATTGATCGATGGATACCTCATTACTTAAAGGGTTTGTTTAATCGGCCAAAAATAACCAACAAGCCCATTGATATTATGTTTTTATTTGTAGACCATTTTGAATTAAATGGTCATGAAGATCGCCTTCATGCTTGGGCAGTAGATTACCCTGCTATGGCCAAAAAACATAAAGACAGCGATGGACAACCACCCAAGCACAGTTTTTTTTACGCATTAGATCTCATGCATGAACACGAACTTGCTGCTATGAAACCGGTGATTGACGCAGGCTATGGTGAATTTGAACTACATTGGCACCACGACCATGAAACCCCAACCAGCTTTGTTAATAAGCTAGACAGTGCCATGGAACTATTTCATAAATATGATTACATGCTTCCATATAAAGCCGATCAAAAAGCATGCTTTTCATTTATCCATGGTAACTGGTCATTGGCTAACTCTAGAGGTGATAATTTTTGTGGTGTGGACAACGAAGTTCAGATATTAAAAGAGCAAGGTTGTTATGGAGACTTTACATATCCAGCATTGTTTAGTGAAGCGCAGCCACCCATGATCAATAATATTTATTACTGTACAGACTTAGACCAAGCTTCATGTTATTTCAAAGGTCGTGATGCACAAGTTAACCACGTTGAAAAGAACAGTGAATTCATGATATTTCAGGGCCCCATGACTATTAATTGGTTTGACTGGCGCCATAAATGGCATCCAACTGTTGAAGATGGGGATATTAATCAGCAAACAACCCACGACGATCCTAAGCGTATTGATGCATGGATTCGACAAAATATACACGTTAAAGGTCGGCCAGAGTGGCAATTTGTTAAGGTCTTTTGTCATGGCGCTCAGGATCATAAATCGGTGGTCAGTGACACAACAGATAGAATGCACGATTACCTCGAGCACAAATATAATGATGGCAAAAAGTATCGATTACATTATGTCAGTAGCCGTGAAGCGTATAATATTGTGAAAGCCGCTGAAGACAATAAACAAGGCAACCCTAATAATTTTCGAGACTACCTTATTCCACATCCTAAAAATCGTAAACCGGAAAGCGTATAATGTGTGGAATAGCAGGGGTATATAACTTCAAAACGGATAGGCCTGTTAGTGAAGAGTCTATTAAAGACATGATTTCGGTGATTAACTATCGCGGCCCAGATGGCGAAGGTGTATTTAAGTCTGGTTCAGTTGGTCTTGGACACAAACGTCTAACCATCATCGACACGTCTGAGCGGTCTAATCAGCCCATGACAAGCCAGCATGGCTCTCAAACCATTTGTTATAATGGTGAAGTTTATAACTATTTAGAACTAACCACCTACCTTCAATCTGTGGGTATAGAATTACGCACTAGCTCAGATACTGAAGTTCTACTTGAATTGCTGCGACTTGAAGGGCCTAAAGCCTTGGAAAAGCTTAACGGCATGTTTGCTTTTGCCTATTGGGATGAATCTGATCAGGCGCTAATGTTGGTAAGAGATAGAGTTGGTATTAAACCTCTTTACTATCAAGAAACAGACCAAGGCATCGTATTCGCTTCAGAAATTAAATCTATTCTAGCCCTTAGTGATTCATCAAATAAAGTTAATCGATCACTCATTGATGGCTATATGAGTCTTGGCTACTGTACTGGTAACAACACACTATTTGAAGGTATTAAAAAGGTTCCGCCTGGGCATTATATTGTAGTAAAGAATAACAAAATTGAACTTCGCCAGTACTGGAATATGGTATTTGATAAGAGCATTGATTTAGGTGAAGAATATTATATCAAAAAAGCTCATGATTTATTTGAAGACTCAGTAAAGCTTCAGTTACGCAGTGATGTACCGTTGGGCGTGTTTTTAAGTGGGGGAATTGATTCATCGGCAGTAGTTGCCATGATGTGGAAACTTGGCGCAAAAGATATTAAGACCTTTTCTGTCGCATGGGATTACGGCAATGAGTTCGATGAAACCCAATACGCAAGAAAGATTGCTAAGCAATTTAACACAGACCACACCGAATACTTCATGACGCATAAAGAGTTTAAAGACTTTTTACCAGAGTATATTCGTCATATGGATGAACCTGTTACCGAAGCAGCTGCCATTTCACTTTATTACCTTGCAATGAAAACTAAAGAAAAGGTCACTGTTGTCCTATCTGGTGAGGGTTCTGACGAAGTGTTTGGCGGGTATGGAATATATCGGTCGATGCAGCTAGTTGAACACTATAAAAAAATCCCTTCTATTATCCATAAAGTGATTAATCCACTAATGCGCTCACTCGGTCATAGTTTTTCTAAGTATGCAGACCTAAGTGAAACGCCATTAGAACAATCTTATGCAGGTGTGTCATTTTATGATACTAAACAAAAACACAATCTCTATTCACAAAGTTTTAAAATTGAAGCAGCTGAAAATGATGTATTCAAGACACTTGCACCGTACTATGGTTATACCATGGGGCAAGATCTTCAGTCTAAAATGCAATACATTGATATTAAAACTTGGCTGGTTGACGACCTATTAATAAAAGCTGATCGAATGAGCATGGCGGCTTCGTTAGAGTTAAGGGTGCCCTTCCTAGATCACAGGTTTCTTGAACTGGCTGCAAACATGCCAAGTCAATATCGAAACAAAAAGAATCAAAGCAAGTACATAATTAAAAAAGCAATGGAACCATATTTAGATGACGAAATCTTGTATCGCAAAAAACAAGGATTCCCAACGCCTCTCGCGATTATGTTTCAAGGTGATTTGAAAGATTTTGTTAGCGATATTATCGACTCTGACTTAGCGCATAGCCGTGAATATTTTAATCCACAGGAAGTTAAACGCCTACTGACTGAACATATTGAGGGCATTCAAGATCATCATAAAATACTATGGCAATTATTGGTGCTAGAACTATGGTTCAGAGAGTTTATCGACAAAGAAAATATAATAAATAAATCTTCTAAAATCAGTCATTAATACTGAGCAGCCCTATAAAAAAGGGTTGCCTGAATGTTCTATATACCGACGCCCTAAAACACTTGAACCTTTTTCATTTAAGTGACTATCATCTAAGAATAATGGTGTTTTATCTAGAAAAGAGTAGCAATAATTTTCATCGCACATAGCCACTTTAGGGTCTAATACCAGCAACTTTGGATACACTTTTGTTAAATTAAAAAATACCTTATTGATCATACTATCTCGGCTATTAACTATTTCTTTTTCAATATCGCATTTCAA
>JBLHVV010000051.1:0-21112 GCA_047628755.1 Crocinitomicaceae bacterium | reverse complement strand
AGCAGGTAGCTGCGAATGAATGCCTTTCCCTCTTCCCGTAAGTTATCCTCAATCAAGGTAGAGGTCTTCTAATACTAATAGCGGTGAGTCTTCCAACCTCGCCTAATAATTAAACAATATTACTCGATTAAGTCTAAACTTTGTCCACTAAGGTCAAAACGGACTCAGCTTATGAACAATCAAGTTATCTGTGATGTTGCATCTATAGTTATCGTCTTTACTGCTATCTGCCAAGTGAAGGCATTTGGGGTGGACTTACGTAAAGTGAGTGACCTCTTATGACTACTCCGCTAGATTTACCTGGGCCATCTTTAATAACACTTCGACAGCGTGCTGAAACAAGGTTGAAAGAACAAGCTGAGTACAGCAAAACCATTGCTAATGAATTCAGTGCGAAGAAAATGGTACATGAGTTACAGATTTATCAAATTGAACTGGAGATGCAAAACGAGGAGCTTCAAGAAGCCAAGATAGCTGAAAGAATGTATTCTCAGGGATACGCTGAGTTATTTGAGTTTGCACCTATCGGGTGCTTTGTTATTGAGCCTAGTGGTTTAATTAGTCAACTTAACTTACGAGGCGCAAGCTTAATAGGTATTGAGCGAGCTAACTTAATAGGTCAACCTTTTTTAAATTACGTAATAGTTCAGCATAAGAGAGTATTCAAGGAATTTTTAGCCGCCACATTTAACGAGGAAGGCCCGCAAGCCTGTGAAATAGCAGTTCAAGTTACTGGAGGTCCTATCTGGCTGAGTATCGAGACTAATATTAGCGTTTCTAGTGCTGATTGCTTGGCTTCAATGATTGATATTACTGAGCGTAAACAGTCAAAAGAGTTGCTACAACAGAGTGAAAAATACTTTCGGCTAATGTTTGAAGAACGTGCTGGTGAGTTATTTATTGCTAATAAAGAACTTGCCTTCCAAAACCAAGAGAAGGATAAACGAGCCGATGAGTTAATTCTTGCTAATCAAGAGAAAGAAAAACGAGCAAACGAGTTAATTCTTGCTAATCAAGAGAAAGAAAAGCGAGCAAACGAGCTGGTTATTGCTAACAACGAGAAAGATAAGCGAGCAGATGAATTAATTCTTAATAAGAAGCACCAATCTGAACTAGAGCATATAGCCAACTACGACATGCTCACGAATCTACCTAATCGCACATTACTTGCTGACAGATCATATCAAGCCATGTTGCAGTGCAATCGCCACGGAGAATCATTGGCAGTCGTTTTCTTAGATTTAGATGACTTCAAAGCCGTTAATGATACCTACGGCCATAACTTGGGAGATGAGCTTTTAGTTGCTCTCTCATCTCGTATGAAAAAAGTTTTACGAGAGAGCGATACCTTGGCACGTTTTGGAGGAGATGAATTCGTTGCTATATTAACCAATTTAGCCAAAGTTGAAGACTGTGAGTCTTTACTAGAGTCGTTATTAGCCGCCGTATCTGAACCTATGATCATTGACGACATGGTACTGAATGTATCAGCCAGCGTTGGTGTCACCTTTTACCCGCAAGATAACGTGAATGCCGAACAGCTTATACGCCATGCTGATAACGCCATGTATTTAGCTAAGGAATCAGGTAAGAACCGTTATCACATATTTGATA
The DNA here is from genome assembly GCA_047628755.1 of Crocinitomicaceae bacterium. Lineage (GTDB taxonomy): Bacteria > Pseudomonadota > Gammaproteobacteria > Pseudomonadales > Oceanobacteraceae > Bermanella. The sequence continues at coordinate 19,498 of JBLHVV010000051.1, read as the reverse complement.
TTCGAAAAGACGATGCGGTTAAAGTTCAATGGGAAAGCCTAGAGGCTATTCGAAATGCATTAGACAACCATCAATTCGTACTCTACTACCAGCCTAAAGTTAACATGGAGAAAGGCACTGTAATAGGCTTTGAGGCTCTCATTCGCTGGGAACATCCAGAACGCGGCCTTCTGAGCCCAATCGAGTTTTTACCTATCATTGAACATCACGCCATGATCATTGAGGTGGGGGAATGGGTTATTGATACGGCACTGGCGCAAATCAATCAATGGCAAAAATTAGAGTCCAATTTACCCCTAAACGTCAGCGTAAACATTGCAGCATTACAACTACAGCAGTCTGACTTTGCAGATAGGCTGGTAACATTATTAGGGGCTTATCCTAATGTTTCCCCTCACTGTTTAGAACTTGAGGTGCTAGAAACAAGCGCCATAGATGATATGCGTCATGTCTCAAAAACCATGAGTGCTTGCATAGCATTGGGGGTCAGTTTTGCTTTGGATGATTTTGGCACAGGTTATTCATCTCTTACCTATTTAAGGCGCTTACCAACAAGCTTGATTAAAATAGACCAGAGTTTTATATGTGACATGCTCACTGACTCTGATGATTTAGTTATTGTTAAAGGTGTCATAGCATTAGCCAAATCATTCAAGCTAAAGATGATTGCGGAGGGTGTTGAGACCACCGAACACGGCTCGGCTCTATTAAAGCTAGGCTGTGAATTGGCGCAAGGTTATGGCATCGCGAGTCCCATGCATGCCGATGATGTCCCTGCATGGGTAAATGGCTGGATGCCAGATAATGCCTGGAAGTAATAATCTAATTAATCATAATGGGTATTTTGTGGGTATTATTTAACCAACTAATAAATATTAATAAATATATAGCTACTTTTTTTGATTTTTTTGCATATTTCGCAAAATTTATGATCTAGTTTCATTTTTTTGTCACCCAGTCACGTTACTCTTATGGCTGGCTGCTTTACAATAGCTGGGTAAATATAATAAATCTAAGGTTGGTAAGCAGTGGCGAAGGCCAAAAACAATCGAAAAATAGTGTTCTTCAGTGTTTTGGCATATTTCATTTTCTTAATAGCCACATTTCCCCTGAATGTCATATATAAGCTGGTGGATCCTAAAGGTCTACCCGTTCAAGTCGTTGCTGTGTCTGGCACTGTCTGGAATGGCGATATTACTGTCAAGCACAAAAGCACTGGCCAAATGAATGCCGTTTGGCAGTTAAATGGTCTCTCGTTACTAATGGGCAGCATTGATTCGTCTGTTCAAATTAAAAGTTCGGAATTGAATGCAGAGCTTGATGCTTCATTCAGCATATTGACCAAAACAATCAATGTGGCAGCATTAAATGGATATATTCAAGCACCTTTGGTTAATCGGTTGCTGCAGAGAAATAAAGTGAGAATTAATGGCGGCTTAGAAATATCGAATTTAGCCGTACAATACGATTTGAAACAGAAGTATGCACAAAATGCCCAAGGGCGAGTTGTGTGGATGGGAGGAAATGTTAATTATCCTAAGGGCCGTAAACAAGGCCAAGCGAACTTACCCATGTTAATTGCAGACTTTAACGCTGACTCTGGCCAGTTAAATATGAACTTACACACAGATGAAAATTTATCGGTGGCAACCGCTAGCCTTAAAACAGATGGATGGGGCAGTGTTTCGGTATTAAAACGAATGATTGATCTTATTGGGGAACCCTGGCCAAGTAAGGCGTCGGCCGATTCATCGGTGTTTGAAATATCTGAGAAAGTGTTATGAACATGCAGCAACATTGGAGTGAGCACAAAGCCGTTGACCCGATACTGCTTATCGTTAAGTGGTTTTTAGCCCTTTCAATTGCCTTTTACAGTGCAGCGTTAACTTGGATGTTAATTGATCGTCCTACATTGGTATTGCCAGAGCCGTCTACATCTGTTGCTCAGATGTCCATTGTTGCGAAAAATCATGATATTCCAGCATGGCACTTATTTGGTAAATCCGATCAAGCTGTGGCTACTAGCGCAGAAGAAATTAATGCGCCAAAAACAAGATTGCGATTATCTTTAATGGGAGTGTTTGTAGCCAGTGATATAGGTCTATCAACTGCCATTATCGCGGAACAAGGTCGGGAAGGTGAATTTTTTAAAGTAGGTGATCGCGTACAGGGGCGTGCTCGTTTATCTCAGGTATACGAAAATAAAGTTATTTTAGATAACAGTGGAAAGTTAGAAACACTGACTTTTGACGACAGCGCTAAGTTGGCGGGTTCTATAGTGACAAAGTCACCAGTAAAGAAAAACAAAAGAAAAGTCGCAAATAGTCCAAGAGCCTTTAAAAATCAATTGAAAGGCATCCGTACTCCAGAACAATTTGTAGACTTTGCTAAAGGTCAACTAACAGACCCAGCACAAGCTATGAAAAATATGGGGTTAAAAGTTACCGACGGTGGTTATGTGTTAGAAAGTTCAGCATCTATGTTATCCAGAATTGGTATGAAGTCTGGTGATAAATTAATCTCTGTAAATGGGAACACATTAGGTGACCCAGAGCAGGACAAGTTACTTATTGATGATGTTTATGAATCGGGTTCGGCCTCAATTGTTATTGAGCGCGGAAGCCGAAGAATGACCATCAATCACTCGTTTTAAGTTTGGTTAGATATATGAAAATAATAAAAATTTTTACTGCCTCGTTTATTCTTTTATGGGTATCTTTTTCTTTTGCTGAAGACGAGCAAAGTTGGAAAGTGAATCTTAAAGACGCTGATATAAAAGCGTTTATTTCTCAAGTTGCGAACATTACGGGTTATAGCTTTGTTATTGACCCGAGAGTTAAGGGCAAGGTCACCATTATTTCAGACACGTCTATGAACAAACGTGAAGTTTATGAAATGTTTCAGTCAGTATTAAATGTTCATGGTTATACCTCGATCCCTGCTGGCGGAATCATTAAAGTAATGCAGCAGAATGACAGCAAGCAAGAAGGCGGTATGCCCATTGGCCTAGGCAATAAAAAAAGCGAACAAATGATCACCCAGGTGATTCAAATCAAAGAAACACCGGCTTTAGATCTTGTGCCTATTTTACGCCCAATGGTGGCTAAATATGGTCACTTAGCAGGTGTTAAAAGTGCCAACGCTTTAATTATTACCGATCATGCATCCAATGTTCGTCGTATTGAAAAAATCATTCAGCGCTTAGACGGTTCTGGTGTTTCTGAATTAGAAGTAGTGCAATTAGAAGAGGCTTGGGTAGGAGATATCGTTTCAATTCTAACAAGCTTAGACCCAGAAAAAGTAAGCGAAGGTGGTAAAGGTAAAAGCAATGCAAGTGGTGTTGCAGGTCGTATTAGGGTGGTAGCCGATGAGCGAGCTAACCGACTAATCTTACGTGGTGAAAAAACAGCACGTGAACGTGTAAAGCAATTAATTATTAGCTTAGATAAGCCGTCTAAGTTTTCAGGTAAGGCGTCTGTTATCAGATTAAGGCATGCGGATGCAAAAGAGTTGGCAGAATTGTTAAAGGGACTGATGGGTGAAAGCAAAGATGAAAAAGGCAAAGTTCAAGCGTCAGCTAAAGTGGCTATACATGCAGACCCAGGTTTAAATGCATTAGTAGTTCGAGCTGAGCCGTCAATAATGTCTGAGATTAAAGATATTGTTTCACAACTGGATATTCGTCGAGCACAAGTGCTGATCGAGGCGGCTATTGTTGAAGTAACTGGGCAGGTAGATAATCGAGTCGGTGTTCAAACCGCTATTGCTGACCTTGAGTCGGGTTCAACTCCACTTGTGGCCACAGACTTTGGTAATGGAGGTAACAGTCTATCGAGTTTAATTGCGGGTCTTTCTACTAACACAGCCAGCCTTGCTTCTGGTTTAACCTTAGGGGGTTATGGAACAGCAGGTGGTAATGATTTTGCCTTTTTAGTGCAAGCGCTTGAGTCGGTTAGCAACGCTAATTTATTGAGCACACCAACTATTATGACCATGGACAACCAAGAAGCTGAGATTATTGTGGGGCAAAATGTTCCTTTTGTAACAGGAACTTCTTCTAGTACTTCTAACTCAAATCCGTTTACAACGATTCAGCGTGAAGATATAGGTACCACTTTAAAAGTCATTCCTCATGTGCAAGATGGCAAGTTTATTCGCTTAGAAGTTGAGCAGAGTACCGAGTCAGTTGAAACGACTGCGGTAGAAGGTCAGTCCGATTTAATTACCAATAAACGCTCTATTAAGACTCAGATACTAGCCGAGGATGGCGAGGTAATCATGTTAGGCGGGCTTATTCGCGATGCAGTACAAGAGACTGAAAATAAAGTGCCATTTTTAGGTGACATACCAATATTGGGTTGGTTATTTAGATCGTCTAGCAAATCTCATGTTAAGCAAAATTTAATTGTATTTTTAAAGTCTACAGTGGTATTAGATAAAGAAGATAACCGCGATATCTTACGTCGGAAATATGACGGAATATATGATGTGGATTTAAGTGAGTTAATTGGCGATGAAGGAATCGATAGGCGCTTAGAAATGATGTTCGACAGATAAAAAATACGTCAGATTTAAGTAGACAATCAAAAGCCCGCTGTGTAAACAGCGGGTTTTTTTATGGTTTTAGATTACTTCTATATGGCATCTATCTAGCATTTTAATAAGCTGAATTAATGGCAGTCCAATTAATGTATTAGGGTCATTACCTTCTAGCCTTTCAAATAGACTAATGCCTAATCCTTCCGATTTAAAGCTACCAGCACAATTATAAGGCTGTTCTTTTATTAGATAGTTTTCAATTTGACTTTCGGTCAATGTTCTAAAATACACATAAAATGGCTCAACAGTTTCTTGGTATTGGTTAGTGCCTGCGTTATAAACGCACAGGCTAGTATAAAAAGTGACAGTTCGACCACTTGCAGCAGTAAGTTGTTGAACAGCATTTTCATGGTTCCCTGGTTTGCCAATTATTTTACCATCTAATGTGGCACACTGATCGCTTGCTATAATAATGGCTTGAGGATGACGTTTAGCAATAGCGTTTGCTTTTTCTTTGGCTAATCTAGCCACCATGTCTTTAGGAAGTTCATCCTTTAGTGGCGTTTCGTCGATGTCTGGGCTATCGCAGTCGAAACTGAGATCGAGTTTTTCTAATAAAGCTTTACGAAAAGGTGAGCTTGAACCTAAAACCAAACGAGACATGATAAAAACCTATTGTTGAATCAATGATAGTGTACGATAAATATGACTAGAAAATAACTCAGATTCAAACATAGTGATGATTTATTAAGTTGATAATCGTTGAAATTGCGGGAAAATTAACCAAAAATAAGCTCTTGGCTTGCCAAATTTCCTATGAATGACACAATAACCTTAACTAATTTTTAATACAGTCTGACTTATGAAAAAGAATCAAGAACCTGAACAGCTTGCCTCTATTGCTTTATCAAAGGATGAAATAGCAGGTCGTCAGCGACCTGCTGGCAAACTTCGTGCCCCAGCAGCCAGGCAGGCCTCAGGTGCACCTAAATTACTTTGGATTCTAACCATATTCTCAATTTTACTGTCTATTGGGATTCTGCTGCATTTACAACAGTCCCAAATTCAGTCTGCCAAGCAGTTAGCTGCATTGACTGTTTTACAGCAGAGATTAAGCAGTACTGACGAACAGTCTAATTTATCAGTTGACGCCATTAAAATTTTATTAAAAGAGCAAGACCACGAGATTAGAAAATTATGGGATGTAGCTAATAAACACAATAAAAGCAATATAGCTAAAAATGTTCGTAGTCTTAATGCACAGAAAAAATCTATACGCCAGAATTCATCTAAATTGAGTCAGCTTAATAAGAATTCTCAAGTATTAGAATCGAGTATTGCTAGCCAAATAAAACAGTCAGAGCAGGGCTTTTCCTCTACTATCCAAACTATTAAAAATCAAGTTCTAGAAGTCGAATTAAAAGTAGATGATACAATAAAAGGTATTCCTACTAATTTATCTAAGACTTTATCAGAGCACGGTAAGGGAATCTCTGCTATGGATAAAACCAGATTGCAACTCCTGAAAAAAATCAATGGTTTAGAAGCAAAAATTAAACAACTCAAGGATAGAACTACTACAGTCGTTCCCGTAAATACAAACATAGGTACAGGTACAGGTACTTAGTTAATAGAATAAGTGAATAATTACATGTCTAATCTAACGTCTACTATTAACGATGCTCTTGCTAAAAGTGAATTCAAATCTTATCAAGAATTTGAGGGTTATGTATTAAGTGCCCAATATAAATCGTCATTATTAACCGTGCTAAGCACCGCGTTGCGAGTAACATCTATTGGCCAAGCTTTTTCTGTAGGCTATCGTGGTGCATTGCAATGTTTATTACCAAGCCTGGACAGCAATAAGTGGGCTGCATTTTGTGTTTCAGAAGTATCTGGTGCTCATCCTAAAAATTTAACCACTAAAGTCTCACCAACAGGAGTTTTAACGGGGAGTAAAAGCTTTGTTTCTATGGGTGACGCAGCAGAGCAATTAATTGTTATTGCAGTATCTGGTAAAAATGAAGATAGGCCTGAATTAAAAGCTGTTCTAGTTAATCTTCCTAGCAATAAAGTTAAGCAAATTCTAATGTCAGCAATGAGTGTGATGCCAGATGTTAGGCATGGAGGGATAGAGTTAGAGGGTGCAGTGGGGGAAATATTACCAGGGGATGGTCATGATGATTATAATAAGCGATTTAGAAACATTGAAGATGCACACCTTCTAATAGCTTTCACAGGTTTGATTTTATCAAAGACTATTCGCTACAAATTAAACGATGAAATTATTGATGCTTGCATGCTTATTATATCTTCGCTAATGAAACTTGATTTTGACGATTCACCTTGGAATATATTTCAGTTGTTTGCAGCGTATGAAGCGGCTTCAAAAGTCATTTTAATATTTGAGTCTAGTTTTGAAGCACTCTCAAAAGAATTTAAGCTAGACTGGGAGCGAGACAAAAAAATATTTATATTAACTAAAAAAAATAGAATAGCTAAACGAGAGAAAGCATTAATTGAATTAGGCTTAAAGTAAAATATTAAGGACGAGTTGTAGTAACTAGGTTAGAGTTAGATTGAATCCCAGAGCTAGTGAAAACACCATATTTAGAAGTATACGAAGAGTATTTAGGTAAAGAGGTATTGGGTTTAAATATATCTTTAACCGAATTGATATTGATCTTTGGCTTGTTTTCAGATGGTCCAACTATTGGCTCGGGATATTCAGATTCTTGAAAAAATCCAGCTTCTGACTTTAGAGAGGTTTCATCTAATTCTGTTAAATTTAATCTATTAAGTTCAATGCTTTGTGCCGTTGTCCGTTTATATCGATAAGTAGTACTGTAATCATAATGATGAGGGTACGACTTAGCCTGATCGACGGCATCGAGTAAATCACTTGCATAATAATCATCGATTGGTTCTATTGACAGAGCGCTAACACAAAAAAACATACACACAGTAAAAATTTTCATGACAATTTTAATCCTAAGGTCTCGGTCTACTAATAACTGTTCCACTAGTGATAATATTATTGGTTGTTACTATATCTCCTCTGGAATGGCGATGCTTAAGTTCAAATACAGGCAAGGGCCTACTAATTTCAATCAATGAATTGTTTACCGATGTTGGCAATGCTGTAGTTTCAGGGGCGATTTTAGTAGCTAAGAAATCTTTTTGTATTTGTTTGCTTTGGTTTTCAGCAGGAAATTCAGGGTCCACAATATTTTTTCTTCCACCTGAAGCCGTTGCTTCTAAAGCACCCTCTAAACGTTCAATCTCCAGTTCATTTTTTTGCAGTGGGCTTAGATTAAAAGATCTTGAGGTAGTGCGGTTGTACCAGTATTTAACGTCATAGTTTACTTTACGTTTATTTTTAGTAGCTTCAGAAACGGCTGCATTAATGTCGTTACCATAATAATCTTCACCTATATATTTAGCCTCTTCGGCCAATGAAAATGGCAACACAATAATAGATGTGGAAAGAGCAACTGCAATTTTACCTAAAGTTATCTTTTCCATAATTAAGAAGGTCCTGTGAGTGATGCTATTTTTATTCTGTATTTTTTAATTATTTATGTTTTTATTATTGATTATTTTTTGTTATTTTTTGTAGTTATGTCATCATAACTGAATAAATTAATTGGAATCACCCCCCAATAAGCTTAAAACTCCTAAAGGGCGTACAGAGTCTACAATGATAAGAATAATGCTCACACTTTTTATAACAAGCGTACTAGTAACTACCTCTGGTTGCTTGCATATTTATCAATCTTTAGGTCACAACGTTGGTGCCTATATTTCTACTGTCTCTGGAAAAGAATACAGTCAGGTTGCCAACCGTTGGGATTATGAAAGTAAAGCGCTTCTTTACGTGTATCGTCCAAACAGTCAATGGGGTGCAGATGAAATTGAGGCTCCTAGTTTTTATTTAGACGACGAACGAATTTTTAATATAAGGGCCAATGGTTACACTTGGTTCGAATTAGAACCGGGAGAATATCAAGTGGTTATGCGTCGTCCACTGATGGGGTTAGAAGGATTATCAACAGACAGTTTTTCTTTCGATTTAAAACGGATTGCAGAAATGAATTTGGCGGTAGAAGCAAACAACGTTTATTTTTTGCGTTACAGCGAAATAGAGCCACCTGAACCAGGGCAACAAATAATAGAGAATGATTTGCCCATAGCCAGCGGACCGCTTTCACTTGTTGCAACCGAACTTGCCCAAAATGAGCTTAAAGCAACGCGTATGCTGCCAGAAGGTGGTCACTTTATAAAATCCAAAGTTCTGTTAAGCGAAGATCAGTTAGAAGAAGTATTCGATAGTCGTGTTGTTGATCTAGAGGACATCGAAGAGTCAGAAGAAAATACTATGAAATGGTGGTGGTAGTCATACACGTTATACGCCACAACAACTCCTAATCTCTCTAGTCCCATGCTACAATTAATACACTATAACTATATTTATATTCACCTGTTGATTGAGAGACCAATGCTATGACTGTGATCAAGCAAGAAGATCTGATCCAGAGCGTCGCTGATGCGCTTCAGTACATTTCTTATTACCATCCGTTAGACTTCATTCAAGCCATGGAAGAAGCTTACAACAAAGAAGAAAGCCAGGGCGCAAAAGATGCCATAGCTCAAATTCTAATAAACTCTCGTATGTGTGCCATGGGCCATCGTCCAATTTGTCAAGATACCGGTATTGTTACTGTATTTTTACACATAGGTATGGACGTTAGATTTGAAGACGCCACCATGGACATTGAAGCCATGGCCAACGAAGGCGTCCGTCGTGCTTACTTATTACCTGACAATATCCTTCGGGCCTCTGTCTTAGCCGACCCCGATGGCAAGCGTGAGAATACCAAAGACAATACACCAGCTGTTATTCACGTAAAATTAGTTCAAGGCAATAAAGTAGATGTGCATGTTGCGGCTAAAGGCGGCGGTTCTGAAGCTAAGTCAAAATTCGCCATGCTTAACCCTTCTGACTCTGTTGTAGACTGGGTGCTTGAGCAAATACCTAAAATGGGTGCTGGCTGGTGCCCACCTGGAATGCTTGGTATAGGCATCGGTGGCACAGCTGAAAAAGCGATGATGATTGCTAAAGAAGCATTATTAGAGCCAATCAACATTAAAGAACTCCAAGCTCGTGGGGCTAAAACCCGTTCTGAAGAATTGCGCTTAGAACTGTTCGATAAAGTGAACAAGCTGGGTATTGGGGCACAAGGCTTAGGTGGCTTAACTACTGTTTTAGACGTTAAAGTGGCAGATTATCCCACTCATGCTGCAAATAAACCGGTTGCCATTATTCCTAACTGTGCAGCCACTCGTCACGCACACTTTGAACTAGATGGTTCTGGGCCAGCCGAATTGGAAGCACCAAGGCTTGAAGACTGGCCTGAAATTACTTGGGAAGTTGGTGACAGTGTGCGCCGTGTGGACTTAAACACAGTCACTCGTGAAGAAATGAAAGATTGGAAGCCTGGTGAAACTGTTTTACTTAACGGTAAAATGTTAACTGGTCGCGATGCAGCTCACAAACGTATGGTAGAGATGATTAACAAAGGTGAAGAGTTACCTGTTGATTTGAAAAACCGTTTTATCTATTACGTAGGTCCAGTAGACCCTGTGCGTGACGAGGTAGTTGGACCTGCAGGCCCAACTACTGCCACGCGTATGGATAAATTTACTCGCTTAATTCTTGAAAAAACAGGTTTAATGGGCATGATTGGTAAAGCTGAACGTGGTCCTATTGCAATTGAAGCGATAAAAGACAACGGAGCGTCTTACCTAATGGCAGTAGGTGGTGCAGCGTATCTTGTATCCCAGGCTATTCGTCATGCAGAAGTAGTTGGCTTTGCTGATTTAGGTATGGAAGCTATTTATGAATTCGATGTGGTTGATATGCCAGTAACGGTTGCGGTGGATACTAATGGTACCTCTGTTCATCAGACCGGACCGCAAGAATGGTATGAAAAAATTAATGCGAAACAAATTAGCTGAGATATTCTTATTTAATTTGATTTACTAGAAAGGGCCTTAAGGCCCTTTTTTAATCTTAAAATTGTTCAATCTATCAGGTGACTTTATGGAATTAAACAAATTAAACAAAATGGTATGCGAGCCTTGTGGTAAAGGAACTTTAATAATCGATCTGTTAGAGAAAGCTGATCTTATAGATCAGCTACCTAGTTGGCATATAGTGACCAAAGGAGGAGTTGAAAATCTACAGAGAGTTTATGTATTTAAAAATTTTTTACAGGGTTTAGAGTTTACTAATAAAGTGGGCTTGCTAGCAGAAGAAAATGACCATCATCCAGAAATAACGGTGAAATGGGGAGAGGTCAGTATCGTTTGGTGGACACATTCTGTCATGGGGCTGCATAGAAATGATTTTATATTGGCATCAAAATCAGACGATTTATACGGCCACTAAATAAATTATTTATGATGAATGCGTATTTCGTTAACGATCAATGCATTGCCTTTGCAGCCATGGGTTCCCAAACTAAGGCTGTAGTTACCGATCATTGCATTCATGGCCATGTCATAGCGTCGATTCGATACGTCGCTGTATTCACTATAGACTTTAAATAAATTTGATGGCTTACCACCACATTTGTGCTGTTTATTAATTGCACGAATTTCAAATGGCGATTCTTCATCATCTTCATCCTGAGAAATAGACCCAACTTTTAATCCTGTGACATTGTATGTTGCAGCAATTACTTGCATAGGCAAGATAAGTAATAAAAATACAATTATTTTAATCTTATGAAAGTTAGCGCCTATATTTTTCATCATCATATTTTTATTATTTACCCTAAAACCAAATGTTCGAATACTGTAACGACCAGAATAATAAGAACTAAAGCATTTTATTTGTAGCGAGAAAGGAAGTGTGAACTATGCTTACTATAAGATAGCTAAGCGATACGGATGCTGCTAATAATGAAGCAAGAACTAACACTATACCAAACTAATTATGTGGTTTTCTCGACACTTTTTTTTATCATCTGCGCCATTTTTTCGGCGCCGTCAATTTCTGAGACAAGAGTTGCCAGTGCAAACTTACCTCACTTAAGTGCCCCTCCAACGCTATATGCAGGATTTTCAAGGTTATTAGATGATGAAACTATCCTAATTCCTGAAGAATTACTCGATGTAAAAAAGGGCATTAAACGAATTGCTTTTTACCACAACGGCGACCGCCTGCATCGTAATATTACTAAGCAAGTCCATCTAATGATTGAAAATAAGTTGCTTGGAAAGTTCATGGGACTTGGTCGCTTTGAAGTGATCGATTGCATTGAGTGTCGTACTACCAGAGTCAACTTTGAAAGTTCACGTATGCATGTTAGTCAAAGTGCGCAAAGTAACCAAGATTTAAGATCTCTATCAAAAGAAGTACGAGTGGATGCTTTTGTACTTTGGAGTGCCAGTGTTCATGAAGATAAGTTTACCGTGAATTTAAGGATGGTTGAGTCAAGCAGTAATGAATTACTTTGGCTTAAAGAGTACGCCAAAAAGACCACCCGTGAAGAAGAAGAGCTCGAGTTTGAAACTATAGAAATGGAAATGACAATAAGTTCATTTGGACTAGGTTCAGAACGAGGCGGAGTTGGCCTAGTGGTTGACGCTGAATTGGCTAGAGTAACGGCCTTTGGTTTACGTAGGCGGGAATCTACTACCTTAAATGAAGATATTGAATATAGCCTGGGCGTAGAATATTTTAGAAATTTTTCTGCAACAGATGAATTTAATGTAAGCGGTATCAATCTAGAAGGTCGAGTTTTTGTTCGAATAGAAGCTCTAAGTGATTGGGTGAGTACTAAAGCCTATGTGGGAATAGGGCAGGCATTTTTCAGTGGTAGTCATGGTTTAGTTATGAAGTTTGGCTTAGAATTTCCATTTGTCACCAATGGTTTTATGGCTTTAGGAGCGGTATATGTAGCTGAGGAGACGGTTGAGTGGGATTCAAATACCGATTACCAAGATAGCTCTGAATTTGGTGGAACGGGTCTAGATTTAACACTTGGTTATAGGTTTTAGGGGGCACTATGAAAATATATTATTCAGCTAACATCGTCCTAACATATTTATTGCTTGCAGGTTGCAGCTTGGCTCAATTAGATATAGAAGAAAACCCATTCGCAGATCAAGTACCTTCTGAAATTGAAAAAATAATATCAGATGATAATGCTGACTATGCCAAAAAGAATCATGGCATTGTGAATATTCATCGTCATGGCCCAGGCTACGATGTGATGATGATGTTAAATGCTGGTGAAAGTGACATTATTTTTAGCATGGACCTGCCGCCAGGAGGTGGCACAGATTTTACTTCAGCTGAAGACTTTTTAAATGGTAATCAAAGTTCTAAAACAGCAATGGATCAGACTGGTAAAGCTGGGGATCCAGCAGAAGAAAAAAACTTTTTTAATAAAAAAGCTCTAGGATTATTCTCTATTGCCACTAAACATATGTTGAGTGCACAAGCTTTATTTTATCGTAAGTCATATTGGGAAGCGTTAGAAGAAACTAATAAGGCCATGTCATTAGTGCCAGCTTCTGCTCAAGCTCATGCATTAAAAGGCAGTATATATTATAAAATGGGGCGTAAAAAAGACGCTAAAATTTCTTGGAAAAATGCTCTTAAATTAGATTCATCATTAAAAGATGTGAAAGAAAGCCTTAAGTTGGTTCAGTAAGGAGATGTTAATGAGAAAATTATCCTTGCTCATGCTGCCTAAATTAGTGATATTTTCACTTTTATTAATTGTGATTTCAGAGGTTTCATACTCACAACAAAATGCACCGATAGAAGTAATTACAAAAAAAGATGACCTAGAAGAGATTCAACTTAAATCTCGTTTAGAGGATCGTTTGGCTCGAGATATTCAAGCTTATTTAGGCCACGGCCGTTTTATTATTAATGTGGATGTGACGCTGCAAAAAATACGTCAGGTAGTTAAAGGTAAAACAACGAGTGTTCCGAAGTCACGGAATAATAATAATCAAAATTCTAATTATCCAGAACTGCGTTTCCCTAGATCGTCTAGAGACACTCAAGATTCAAACATAACTCCAGATGACCAGGTAGAAAGTTTACCAGGGTTGCCTTTTGTAGATATTCCTGCAGACAAAGAAAAAGATGCAGAGTTGGCTTTTATGCGTGAACAAATACAACGGCTTCAGCGTCAACAAAGACAGCCTAAGTGGGAAGATGAATCTGGTCAGCCTAATGGTGGTCAGCAGACCGCCCCAGATACTACCGTCGGTGTTTTTAATAAGATAAAAAAATTGACTATATCTTTAGTAGTCGAAAACGATGTTAACTCAGAGCAGCAGGCATTTATTCGAAACCTAGTTTATCAAAAAGCATCGCTTAATGATTTACGTGGGGACAGCCTTACAATTGTTAAAACTGAATTCTCTAAACTACCAGAAGATGTAGTAGAGGCCGCATTAGATAAAGAAACCGCACCCGCACAGGGTTGGCTAGAGAAAAATTTCAATATATTAGCCCTAGGATTATTGTCTTTACTGGCGTTTCTGTTGATAGCATTAATTTTACTTTCTTTTAGAAAAAAAGAAGTACCCGTATCGCAGCAATCTAATTCATTGTCCCCTAATGTTGGATTCTCTGAAAGAGCTGACCATTCAATTGCTGACGCCACGGTGTCAGATCATGCTGACAACAGACAGATTATGTTAAGGACTCGACAAGAAATTATTTCATTAGGCTTAGGGCAACCGCAAGCGGTGCAAAGTGGCATGTCTGAGTTGGTTGCGCAGGAAGACAAAATACCTATGATTGCATCTATTTATAAGGTGTTAGGCCGTAGTTTATTCCGTTCTATTTTTCCCAATGTAGAGCAAATGCAGCTGCAAAGTGTTATGGCCCAATTAGCCGATAGGCCACCAGAAGAGGAGCAGCAGTTCAGAGATTTACAGGACTTTCATCAAATACTTCAGCAAAAAATTCAAAATATCGTATCTGTTAAGGCTCATCCTTTTGAGTTTTTAAACAAACTAAATGACAGTCAGGTGTTGTACTTAATGCAGCATGAAGACCCTAGGATACAAGCTTTAGTCGTAAGTCAGTTAGATTCGCAGCAAGCTGCACGGGTATTAAACAGGGTGCCGGATAAACATCAATCACAGCTTATTGCGGAATTAGGACAGTTTGAAACATTTCCAATGGATACATTTAAAGATGTAGCCGATCGCTTAGCAAAAGCCGCTCAGCAAGTACCCAGTTTTGAAAATGTTAATGCTGACGGTTTAGGAATGTTGATGAGCATGTTAGATAATATGAGCAGCAGCGAAGAGTCAAAAGTTTTAAAACGTTTAAAGCAAGACAAGCCAGATACATTTTATCGTTTGCGTCAATTGTACTTTACGTTTAGCGACGTAATTAAAACACCACACAATGTATTAAGTAATGCCTTACGTGAAGTGGATCGAAATCATATTGGACAATCGTTATGTAGCACCCCTGATGATTTTAAAATACATGTATTAAAATCATTAAATTCAGCTCCTAAATTAAAAGCGCAAGTGCGTGATGATTTGCGTCGTTTTGAAGGAAATATTAGCCCGCAAGAAATTGATCAGTCTCGACGATCAATTGTTCATAAAATACGTGAGTACATAAATATTGGTAAGTTTTCAATGGACCAACTTGAAACGCCAGAGAATAAAGCATCATGATTAGCCCAAGTACTTTAACTGGTATAACGGCTGGTATTGGATTATTTGTTGCTGCCATTATCAGTAGTACGGAAAATTACACTATGTTTATTAGTGCCGCTAGCGGCATGATGGTATTGGGTTCTACTTTTGCAGCATCATTAATTAGCTTCAGTTTTTTAGAGGTTATGCATGCCTTAAGGGCCATGATTCAGACCATCCTTTCAAGTAACACCACTCAAAACCACTTAAAAGATCTGGTAGAACGATTTGGTGAGCTCAGTATGATATACAGAGACGGTGGCATAACTGCCCTTGAAGATGCGCTTACTAAAAAAGAAAGAGACGATTTCTTTTTAGCTCAAGGTGTGGAGTTAATGGGAGCGGGTTACAAACAATCAGATATTCGCATTATTATGGGCGATACCATGGACAGTCATTGGCAGCGTCAAACTCTCGAGGCCAAAATATTAAATACAATGGGAGTTTATGCACCTGGTTTTGGCATGGTAGGCACCATTGTCGGCTTAATTATTATGCTAGACAATATGGGTGGCGACATGGCGAGTCTAGGGAAAGGTTTGGCGTTAGCTTTACTCACTACATTATATGGTGTGCTACTAGCTAATTTATTATTTAAGCCAACTGCAGCGCAAGTAACCGAAAAACAAGAGCAGGAATATTTTCGTCATCAAATGATCACTGACGGCTTTGTATTACTGGCTGAAAAGCGTGACCCATTATTAATTCAGGACCGTTTAAACGCTTATGTTTCTCCAAGTAAGCGCTTCGCTCCAAAAGAAATTGAAGATTAGGTTGGCTTTTTATGAGTGATAATGCCGCTAAGCGTGGCTTGCGCCGTCGCCGAGAAACCTTTGACGATGGCGGAGGCTGGCTTGTTACCTATGCCGATGCAATTACTCTATTACTGGCTTTTTTCGTGATGATTTTATCTGTGTCTGATCTAAATGAAGGCAAGGTCGAAGCTTTGAAAGAGGGTCTAGCCACAACCTTGACCAAGGAGGATGTGGCCACCCCTTTTACAGATATTAAAAAAGAATTAGACAAAATAATAAAAGAGCATGATATGTCACAGAATGTAGCGGTAGATATTGATGCCAAGGGTGTGCGTGTAGAGTTTTCTAATTTTTCTCTTTATGACTCTGGTCGTGCCGCTTTGCGTCCTCAGGCATTGCCTATGCTAGATGAGGTGAGCAAGGTGATTGAGACGACCAGCCACAAAACTCATTTAATAGAGGTGGAGGGGCATACCGATGATCTGCCTATTAGTACCCCAAGGTTCCCATCTAACTGGGAGCTTAGCTCTTCTAGAGCCAGTAACGTGGTGAAATACCTAATAGTGAAGGGCATCGATAAATCTAGGCTTAAGGCTGCAGGCTACGCCGACTCTAGGCCTAAGCAAGACCTAGGGCTTAATCAAGTGTTTGATAGTAAAATGCGTGCCGATAATCGTCGGGTTGTTATCTATATTAAACGTTTTTAGAATATCTCTGAGTATTTCCCCTGTTTAAGTTAAAATTAGTCTAAAATTACAATGAATTACGCTAACTAACGGCATCTTCGATTTACCAAAGCCCCTTGCTCTGGTAGACTGCGGCGCCATCTCGTTACACAAAAATCCAACTTTCAAATTCGGATCCTTCTATATATGTCGACTCGTTTTATATTCGTCACCGGCGGTGTTGTGTCCTCATTGGGCAAAGGTATTGCATCAGCATCATTAGCGGCTATTTTAGAAGCCCGTGGTATTAAAGTTACCATGTTGAAGCTGGATCCTTACATCAATGTAGACCCAGGTACCATGAGCCCATTCCAGCATGGAGAAGTTTTTGTCACCGAAGACGGTGCTGAAACAGACCTTGATTTAGGCCATTACGAACGCTTTATTCGTACCACTATGGGCCGTCGTAATAACTTTACTACAGGCCGGATTTATCAAGACGTACTGAAAAAAGAACGTCGTGGAGACTACCTTGGGGGCACAGTACAAGTCATTCCCCATGTAACAGACGAAATTAAACGTCGCGTATACGAAGGTGCAGAAGGGGCTGAAGTTGCATTGGTAGAAGTTGGTGGAACCGTGGGCGATATCGAGTCGCTACCGTTTTTAGAAGCCATTCGTCAGCTAAAGGTAGAGTTAGGGAGTCGGCGTGCTTTGTCTATGCACCTAACATTAGTGCCCTATATTGCCACAGCAGGGGAAACCAAAACTAAGCCTACTCAGCATAGCGTAAAAGAATTGCGTTCAATTGGCCTTCAGCCAGATATCCTAATTTGCCGTTCGGACCACCGAATAGATGCCGCCTCGTTACGTAAAATTGCGTTGTTCACCAATGTAGAAGAGCGTGCTGTAATACCATTAGAAGACGCTGATACTATTTACCGCATTCCTCGTTTGCTTCAACAGACCGGTTTAGACGACTTTGTTATGGAGAAATTTGGTCTAGAATGTGATCCTGCTGACTTAAGTGAATGGGATCAAGTGGTAGAAGCTAAGTTGCATCCAGAAAAAGAAATTAATATTGCCATGGTTGGTAAATATATGGAGCTATTAGACGCTTATAAGTCGCTAATAGAAGCCGTAGATCACGCTGGTCTTAAAAACAAAACAAGAGTTAAGATTCAATACATCGATTCAGAAATTATTGAACGAGATGGTTGTTCCATTTTAGAGGGCAAAGACGCCATTCTAGTCCCTGGAGGATTTGGTAGCCGAGGTGTTGAAGGTAAGATTCGTACCGTTCAATACGCCCGTGAAAATAAAATTCCCTACCTAGGTATTTGTTTAGGTATGCAAAGCGCAGTAATAGAATTTGCTCGTAACGTATGTGGATTAACTGACGCTCACAGCACCGAGTTCTCAAGCACTACAGAAAATCCAGTGGTGGGTCTAATTACTGAGTGGACTACAGCTGAGGGCGATACTGAGCAGCGTACTGTAAACTCTGACCTAGGTGGAACAATGCGTTTAGGCGGTCAAGAATGCAGATTAGAAGCAGAGTCACTCTCGGCACAAGCATATGGACATGAAACGATTGTTGAACGTCACCGTCATCGTTACGAAGTCAATAATAATTTTGTTGA
Organism: Crocinitomicaceae bacterium; assembly: GCA_047628755.1. Taxonomy (GTDB): domain Bacteria; phylum Pseudomonadota; class Gammaproteobacteria; order Pseudomonadales; family Oceanobacteraceae; genus Bermanella. The sequence goes on along the minus strand of JBLHVV010000051.1, from coordinate 1,144 downwards.
AATATTGGAGAAAAATGGTTTACGCATTGCTGGTAAATCAATGGACGGCAATCTAGTAGAAGTGGTCGAAGTAATTGATCACCCTTGGTTTGTAGCGTGTCAGTTTCATCCAGAGTTCACATCAACACCCCGTGACGGGCATGGATTATTCGAAGCGTTTATTGCGGCTGCTATTAAGTATGCAAAAGTATAATAAACGTCAGTGAAAACTGAATATAATTTTTTAAATATATAATGGAGATATAGCTAGTATGGCTAAGATCGTAAACATCAAAGCGCGTGAAGTAATGGACAGCCGTGGCAATCCAACGGTAGAAGCTGACGTTTTATTAGAAGGCGGGTTTTTTGGAACAGCATGTGCTCCATCGGGAGCATCTACTGGTTCACGTGAAGCGTTAGAATTACGTGACGGCGATAAATTACGCTTTTTAGGAAAGGGTGTTTTAACAGCTGTAGCCAACATTAATGGTCATATTAAAGACGCGTTATTAGGGATGGACGCAACTGATCAGCGCGCACTAGATGAAAAAATGCTAGCGTTAGATGGAACAGAAAACAAAGCCAAGCTAGGTGCAAACGCAATCTTAGCCGTGTCACTTGCTGCTGCAAAAGCCGCCGCAGTGGCCAAAGGCATTGAATTATATGAGCACATTGCTGAGTTAAACGGTACACCGGGCAAGTACAGTATGCCTCTACCTATGATGAACATTATTAATGGTGGCGAACACGCTGATAATAACGTAGATATTCAAGAGTTCATGGTTCAGCCAGTAGGTATGAAAACGTTCAGCGAAGGCCTAAGGGCTGGCGCAGAAATATTTCACAGTCTTAAAAAAGTACTTCAATCAAAAGGTCTAAACACAGCCGTAGGAGACGAAGGCGGTTTTGCACCAGACCTTGCCTCTAACGCAGACGCATTAGCGGTAATCAAAGAAGCAGTATCAAATGCAGGATACGAGCTGGGTAAAGACATCACGCTTGCATTAGATTGTGCATCGACTGAATTTTATAAAGATGGTAAATATGATTTAGCAGGCGAAGGGAAAGTATTCTCAGCTGAACAGTTCTCTGACTACTTAGCCGAACTGTGTGAGCAATACCCAATTGTTTCCATAGAAGATGGCCAAGACGAAAGTGACTGGGC
>JBLHVV010000050.1:0-21275 GCA_047628755.1 Crocinitomicaceae bacterium | reverse complement strand
AAAGTGTAAGACTTGATGCCGCTGCGTCCATTCACACTGATACTTTTTCCTGGAGGCGCGTTTACCCACTCTGCGTCGTCACGAATTTCTAAACTGGTCCAGCTACTGTCGGTAGATACCGATAATTCATAAATCGTATCTTCAGTACCTGCGCCGTGACTAGAAGTCGTCAATATAGCTAAAATGAGCCATAATCCTTTCATCTTATTATTCCTTGATATAAGCCTCTTAAAAATGTAGGAAAGAAATGAGGTTTCGTCAAATTTATTGGGCCATTAAAAAAGCCATAAAGGCGTAAATATTGATTAATGTCTAAGGCACTATGGCCCAGAATGATACTACCGTGGATAGACATTAAACCGACCTGCCAAACGACCTTAGTTGCTTCATATGAGTTTATAAATGTGTCTCTGCATATTCAGCTAAGATAGACCTAGGTACGCCTTGTAGTTCGATAGAGCCACCGTACTCAAACCCTTTAAAGCGTTCGTTTAAATACGTTAAGCCTGAGTTGGTGGCATTTAAATAAGGCGTATCTATTTGCGCCAAGTTACCTAGACAAACTACTTTTGAGCCACTGCCTGCTCGGGTAATGATTGTTTTCATTTGGTGTGGGGTTAAATTTTGGCTCTCATCAATAATAATTAAGCTGCGTTGAAAGCTGCGCCCTCTAATGTAGTTAAGAGATTTAAATTGCATGGGCACTTTTTGCAATATGTAATCAATACTGCTGTGTGCGTTTTCATCTTCCATATGAAGGGCTTCTAAATTATCGGTAATAGCACCTAACCAAGGCTCCATTTTTTCGGCTTCTGTACCAGGCAGAAATCCAATATCTTCATCTAACCCACGGACACTTCTAGTGGCAATAATACGCTTAAAACGATTTTGTGCCACGGTCATTTCTATAGCGGCAGCTAACGCTAAAATGGTTTTTCCTGAACCCGCTGGGCCGGATAGGTTTACCAAATGAATGTCAGGATCCAGTAATAAATCTAAGGCAGCGGCTTGGTACTTATCCCTAGGCGTTAAGCCCCATGCCTCTTGCTGTAAAAGCTTATCGTTAGACTTATCCCAAATAGTTATGCAGTCGTCATCTAGTTTAACTATGCGACCAATAAACCCTTGCTCATCCATTACGTATTGGTTAATAAAAAAGTCATTTTCTAAGCTGACTCTAGGAATTTTGTGCAAAGTACGGCCAGTTAATTGAACGGTCTCTACTTTTTCTATGTTGTCCCAAAAGCTGTTCTGAAAGTCATGGAAACCTTTGGTTAGAGATTCAAAGTCTTTGACTAACTGATCATTGTGGTAGTCTTCGGCATCGATGCCACAGCCCCGAGCTTTTAATCGCATATTAATGTCTTTGGTCACAAGTATGAATTGTGTTTTTAACTTATGTTGCTGCAAAAATATAATACTATTAATTATTTTATTGTCGTTTAAATCATTTCTTAAAACAGTACTTTGCTGAACAGGTTTATCCATTAAAATACTTAACGAGCCACTATTCTCTACCGCAGCAGGAATTTTTACACCTTCACTAATTTGTTCAGGAGAGGCCTGGCCTAATATGCTGTCTATATTCCTAATAGCTTGACGGCATTCCATTGATACACCAGATTGTCCAGTTTTGAGTTTGTCCAGTTCTTCTAGAACCGTCATGGGGATAACGACTTGGTGTTCTTCAAATTTGAATATAGCAGAGGGGTCGTGAATTAGTACATTGGTGTCAATGACATAGGCTTTGGTACGGCGTCGATTGGGCATTCAGCACTCCTTGGGGATACTGCAGAGCAAACACCAGCCGCAAACGACAAAACATCGTTCCGAGCTTTGATTGCCCTATCAGATAAAGTTTAACGCATCTTCATATAACCGATTTTTTTGCCTTAAGGCAAGAAATAAAAAAACTGTGTTGAATAACATATGAAGTACCTTGAATAAGGCTAAGCTATTCTATTGTCCATTATACTTAATACAATCTTAATATCATTTGTTATAGTTTATTAAAGATATATTAATCAATGGTTATTTCATGCGTATTCTAATTGTAGAAGATGATGCCGAGTTGTCTGCCTCTATTGCAGAGTTCCTAGAGCTTCAAGGAGCAGAATGTGATTTTGCATATAATGGTTTATCAGGAATAGAGCTTGCTATAGATTTAAACTTCGAGGTGATTCTATTAGACTATATGCTACCCAAGTTGAACGGTCTTGATGCTTGCGCAGAGTTGCGGCGCCGAGGTTGTACAACGCCAGTGTTGATGCTTACAGCTATGGGGACTACCGAAGATCAGTTAGGTGGATTCAAAGTAGGTGTTGATGACTATGTGGTTAAGCCTTGCCCTATGCCGTTACTTTGGGCGCGTATAAATGCCCTTTCTCAGCGTGCAAAAAATCAACGAGCCATGCAGGAGTTGGGGCCATTGAAAATAGATATGGAATCTAGACTTTTAGAACGTGAAGGGCAAGCGATTACATTGACGCCCACAGAATGGAGCATTTTAGAAATATTATTGCAACACAGCCCAAAAGTTATATCACGATCTAATATCGAGAATTCAGTATGGCCTGATCAAGAGCCAGACAAAGGGAGGCTTAATGTTCATTTACATGCGCTCAGAAAAGCAGTTGATAAGCCTTTCAGCTATCCACTTATAAAAACGATTACAGGTGTTGGACTTTGTATATCAGATAATAAATTGGAATAAAAAATGGTTAAATCGTCTACTAAAACTCTAGCACAACAACTAAGATGGCAAATTATTTTTGCGGGTATTGCCTTTAGTATTGCTCTTGTTGTTAGTTTATTTTTTATTACATGGCGGTCAATTGAATTTGCAGTTGATAGTTTTGCAAGGGTCGAGGCTCATAATTTACTGAAACGCTTAGAGGACAAACCTGAGCTAGTTTTACCCGAAAGTGAAACCTTTCATGCGTATAGGAGCTGGTCGGATATTCCCATTAAGCTAAAACAGTCATTTGAACATTTAACGGTTTTAGATAATAAGGTTTATGATATACAGGTTGTAAATGCAACTGGCGAAAGCCAATATGTTTCGCTTTTGCGGTATGTAAATATTAAAGGTAAGTCCATTTATACCCTGAGTATTTACAATACCCAGGAAACTGATGAGATCATCAATAGTATTATTGTCAGTTTGATGAGAGATTTTATTTGGCTTTTGTTGCTTATTTTTATGACCCTTTTTGGAATCGTTTTTTGGTTACTTAAGCGCACCAATGAACCTATGAAATTACTTAGTCAATGGGCTTTTAAATTGAAGGATAATGATGATCTTTTAAAAGAAGACTTTCCAATAGCCGAGCTAAATGATTTAGCATCTCAATTAAAATCTGGAGTTAATCAAATTACAGAATATAATTTACGAGAACAGCAATTCTTGAAATATGCCAGTCACGAGATACGAACGCCCCTAGCGACCATTCAGGCATGCCTTGATACATTAGACTTTAAATTATCTGGCGCTGACAATATAACAGTGCAGCGTGCACTCAAGGCCAGCAGTAATATGAATCGCCTTTCGTCAGCTCTACTTTGGCTGGCCAGAGAGTCTGAGAAGCCCATTAAGAAAACCCATATTGAGCTCGCTGCATTTTGTGACCAGCAAGTGGCTAATCACAGATATCTAATTAACAGTCATGAGGTATTCATAGAAACCGAAATTCAGATTAAGAGTATTGAATTGGAAGCGGATTTATTACAGATTGTTTTTGCCAATCTATTGCGTAATGCTTGTCAGTTGAGTGGTAAAGGTACGATACAGATTAAAATCAATGAAACATCACTTTATATTAAAAATCCAATTATTTCTGAACCGCAGGGGTCGACTTATCAAAGCTTTGGACTAGGTCTTCAATTGGTATCTAGGATATGTGAAAAATTAGGCTGGTCTTTCAATTTTTCAGAGCACTCAAACTGCGCAGAAGCAAGTGTGATTTGGAGAGCTTTATAGCTAATAAATCACCTTAAGAATATCTTAATACCTTTCATTTTATCATAACTTACTAATATATTAAGTCACCGGTGAATACGAATGCGAGAAAAATTTAAACGTCCCTTATTTTTACTCATTGCAATATCTCTTTTGTTATTGGTTGTGTTGCTCCTCGATGAGGAAGCCAATAAGCCTGATGAAGTGAAAATGAACAGTATATTCATTCCCCAAGTTTCTTATGTGGCGGCAATAGCAGGTCCACAGAGAAGCACAATTGTTGCCTATGGAGAACTGAAACCAAAGTGGGACGTTATCCTAAAGGCTCAAGTCAGAGGTGCTATTAACTATATTGCCCCAGTTTTTGAATCGGGGTCATTGGTGAATGAAAATACAGTATTAATACGTATTGAAGACACGCCTTACCAAAGTGAAAAAAGCAGCGCGGAAGTCACTCTAGCCGAAGCCAAGTTGCAATTGGTGCAAGCTCAAAAGAAAACACTGATTACCAATCAAGATTGGCAACAGTCTGGTATTAATAAGCCAGCTTCAGACCTTGCTCTGTTTAAACCCCAGCTGAAAATAGCACAGAAGGCGTTAGAGTCTGCACAGCAACAATTTCGTGTTGCCCAAAACAATTTATCCTATACACGGGTAAAAACTCCATTTAAAGGCATCATCATTGAGCGAATGGTGGGCCTTGGCCAGCAAGTGGTGGAAGGTGAGCCGCTATTACGTTTGATTGACCATCAAAACCTTTATCTCAAGGTTTTCTTAAGTGAGACTCAATGGCATAACCTTGCAGAGAATTGGTTAAATAGTCAGGCCAATCTCTATTCTAGCGGTGGTGAACTCATTGCAGTAGCCACTATCATCCGTGGTGGATATCACCTAAATAGCGATACTCGACAATACCCATTATTTATGGAAGTGAATTCAGTAGAAAACGGACTCGCCATTTCAGGGCAGTTCATGCAAGTAAAAATAGCCGGCAAAGAATTTAACGATTATATGATTCTACCTGAAAGTGCACTAACCCAAGAAGGCACTGTTTGGCTTATTGATAAGAAAGATACGTTACGTTCTTACCAGCCAAAGGATATTCATTATCAGGATAAACAGGTGCTGGTTCCAGTACCTGATAAACCTGAGTACCTAGGACAAAAAACTTGGCGAGTAGCCACAATACCACTTGCGTCTTTCCTTACCGGAAAACAAGTGAAGCCAACTAAAGCCAGAATGGAGAAGTAGCATGCATTCACTAACTAGTTGGTTTATCCGAAATCCAGTAGCCGCAAATTTAATGATGGTTTTGCTTCTTTTTGCAGGCTGGCTAACCGTATCTTCTATTCGCGTTGAAGGCTTCCCTAAGCTTCCTGCGGATACACTTGAAATTATCACTATTTATCCTAATGCACATGTGCAACAAGTGGATAAACAGGTTACTAGAAAAATTGAAATATCGATTGAAGGATTAGCTGGTATAAAAAAAGTCACGTCTTATTCTAGTGAAGGAATTTCTTCGGTTAGTGTTCAAAAGCAAGAGGGGTATTCGCTTGAGCGCTTGTCTGATGATATAGGTACTCGACTGGACTCAATTTATGGCTTACCTGAAAAATCAGAGAACCCCGTCGTCGCACGAAATGACTTTGATTTAGCGGCCATGATTGTGCAAATTTCTGGCGACACTGATACCAAGACATTGCAAAAAACGGCGACCAATGTTCGTGAGGCTCTATTGGCTTTACCTGAAGTATCGAAAATAAAAACATGGGGAAAGAGAAAGCCTGAAATAAGAATAGAACTAATACCTGAAAAAATGTTGGCTTATAATTTAACTCCTGATCTTGTTATTGCCAGCATTCAACAGTCATCATTATCTTTTCAGGCTGGGTCTTTAAAAACAATCGGCGGTACTATTGCTTTACGTGCTGACAATGAACGACTTCATCGATTGGATTTTGAAGACATTCGTATTAAGTCATTAAAAGATGGCAAACAAATTACATTAACAGATGTGGCTTACGTCATTGATGATTATGAAGATGATGATTCAATTGTACGTTTCAATGGCCAGGCTGGAATTGGCATGGAGATATTAATAGGCCGTGAAGAAAATTTATTAGATATTGCGCAAGCAGTAAAAAAATCACTTGATTCACAGCGACTTTCTCTACCTAAAGGAATTGAATTAGTATCTTGGGCAGACACCAGTCATTACATTACTGAGCGCCTTAGCTTACTTAAAGATAACGCTGTCCAAGGATTGCTATTAGTTTTTATATTATTGTCATTATTTCTAAATATTAAACTCGCATTTTGGGTAGCAATGGGTATTCCAATTTCAGTTGCAGGCGCGTTAGCCGTTATGGGCTCGGACTGGGTAGGGTATTCTCTAAATGATATTACTACTTTTGGTCTTATCATTGCTTTGGGTATATTAGTGGATGATGCCGTGGTTGTAGGTGAAAGTGTTTTTGAAGAGCGAGGGAAAATAAAAGATCCGATTAAAGGTACCGAAAACGGCGTAAAAAAAGTGGCTACGGCGACTATTTATGGCGTATTAACCACCATAGCTGCGTTTTTTCCCATGTTGTTAATTGATAATGCTATGGGAAAAATTCTAGCGAGTTTTGCTGGCGTTGTGATCCTTACGCTTATTTTTTCACTTTTCGAAAGTAAATTTATTCTACCGTCCCATCTTGCATCAATCGATTTAGATGAAAAAGAGTATGATCGTTCGAAAACGCTATCTATCTTTTCATGGTTGCCAAGACTGGTAAAACATATACAGCGCTATGCGCAAAATTCACTTGAGACGTTTAAAACACGAATTTATCGGCCGATACTTGAATTTTCACTAAAGCAACGTTATGCCGTGTTGGTTTTATTTCTTGCTATAGCGGTTTTCGGCATCGGTTTAATTAGTAACGGCAGTATACGGACAGTTTTTTTCCCAGATATTCCTGGGCAAATCATTAACGTTAAAATGAATATGGATCCTCGATCGCCTTCAATATTAGCCTCTTATAATGCCAGTCATGTAGAGGATGTCGCGACTCTGCTTAACCAGAATTGGAAAGATAAATATAATCTTCAGGATTTGCCTATTAAGCATATTTTGACGGTGGTAAATGGTGCATCATCAGTTGAAATTTTTGCTGAACTGACTCCGCCATCAGATCGTATGCAATTATCTGTAATACAAATAGTCAATGAATGGCGTGAGGTAAGTGGAACATTAGAGGGGGTGACCGATCTCAGCTTTAGTGCATCAGAGCAAACAGGGGGCGGTTTTGCTTTACAAGTTATGGGCAAAAATGAAACAGAACTTCGTGTGGCCAGTGACCTAATTATTGCACATTTACGCAGCATTTCTGGTACCAGCAATGTTAGGCAAGATTTAAAGCCAGGACAGCCACAGTTGCGACTCACACTTAAACCTGAAGCTAAGCACCTAGGGTTTACAGACGAGTATTTAGCTTCTCAAATAGGAGGACGATTTGGAGGCGCAGAAGCACTAAGAATTCAACGGGGTTCTCAAGAGGTTAAAGTAATAGTTGAGGATATGAAGTCATCTCGAGATGCTTTATCTGACTTGTTTAATATGAAAGTTACCGATCAGCAGGGAGCATGGTTTCCCATTACAACGGTGGCCAATATAGAATCTTCTTATGTGACAGATTACATAGCGCGCAGAGATGGTAAGCGAATTAATACGATCTATGCCAGCTTAGACAAAGAATATATATCTTCTGATGAGTTGGGGGCTGAAATATTTGGAACATTTTCTGATTCAATCGAAGCGCATTTTCCTGATATTGAAATTACAGGAGCAGGCGAACTTGAGGAAATTTTCAGTATGAAAGGAAATTTAACCAAAGCACTACTATTTACCAGTATGCTTATTTATGTGTTGCTAGCCATTCCGTTAAAATCCTATACACAGCCGCTCATTATTATGTCTGTTATTCCCTTTGGATTTGTTGGTGCTGCATTTGGACATCTAATAATGGGTGTACCACTGAGTTTGTTATCATTTTTCGGTATGTTGGCACTCACTGGTGTGGTGGTAAACGATTCATTGGTGATGCTAACACGATATAACCAGTCAAAAGCTGAAGGAATGTCTGTGCATGAAGCGTTGAATGAAGCCAGTCTGGGAAGATTTAAAGCCATTTTCCTCACAACAACAACTACAGTTGCAGGCCTTACTCCACTTATACTTGAGACTTCAGAACAAGCTCAGTACCTGATACCAGCCGCTATTTCCTTGGCCTTTGGTGAGATATTTGCTACCGGTATTACTCTGATTATTATTCCCGTTTTAATTGCTATTGCAGATGATGTTAGAGTGTTTTGGTCTGGTAATAAAGCCAATCCAAAAACGGAAAATGATCTCGTGGTGAAAAATAATAGAGAATGAATATATAATATCAATCAAAACTAACGAGGCTCTATAGCCATATAAAATATACTTTGAGTATACCCATTAAAAGTCAGGGCAAAAAATGAGATTATCAATAATACGATTATTTATTTCCATCAGTTCAATATTCTTTATATACAGTAGTTATGCAGAACAGGTGTTTTTTGAACACAATACGCTTAGCTTATCGGGACATTATCTAGAGCCCACCAACGGTAAGCCTGCCAAGGCTATATTATTGTTTGTTCATGGCGATGGCCCTTCGACTTTTGATGGTGAAGGGTATTACAGTATTCTCTGGAAGCCACTGCGTGAAAAAGGATACGCGATCTTCAGTTGGAATAAACCAGGAATAGGCGACTCCAGTGGGAACTGGTTGGACCAGTCCATGGTCGATCGTCAATCGGAGGTGTTAGCCGCGGTGGATTTTGTTCAAAATAAATATGGTTTTTCAGTTAAAAAAACAGGTTTGATTGGTTTTAGTCAGGCAGGTTGGGTTATGCCAGCTCTGGCTGGTAATCATTCAAAAGTGGGTTTTATTATAGGAGTAGGATTTGCTAGAAACTGGATAAAGCAGGGCGAATATCATACAAAAGTTCGTCATGAATTAGACGGTAAAAGTGAAAGTGAAATCATCACAGCGTTAGAGTCGAATACTAAAGGAATTGAATTTTTAAAAGACAAGCCTGTATTTAGTGAATATAAAAAGTTTTCAGGTAAAAATTCTATGGCAATTGATCGATATCAATTTGTACTAAAAAGCTTTATGTCTGATGCGACTGTAGATTATTCAAAAATTACTATACCAAGCTTGTTTGTTTGGGGGGCACAAGATAAAAATGTGGATGCGATCAGTGAATTTAACTGGTGGAGCATGCATCCCAATAAAAATGTAAAAACTCAATTAATACAAAATGCTAATCATGGAATGTTAGATCCTGAGTTATTTGGTGGGCAAGGTTTTAGTTTGACTCAATGGATAAAGCTAATGTGGTTAGAGCAGGCGGCTTTTTCTCCTGTATTTTTGTCTACAGTCGAAACATGGTTAGAGGAGCTTGATCCTTAAGCTCCTTGTAAAAGTTAAAATATATAATTAATACCAAATAGCAAGGAGTTGCTGTTTGGTTTCTCTACTATAGGACTATTTTTAATTCCGTTAGATAAATTATTAAAAATAATCGATGCCGATGAAAATATATTAGGACGAATATAGTAGGAGTAATTAAGGCCGTAAGACCAGTTTATTTCATCCTTCAATTCATAAGAAGGACGATTTTCTTTCGTATCTGCTGCGTTTACGCCATAATAATATTGAGAAACTTCTTTACTAATCCAGCTAGCACTTAATTCAAAACTCACAGTATGTTTATTTATTATCCAAGGATATGAATAGTCTATGTCAATCATTTTTCCATTGTGTTCATTGCTAGTATCAATTGAATAGTTGATGGCTAGATCGCCAGCGTCATGATGCAACTCGGCATTAATTGACGCTAAAAATATGCTGCTTAGATTTGGCAGGTCTTTAAGTATTTTACTGTCTCCTCTGTCTGTGCCTTCACGATTATCGAGTCCATAGCTAAGGCTGAAAGCCCAGTTATTATACTCGGCGAAATAAGCACCAATTTTATAATCGATGAAAAACATTGGTCCCCAGTAAGCATCAATGGATACGTACTCAGAGCTTTTATTTTCTCCATTAAGATAGATAGAGCTTTTTTGGATATAACCTGTGCCAACAGAGAGGTAAGTGTCCTTCCAATCTGATTCATTAATACTGTCTATGGCCCAACTGTATTGAGTGGCTGCCATAGCCAATGACATTGTTAATAAATGTCTAGGAATGAAAAATTTAGTTGATAAAAACATATACCGCCTCGTCTTGTTTTTACAATTTTAGCATCAGTCATATTAAGGTAGTATTAAGCATAGATTTCAAAAATGTTAGTGTGTAATTCATTATTTAGATTCGCAATTAAATAAGAGCGTAGAGCCCAAGGTTTGAACTGTTACGGACGAACTCTTATACGAATACTAGATTGTTCAGAAAATTTAATGCCACTAATTACAATGTCGCCAAATGTTCTATCTGTGCTGGAGCCTTTTACGCGTAGGTCTTTAAAGGCAATTTCTTCAATCTCTGATGGAAGTTTAAGCTCAATACTGCCATCTTGATGGATAGTGGCTTGAGTACTTTGATTGTTATATTTAACGCCTTTAACCGATACATCAGCATCAAACATAGACGTTAACGGATTGAGTAGAGCGACCACTTCATCAAGTGCACCCAAGCCATCATTATCTTCAGCAACTTGGCCACCAGCTTTCTGCGTTAATGATGCAAGTATTGCTTGGGTATGATCGAATCCTTGTCCTTGAATATCATCTAGGTCGTTATCATCCAGTGGTTTTAAGCTCTTATAAATGTCTGCATTTGATTGAGCACTGGCACCTTCTTGGTTAGATTGTGAGTTATTAGAATGACTTGCAAAGGTACCAAATGACATGGGACCTAAAATCAACGCCATAAACGCAGCTATAACTCGAGTACGATCTTGCTTCTTAAGGGCTTTATGAAGTTGGCGTTCACTTAATAGGCCTTGTTCAACTAATACCTCACCCAATCGCTGATGTGTTTTTAATTGAATTTTAAGAGCGCAATCTAACTGGGTCTGAGTCAGCAGACCTTTGTGCACAAGTAGCGACCCTAAGCGACTTTTTTGGATGGCTATAGACATAAAAAAGGTATCCTAAATTTTAGTTCCGCATGACTTGCAGAGCACTATTTATACAATTCTTATTAAGGTTGGTTCTATATAATCATTGAGGCAACGAGTGTTATTTGACGTTTTTTAACTGCCACAATGAATTTATGTTAACTCGTTGATGTGCAAGTAAATAACGGAGTATCACAATGGCAATATATTGAGGGTACGTGTGTGCTATTGTTTTTATTAATAGGCTGCATAGCTAGAATCAATGGGTATAGTCGTTAAATCACCGTTATTCTGTTGATCTGCTGCGAACTAGAGTTAATTGAATAAAACTGTGAGGCTTATTTAATAAATTATTTGTTATAATAGCGCGCTTGAAAGTTTGGGGCGAAACCCCATATAAAGGCTTACATTTATATTATTGTTGTTTTTGAAATATTTGAGAGTGATTGGGAATGCCATATTCAAGGTTATTGCCCAATCATTCTTGCTAACAAGATTTATTGATTAGGAATTCGTTATGTCAGATCGTCATATTAAATTATTGATTCTAGGTTCAGGCCCTGCGGGCTATACAGCAGCTGTTTACGCAGCTCGTGCTAACTTAAAGCCTGTTGTTATTACGGGTATGCAGATGGGTGGTCAATTAACCACCACTACCGAGGTTGATAACTGGCCAGGTGATGTTGAAGGCTTGCAAGGTCCCGCATTAATGGAGCGCATGAAAGCTCACGCCGAGCGCTTTGATACAGAGATCCTGTTTGATCATATTAATAAGGTTGATTTAAGCAAAAAGCCATACACCCTTACCGGTGATCAAGGGACTTATACTTGTGATGCATTAATAATTTCTACTGGTGCTAGTGCACAATATTTGGGTCTTGAAAGTGAAGAAGCCTTTAAAGGTAAAGGCGTTTCAGCTTGCGCTACTTGCGACGGTTTCTTTTATAAGGGCAAAGAGGTGTGTGTAGTCGGTGGAGGTAATACCGCCGTTGAAGAAGCCTTGTACTTATCTAACATAGCTTCAAAAGTCCACGTTATTCACCGTCGTGACAGCTTTCGCAGCGAAAAAATTCTAGCGGACAAACTGCTAGAAAAAGCCGCTAATGGCAACGTAGAAATTCATTGGTTTAACGAGCTAGACGAAGTACTGGGTGACAACATGGGGGTTACCGGTGTTCGTATTAAGAACAAACAAACGGGTGATACTAAAGAGCTTGCACTTGATGGCGCTTTCATTGCCATTGGCCACACCCCTAATACTGAAATATTTGCAGGTCAATTAGACATGCACAACGGTTATATTAAAGTGCAAAGTGGACTCGAGGGTAATGCTACGTTAACCAGTAAAGAAGGTGTATATGCCTCTGGAGACGTAATGGATCATATTTATCGTCAAGCCATTACTTCTGCTGGGACAGGCTGCATGGCGGCTTTGGATGCTGAGCGCTATTTAGATGATTTAGAAAATTAATCTTAGGCTTAGAGCTACAAAAAACCCGTTATTGATACACAGTAGCGGGTTTTTTTAATGGCTAGCTTATTGATTCAACTTTTATCAGGTGAAAACCATGACGGCTTTCTAGTGGGCCTATAATCTGCCCAACTTGAGCGTTTTGCAGGTCATCCATGAAGGAAGCTGGTAAATCTTTCAAGCTGGTTCCCCCAAGGCTCCCACCGTTTACCTTGCTGGGACAAGCGCTGTGATCCCGTGCCACTTGCTCAAATTCGGCACCTTGATTGAGTGATGCCATAATCGGATCAACCAAAAGGGGGGTTTTCAATAAAATATGTCTTAATTGCATGATTCAACCCTAACTTAATCTATTTTGAGTCTAGACTATTAAGCAGAGAGGCAAGTAGGTAGAATGCGCCGCCTAGGTAATATGCCGCAGGCTGTTACTTCTTGTTGGGTTTTAAAGTAAGTGCGTATTTCGTTTAATACGTTTGTGATGACAATTGGTAAAGGAATGAAATATGGCTCGTGGCAGTTTTAGTCGTAATAAAGTACAAAAACAGCAAGGCAAAGGTGAACTACAAGCGGCTAATACTGAGGGACCATTTATTGAGTGGGTGGGTCGCCCAGAATATTTTCGTCATACACTGGTTATTGAAGGTAATGAATACCGCTACGAATCAGGCAGTACCGATCTAGGTGTTGAAGTTGGTGAGGTGGTTGTATTTAGATATGTGGAACATAAAGATGGTTTGATTGTTGATCGTCGCTCATTGGGCCGTTGGATTGATCCAGCGTCGTTTAATTGAAAGTCTAACTATTACAAAGCAACGAGTTAAAACGTGAAAAGCCAGAACACTATCCTGGCTTTTTTGGGTTTAAACTAAAAACCTGCACTTCGAACTTTTTAGTTTGGCAGTGTAATGTTCAGTTCTAACACCGATAGGTTGTCTTGGTTTTCAACTTGTACGTGAATGTCTTCTTGTCCGACATTCACGTACTTTGCAATTACAGCCATGATTTCACGCTGCATGGCAGGCAAGTAGTCAGGGGCATTACGCTGATTACGTTCGTGGGCAACCAATACCTGCAAACGCTCTTTGGCAATCGAGGCCGTTTGCTTTTGCGGTTCTTTAAAGAAGCTTAACAATCCCATGTCACCCTCCGAATACGCGTGCTAAGAAACCTTTTTTCTGGGCTTCTAGAAATCTGTGTGGAACATCTTCACCCACCAAGCGCGCCACAGCATCGGCGTAGGCCTGCCCTGCATCACACTCTTGGTCAAGAATAACTGGGGTACCTTGGTTAGATGCTTTAAGTACGTCACTGGACTCAGGAATAACACCCAGCAGGTTAACTGCTAAAATTTCTTCCACATCGGTAACACTAAGCATTTCTCCGTCTTCAACGCGCTTAGGATTATAACGAGTGAGTAATAGATGCTCTTTTATATGTTCGCCATTTTCCGCTTTTTTACTTTTGCTTTGTAATATACCTAAAATACGGTCGCTATCGCGCACTGAGCTAACTTCAGGATTGGTTACAATTATGGCTTCGTCAGCAAAATACAGTGCCATTTGAGCACCGTGTTCAATACCAGCTGGACTGTCACAAATAATAAAATCAAAATCTTGTTTTAATTCATTAAGTATTTTTTCAACACCGTCTTTGGTTAGGGCGTCTTTGTCACGAGTTTGGCTAGCAGGTAAAACATAAAGATTTGGTGTGCGTTTATCTTTGATTAGTGTTTGCTTTAAGTTGGAATCACCGTTAAGTACGTTTACAAAATCGTAAACTACGCGACGCTCGCAACCCATAATTAGGTCTAAATTACGTAAGCCTACGTCAAAGTCGATTACAACGGTTTTATATCCGTTAATGGCCAGGCCAGTACTAATTGCTGCGCTGGTGGTTGTTTTGCCAACGCCACCTTTGCCAGAAGTAACAACAATGATTTTTGCCATGATAATGAGAGCTCTATTTTTATTCTGATAAACACAAATACACTGTGAGTTCAGATGCTGCTGTTTATATGATTTTTAAAATACAGAGTATTTCTTATATGCTTTCGATGTTCAAGTGATCATCTGATAAAGAAATGTAACACGTCTTTTGCCAGTGCTCCTGTGGTATATCTTCGCTGACCAGGTACTGGCCGCCTATGGCCACTAATTCAGCCTGCATTTTAGAGCAGCTGATGCCAGCGGTTAAGTCTCCAGCAATTCCCGCTAGCGCTCGACCCGATAAACTGCCATGAATGTGGATACTGCCTTTTGCTAGTACTTCGGCCCCCTGTCCCACATTTCCCATTACCACAACATCGCCATCTGGGTTTACAAGCTGTTGCCCTGATCGAACATTTTTTGCCATTTTACAGGTGTAAGCAATAGGCGTCTCAGTGGCTTCGATTACCTCCGATGCCTTTTGTGCTTTGCGGCTAGCGGTTTCAGCAAAAATAGGCAGCTTTAAATGATCAGCTAACTGATTTTGCTGGTCTTCAATACGCAGTCCAACCGGAATAAAACCAAGTCCACGCAAGCGGCTAATTAGTTGCTCAGCCCAATCAAGGTCAACGGGCTGGTTAGGCATTTGAATAACAATAGGTGCATTTTTTAATAACTGAGGAGCTTGCTGAAGGCGTTTTGCTAGATCAGCTTCTATGACCTTTAGATCTAAACTGTGCAGATCTAGCAAAGTAAACGGATGCAGGCTGGCTTTTAAGTTAAGTGGTGATGTCACTTTTTGCACTGGCTCCATAATAGTCTCGATGTCAGTCCGGTTGAGTAAACGAATATATCATTTCAAATTATAAAGAACTTTACGTGGTTGTGGGCAGGGGCTCAACTGCTTTAGCTTTTTTAATGGCTAGCAATTAACCCCATAGGCAAGGTCGAATTAACGTCTAAATGTTAGACTGAAGGTGCCTTTAGTGTCAGTGGAACGTTCTCAAATTGAACTCCAGCCCAGCCATGGCGAATAAATTGGCGAATGTTTTGATGGTCTTGGCCATCAGGTGTGTTTTCAACATCTCGAAAATGCTCACCAAAACTGGCCAGTGACTGCTCAGGTGTAAAACCATTTAATCGGCCCAAGGCAAATACCTTTAAGCTGCCTTCGTTAGTGCCTATCGCATTTTCAACCGCTTCAGCATCTAAACCATTTTTGAACGATGTAGGATAAAGATCGTACCACTTCTCAACTAGGGCCAGCGTATCTGAAAATAAAACTGTGCTAGATGCTAGCTGTAGGCGAAATGCGGTCATATCTTTTTGCAAACCTTGCTGCTGGTTGAACAAAGCCATTTGGTGTTCGCTGCTGGGAAGCTGATATTGTGACTTCCAATCGCCGTAGCTCATGCCGTAAGACCACTCTCGTGCGGCTTCATCACTTATGCTAGCACCTTGTTCGGTCGCTGCCGCTTTATACCACTTACCTAGGCAATTTCGACAAAAGCCTGCCAAAGTCATTAAGTCGATATTTTGTGCGTCTTTACGGGTGTCTAAGTGTTTTAAAAAGCGACGCATGACAGCCGCTTCAACAGCATTTTTATCCATGGAGTTCTCAAGTGATAATTCTAATAAGAATGATTAATTATAACTATTGTAAATCATTTACCGCTGAAAGGATTAACTTTAAATAATAAGCGAAGGTTTTTAACGGTTACGGAACGGAACTTGATGAGTGCACAGCCAGCGCCCCCATTCAATTACGCTGCGCGGGAAGTGTTTGCGGGTTAATGCTTCGACAATCTGTGCGGTGCGATAATCTGTTTTTTTCAGAACTAAAAAAACTAGGTCACTTCTGCGCCATTCAAATTCAGCCAATTGGCAAGAGATTTTAGCTGATCGAATAAGGTAGGCTATCTGATAAGCTGCATCGCGTTTCATCAATAGCATCCAATAACGACTGCGGATTATTTCCACGATACGTAGGTCAGCATATTGAATTTCAATTTCAGCTCTTATGCTTAAATCACGATTTTTATCCCTGCAATGAACCAGCAGAGCTGAGAGCTTTTTGGGCTCATCTTGGTTGCGGTAATAGTAGCGCCCATCCCATTCTCGGTAAACGAACGGATAATGTTTACCCTTTTCGTCAAATAGTTCACGGCTTATGTCGTCAAAATGCTCGGCATGATTGTTAGGTATATCAATAGCTTCTGCTTCGCCGTAATCCAATAAATTGCTATAATCCACATCCACAACACTGGACTCAACAGCGGTTACATTTTTAATAGACAAATAACGTTTAAACGTTTTGGTCCTTATAACTTTTGGTAGCAAATTAACCAGATCTGCCCATTCATCACCTGAGCTTGCTAAGGACTCCACAGCCGCTTTATTGGTTGCAGCTATAGACAGCCAGCGGTGGCTTAAAAAACTTTTTGGATTAAGTTCTCCAATCATTTCCATAGGCATTTCAGTCACATAGCGTACACAATACCAGACAGGAAAGAGTCTCTGTAGCAGTAAATTCAACCATGTTTCAATTTCCATAATGCCTATACCAGCACTTTTTTTCTTGCTGGGTGCTGGAGCATCTTGGTCGTCTAATTCGCTCATATTGATTACAAACCATTCCGCTGACGATATTATATTAAAAAAATATTACTTTCTGATACATATATTTCGGCCAAAAACTCGACAACTTTAATAATATCTGCTTTACAAGATAGGTACCCAATTAAGGATTAGGGGTTAAAAGATGGAAAACCCAAAGTTAGAAGATCTACCTAAGTATATGTCTCAAAGTGGCGTTACGCAGTTCGAGTTAGCCCAATCTATCGACGCAGCTATGGCCAATGCTGAGTTAGAAGTTAAATCAAGCCAAGGCCAAGAGAGTTTTATAATTTGGTGTGAACAACTGCTTGATAGTGTGCAGGAAGATTTTTCTTTGCATAAAGACCTGAGTATTATGACTGACGGAGCCGACTTAGAAGCCGAGCTACGGTCATTACTGCCTGTATGCTGGGCTTATTATAGCTCTAAGGCCGAACAGCCTTTACAAGCAAGCCAAGCTGAATTTAGTTCAGTGATGACTGGTATCTTGGGACGCAGTTTTATCAACACGTTAGATATCCTCCATGCCCGTAATATTTGGCGCTTTGATTTACAAAGGTCCATGCAGCAAACTCAGACTTGCTTACTAAATAGTTTGCAGGTATACGTAGAGCAATTATGCAAAATTAAGTGATAAACAGCTTGGTGGCCAAAATACTTTATTCCTATAGACTCGGCATGTAACTGGGCGTTAGACTGTTTGATATCAATGATAATCACATAAGTCTCTGATTCAACTGTGTGTTGTATGTTCAGTAAGTCATAAGAATAAGAAGAAAAATTAATAATACAGTATATATTTGGGGTGTAAGGTAAATGGCAACGATTTTAATAGTTGATGATTCCGTCACCATGATGGAAGGTCACAAGCGTATATTGGAAAAACAAGGCCACACAGTATTTTATGAAGAAAATGGTGAGGACGGTGTTGCTACAGCAATAAAGATTTTGCCAGATCTTATACTTATGGATGTGGTGATGCCTAAAATGAATGGATTTCAAGCCACTAGAAAAATTTCTAAAGACCCTAGAACACAACATATCCCAGTGGTTATTGTCACATCTAAAGACCAGCAAACAGATATAATGTGGGGCAAGCGGCAGGGTGCTAGTGATTATTTGATTAAACCTGCTGACGAAAGTCATTTGAGAGAGACAGTAGAAAAGCTGTTGGCACAAGTTATCGAGACTTAAACCTCTGCAGTATTTGGTTTATTCAGTTATGAACTCAGGCGAATTGATCTGCTGTTTGGGTTCATTCTAATTTCTCTGTTCTGAAAATATAAATAAAAAATTCATATATACTCCTCCTTATTTGTCTCTTGTTGTCTGCTTTAGTTTTAGTTACCGGAACTTTACTCAATAGATCCAGACCCTGTCTATGATTTTAAGCTAACAGCTCATTTGAACTCCAGTTTCTATTTAGAAAGACCAGCAAAACGACACAATAGATGTGGTTTTTTGTTACTCAAGCAACCTATATACTCATCTTCTAAACATTAGATAAAAACAATGAGTTTTAAGGATTAATAATATGTACATGATAGTTAAGCATGCTCACCTGACCATAATTTTACTCACTTTTATCTTTTTTATTATTAACTTTGTGCTGACCATGAAAGGGTCTGACAAGGTTAATAATAAGCTGATAAAGATTGGTCCACATGTGTTATATGCTCTTTTTATCTGCTCATTCATTTACCTAGTAACGGTCAACCCACTTAACTTGTACCCCTTTGTAAATGGTTGGGCGTCGTCGAAATTAGCGGGCTTCGCATTTTATGTGCTGTCTATTACCTTTGCGCTTAAGTGGGCAAAATCAACATTGTGGCGCATTGTAGCTTTCATTAGTGCTGTATTTTGGTTGTTCATGAGCGCACGACTTGGATTCGCAGACCACCTTAAATTAAAAGGTATCAGTGAAGATGCCAATACTTATATTGAGCTAGGACAGTCCATGATAAGAGTAATTTGCTAGATTACTTTAACAAGGCTAAGGCGTCGCTGAATTATAAGAAAGCAGCAGGGTAATTTTTGTTGGTTTTTTATTTAATGACTTTTTCCTTCAATGGTCCCTTAAAACAGACTTACAGCAAGATATTAGGTGAATAAAGCTATTAATTTCATTTACCAAGGTTATTTATTTGCTTATAAAGTTCTATAATATATTCATTGTAAGTTGAAAACGAAGAGCAAAACATGAGCACAGATAAAACCCGTAAATATTCAAAAAAGATCGTAGATGGTAACGCTCAGGCTCCTAGCCGGTCTATGTTAAGAGCTGTTGGCTTTAACGATGAGGATTTCAAAAAATCGCAAGTGGGCATCGCCTCAACTTGGTCAATGGTAACGCCCTGTAACATGCACATTAATTCTCTTGCTGAAGAAGTGGGTAAAGGTGTCGACAGTGCTGGTGCAAAAAGTGTGATTTATAACACCATTACCATATCTGACGGCATTTCTATGGGCACCGAAGGTATGAAATACTCGTTGGTATCCCGTGAAGTAATTTGCGATTCAATAGAAGCGGTATCAGCCGGCATGGGACATGATGGGATTATTGCCATCGGTGGCTGTGATAAAAACATGCCGGGTTGTCTGATGGGTCTAGCGCGTTTGAATCGCCCCTCTATATTCGTGTACGGTGGAACAATTTTACCAGGCGAAAACCATACAGACATAGTGTCAGTATTTGAAGCGGTAGGCAGTTATGCTAGCGGAGATATTCCACTTACTCAGTTAGAGCATGTTGAGAAAACGGCGATTCCAGGCCCTGGTTCTTGTGGTGGTATGTACACCGCAAACACGTTGGCCTCTGCGATTGAAGCTTTGGGAATGAGTATGCCTAATAGCTCTGCACAAAATGCGGTTTCAGAGAACAAAAAACAAGATTGCGTCGATGCAGGTAAAGCTATTATTTACTTACTAGAGCATGACATTAAGCCATCAGATATTATGACTAAAAAGGCTTTTGAAAATGCGATTACGCTGATCATTACTCTTGGGGGTTCTACTAATGCGGTGTTGCATTTAATTGCCATGGCCGATGCGGTAGGCGTAGAAGTTACATTAGATGACTTTGTGCGCATAGGTGAAAAAACACCTGTTATTGCCGACTTGCGCCCAAGCGGTCAATACCTCATGTCTGAATTAATTGAAATTGGCGGTATTCAACCTCTAATGAAGCGTTTGTTAGAAGCCGGTATGCTACACGGTGATTGTATGACAGTAACGGGTAAAACCATGGCGGAGAACTTAGCTGAGGTAGCCGATTATCCTAACGGCCAGGATATAATCTTACCTTTTGACAAGCCAATCAAAAAAGACAGTCATTTAGTTATATTAAGCGGAAATCTGGCTCCTGAAGGTGCTGTTTCAAAAATTACTGGCAAAGAAGGTTTGAGCTTTACTGGTAATGCGAAAGTATATGATTCTGAAGAGCTGGGTTATGCGGCAATTATAGATGGCCAAGTTGTTGCTGGTGACGTGGTTGTTATTCGTTATGAAGGCCCAAGGGGGGGGCCTGGCATGCGCGAAATGTTAAGCCCTACTTCGGCAATTATGGGTAAAGGCTTAGGCAACGATGTGGCACTAATAACCGATGGTCGCTTCTCAGGAGGTAGCAGGGGTTTTGTAGTAGGTCACATTACACCTGAAGCATATGAAGGTGGTGCTATTGCGCTTATCGAAAATGGTGACAGCATCACAATTGACGCACAAATCCGCGAGATGACGTTGAATATTACCGATGAAGAAATGGCACGTAGAAAAGAGAACTGGACGCAGCCAGCTCCAAAATATACTAGGGGGTTGTTAGCGAAATATGCGCGAACAGTCAGCTCGGCTTCTACCGGAGCTGTTACAGATAAACCTTATTAATTTGTTAGATAAATAATAATGTTTTCTAGGCGAATAAAGTTAAACTCTTTATTCGCCTTTTTTACAGAAGTTAGAATCTCTAACCTACAGAGGTCTCTTATTCTTCTATGGTATCACTAACTTCACTGATCATTTCTTTAACTTCTCTGCTAGCATCGGCAGTCACATCGGCAGTCACATCGGCAGTCAAGTCGGCAGTCAAATCTGTAGCCATCTTTGTAGCCATCTCGGTAGTGTTTTCGTAAACATCATTTACTTTTTCACTTACAGTATCAGCGGT
>JBLHVV010000049.1:0-21292 GCA_047628755.1 Crocinitomicaceae bacterium | reverse complement strand
CAAATGAATACCTTAGGTTTTGAAAAAAATAAGATGTTGCAGGTAAACGAAAAAATTAATAAAAGTGTATCAAAGTTTTTATTGGAGAACCTGAATCAGCAAGTAAGGCAGACTTTAGGCCATAGAATATATAGCGAATTTGTTCGCTCTAGACCTAGAAGCGAATGGACTGATGAATTATTTGTTAAAGACTTAACTGCTTATTTAACCAAACAAAAACTTATGGATGAAAAAATAAAGTATAGCTTAAGCCGTATAATTGAATTTAAAACCAGTGGTAAATTAATAAAAGTAGATTAAAAAAAGCGTAGATTCAATATCAGTCTTATCTAACTAACCTGTGCAGATTAATTGGCCCCGATAACCCTGAGTCATTCGACACGAATCTACGCTTCGCCAAATATGGCTGGCACTAATCTTTTGCAGGTTTCTTGCCAACATTTATCGGGCGTGATTAATTATTGCATTAACATGATGATGTGCTTCCTATAGGTGATAGATTAAGGTCATTATTGTTAACGGAATTAAATAAATTCATTTATTTAATTGTCAGAACGGCTTGAGTGCCGACTTTTGGTGCGATATTTAGGTTATGGCATCAAACTAGTGCTGCAGTTTTCAAACCCTTGCTATTTATTTAAAGCGTGTGAAATAACTCACGTGTGGAATCTAATAGTGTTAGTAGTTTTATCCAAAACTTTATAATTATTGGTATGCTGATTGCTATATAAATTAATACCGTCCTTATTAAGGTTTGCACATTATGATTCCTAATCTATCTAAAGAAATGATCGATCTTTTACAGCAACTTCGTAAAAGATTGCGCAGTGAATTTAATGCTGATCTAAAACTAAGCCAAGTAGACATCATAGACGCTCTACTACTTCTAGTAGAGAAAAGTCGAGACCAAAGAACCCAACTGTTATTTGCTGACCTCGAAGATATGATGGGGTTAGAGTTAAGACGTATTAAGAAGCCAGAGCAAGCGTTAGCGACTAAAGCATCTACAAACATGTACCGAGGCCAAGTAGTTAACGAACCTGTTAAATTAGATTCATCTAGTAAGAGGTCTGCTAGGGTGATAACTACACAAACTCGAATTTATCGTGGACAAATCGTAGCCTAAACTTAGCTTACTTAAACCTCTAAAGTAGATTTATAACTATTTACATACCAACTTAAATAACTACTTACATAATTATAACCACGACTTTTGCTTAAGCAAGCTATGCTTGCTGTTATGAGTCTTTTCAAAAAACTACTTAAACACACAACACGCTTTTCTGCTGCTATTTTCGCAGTTCTTATAGTGTGGATGTCTGTTAATACAGGGTCAGCTCCTTCAACGCTCACCAGAATCGAATATTTACTTTACGACTTGCGTTTCAACATAATGCTGCCATTTACAAAGCGGGAGCAAAGTGACCATAAAATTGTCATTGTTGATATTGATGAAGCTTCGATTGCAAAAGAGGGGCGGTTTCCTTGGAGCCGACAGAAGATCGCAACGCTGGTTAACAAACTAGGAGAAGCGGGGGCTATTGTTATTGCATTTGATATTGTATTTAGTGAACCAGAGTTAAATCCTGTGCAACAGATTGTTAGTACAGTGCCTAAAGACGTATTAGCTGAGATTAATTTGAGTGCGTCTTGGCAAGACTTATACAACAATGTCGACGCTGATATCGCCATGGCAAATGCCTTGTCAAAACAAGATGTTGTGTTGGGCTTTTTCTTTCAAGATGACGGGATATATCAAAATGGGCAGCTGCCTCCACCTGTATTTGATATTCCAATGGAGTGGCGTGAATCACTAGTAATTACTGATCGACCTGGTTATACCGCCAATATAGATATATTGCAGAACCAAGCATCAGGTGGCGGATTTGTTACAATGTTTCCCGATTTTGATGGCACCGTTCGACGAGCTCCATTAATTATCCGTCATGGTGATCAGTTATATCCATCGTTAGCATTGGGAGCGGCGCTGCGTTATTTGTTTTTAGATTCAGTTGAGCCCAAAGTAGCAAGTGTTGGTAATGTGTTAACAGTTACTGAAGTGGCTGTAAGTGAATTTCCTGCCCCTACAGATGCGTTGGGTTTTGTAACCGTGCCTTATCAGGGTAAGTCCTTCACGTACCCTTATATAAGCGCCACAGATGTTTTGAACGGGAGTGAGAAGCCAGGTCAACTAGAAGACTCTATTGTACTTATTGGTACATCGGCAATTGGCTTGTCAGATTTACGGAGTACACCCGTGGGACCCCAATACCCTGGTGTAGAAGTTCATGCAAATATTTTAGATGCCTTGCTCAGCGGAGGGTTTCCTCAAAAACCAGATTGGGCGCCAGGGGCGATTATGCTCCAGTTAACATTAATCGCAATTATTATGATTATTGCTTTGCCAATGCTTGGGCCATTGGCCATGTTGCTAGGTGGCATAAGCATTACGATATTAGTATTAGTATTTAATGGTTACCTTTGGGCAATAGGCATTGACCTACCTATGGCAGGAGCATTTATTTTAACAGTATTTTTAACGGTGGTATTCATTACAGACGGCTTTTTAAAAGAAAATGCCAGTAAAAAAATGTTAAAAGGGATGTTTGATCAATATGTTCCCCCAGCTCATATAGACCAGATGATGGCTAACCCTGACGATTATAGTTTTAGTGGAGAGAGCAAAGAGCTAACTGTGTTATTTAGTGACATTCGTAACTTTACAAATATGTCTGAGTCGTTAACAGCGCAAGAACTGAAGCATTTATTAAACAGTTATTTCACCCCTATAACGAAAGAAATTTTTGACTGCAATGGCACTATAGATAAATATGTGGGCGACATGGTTATGGCTTTTTGGGGTGCTCCTTTAGACGACCCTAATCATCGAAATAATGCTGTGTTAGCCGCCATTAATATGCAGAAAATTACTTCAGCCCTCAAGGCTGAATTTGCTCAACAAGGATTACCTGAGGTTAATATTGGCGTGGGTATAAACACTGGCTTAATGAATGTAGGCGACATGGGGTCCAGTTATCGTCGTTCTTATACGGTGCTAGGTGATGCTGTGAATTTGGGGTCACGTTTAGAAAGTATTACAAAGTTTTATGGTGCTGAAATATTAATAGGGGAAGAAACCTATGATCACATCACTGGTTTTGTATGCCGCTTTATGGATCGAATACAAGTAAAGGGAAAAGAAGAGGCGATTCGTGTTTACGAACCTCTGGGTTTAGAAGGGGATGTGCCTCAAGTTGTATTAGATGAAATCATACAGTATGAGCGAGCTTACCAGCATTATTTAGACCGTAATTGGGATGCAGCTAAGCAAGCATTTGATCAATTGAATACAGCGTCTCCAAAAAAGTTATATCAAGTCTACAGCCAGCGAATAGATAACTTAAAAACTCAAGTTTTACCTAAAGAATGGGATGGCACATTTCGTCATACCAATAAATAGCCATATAAAATCTATAATTAATTAAGTCAAAAACTAAACTTTGTCTACACTAAGATAATGAGATGTATGTTTAAGAATAATACGGTATCAGTTATGGCTATTATTGCTTGGCTTACACTAATGGTATTAAGCTTTTGGTGGTTTGAATATCGTCATTGGCAATCTTTCGCAGATACTACCATGACATTTAACGGTAGCATCCTAAATAAACTGTTTGAACGAATGCCACACAAGCTCAACGGCAAAGTTAGGGTAGTACATTTCATTGATGAAAAGTGCGCTTGCTCCTCTTACAGTCGCAGTCATATTGAAGATTTGCAGAGTGTATTGAATGATACTGAGCAATTTACAATGTCATCATTAGACAGTTTAACAAATGGAATTTCCATTCCAGCGACCCCTTCAGTGGCGATCTGGGATCAGAAAGGTAAATTGGCATATTTTGGCCCTTATAGCAGTGGCGCTGTATGTGGTGAAGGTGTGGATTTTGTTAGTCGGGTTATAGTTCAGTTAAGCCAGCAGAAAAATCCAAAATGGATAAATATGTTAGGTATAGGGTGCTATTGCACATGGCCAAAAGTGGAGATGCATAATGCTTGAATCAAAAGTAGAGAGGGAACACTCAGCTAAGGCTGATAAAACCATTCTCTCAGTGGTATATATTGCCTTTGCATATTCGCTTTTATTAGCCGATATGAACGGCACTTGGGGGTTAGCATTAATAGTAGGTGGTGGAACAGTTTTATTGGCAACTGCCTTTTATAACTTGCGCCCTGGACAGCGCTTAACCCGAATATTTATGGGGTTAGCTTTGATGATGTTAACCATGCTCCATATTCAGCAATCCCATGGCATGATCGAAATGCACTTTGGATTTTTTGTGTTTTTAGCTTTGTTACTTTATTACCACGATTGGTTAGCCATCGCGATCTCAGCTGGATTTGTGGCAATATATCATTTAGGTTTCTATTACCTACAGCAACAGGAAGGCAGTAGCGTTTATATTTTAGAACCGGGTGATAAAAGTGTAAATATTATTTTCCTCCATGCTGGTTATCTAGTTATTGAAACAGCTGTACTGATTGTTATGTCCAGAGATTTATACAAAAAAGAAGTAGGCGCATTAGATTTACAATCAACGGTTCAAGCGGTTACCTCAGGGGATCAGCTTGACCTTAGTCATCGTTGCAAACAAGATACCCATGTTTCAAAGAGTTTTAACATTTTTATTGAAAAAATACATTGCCTAATTGACGGCATGTCCAAAAGCGGCAGTACCTTAAACTTGGCCAGCGATGAACTAACCGTATTAATGAAAAAAAATTCAGAGCAACTGTCTTTACAGCAAGAAGAAACTCATAAAATTGCCAATGCTGTGTCAGAGATGACAGGAGCCATTCAGTCCATTGCTCAAAATGCAGAGCAAGCAGCTGACGCCACACAACAAGCGCAAGAGTCTGTTGGCAACAGTAGTCAAGTAAGCCAGCGCACACAAAATAGTATGAAAAATCTAAGCGGAAAAATAGACGAAGCATCAACGGCCATTGCAGCTCTCGCATCAGAAAGTGAAAATATAGGCTCTGTACTAGACGTGATTAGAGGAATTGCTGAGCAAACGAATTTATTGGCATTAAATGCAGCCATAGAAGCGGCTCGTGCTGGCGAGCAAGGCAGGGGATTTGCGGTAGTAGCCGACGAAGTTCGTTCTTTAGCATCTAGAACTCAGCAAAGTACAGAAGAAATTAATAGCATGATCACGCAGTTACAAGAGGGGAGTCGAAATACAGTAACAGCCATGGAAATTAGCAGAAAGCTTATGGTGGAATGCACTGAAGATACTTCCACCACTAATGACTCATTGATCACAGTGCTGGCATCAATGAATACAGTTCTTGATATGAATAACCTCATTGCAAGTGCCACAACCCAACAAGAAAGTGTAATGAATGGTGTCAGTGATAATGCACAAGCGATGCAAAGGATGAGTCAATCAAACAGCGATCGCCTTGTTCAGGTATCTGATGCAACTAATTCTGTGCATGATATTGCACAGGAAATTCAGCAGGGAGTTAGTATTTTTAAAGTTTGATATAAGCTTCCTTGAATAGACTCCCTAATAACTAGGATTAGGGAGGAGTTATCAAAAAAAATCAGATGTTCATAAATCCAATCAATAAAAAAAGCCTTTCAATTGAAAGGCTTTTTTTATACCTAGATAAAATAGTTAAATTAAGAAACTTTTTTAAGCACTGGCAGCATTTAAATACTGAACTCCAAGTCGTGCGTTTAACCTAAATGCCAGTTCATTACCCTTAGCCCAAGCTCTAGATACGTGAGGAGTTTTAGCATTACCATAAGGGTTATTAGCTGATATAGAGGCTTTTAGGCCTTCATGAAAAGCTTGGCGTTCAATAGCACTTAAAAACTGTTTGCTCTGTTTAATATACATAATATGATTCCATTCAAATGAGATTGTATTAATTAATGATTATATATTCTATATCGGCTAATTAGGCTGAAGCTTTATGGTTATTGGACAATTTTTATTAGTTCAATTAGCATATACTATTGCGCTAATTTAAAAAATTGGCAATATGAGAGCCAAGTTATATAGGTAAATATTCATGGCACTACAAATATTGGCTGGTAAAAAAGCCATCCAAGAGATTAAGGAGTTCGGTTTAAGGCCGCAACGAATAAAGCTTATGGTGGGCGCTAGTGGCGGACCTAAGTGGTTAATGTTAAGTCGGTTAGATCAATACTTAAGTGAACACTTTTTTTCAAAAGCATCACAACCCATATCGCTAATCGGCTCTAGTATTGGGTCTTGGCGTATGGCCTGTTACGCCCAGGCAGACCCATTGGCTAGATTCAAAGAATTTGAAGATTTGTATACTAACCAAAGGTACAGTGAAAAATTATCTCCAGCAGAAATCAGTGTGTTTGTGGACAAAGTATTAGGGCAGCTATTTTCATTAGGCCGTTCACAAGAGATAGTTAATAACCCTCTGAGAAAACTGCATATAGTAGCAGTAAGAAACCGAAGGTTCCTTAATGGTCGCTCAAAACTAGCTCAAGGTTTTGGCCTGTTAACAGCCGCCACAGGGAATTTGTTATCGGCTAAAATTGTAGAAGCTATGTACCCTAGAGTTATAGTAAGCAAAGAGGGCAGTACAGACCCTTACTATTTCACACCCGAAACTATTGAATTAACAGCAGAGAATCTACCACAAGCTTTAGTCGCCTCGGGTGCTATTCCTATGGTCATGGAACCTACTAAGGTTGATGGTGGTAAAGATCGCTGGCATTGGGACGGAGGGCTTGTTGATTATCACTTTCCCGGCCCTTTTAATGCAAGTGATGGATTGGTTTTTTATCCTCATTTCTTTCCTAAAATAGTGCCTGGTTGGTTTGATAAAGCTATTCCATGGCGAAAAGCCCATTCAAAAAATTACGAAAATGTGGTTATGTTAGTACCTTCGCAAGAGTTCATAGATCAACTTCCCTACGGAAAAATACCAGATAGAAATGACTTTGTGAATTTAACAAATGACGAACGAGAGAGCTATTGGGGAATTGTACTGAAAGAAACTGATAAGCTAGTTGCTGAGCTTCACACTGCGTTAGAAAAAGATGGCGGTAGAAGTGTGGTCAAACCCATTGAAAGTATTTTATAGTTAACGAAGTCCATATGAGCTCAATGGATTTACTACTTTAGCTTTACTTGGTATTGATAGGAAAAGCTTGGTTCTACAGCGTCCATGGTTGGCTTGAACGAACCATTAAAACGTATTTGAAAATGTGTCACTTGGTTATTATAGTCATTACTTGTGTCCACTGTATCTGTAAAGCTGACACCTCCATCGATACTGAAAAAGAAACTGTCTATACCGCTTGTTGCGTCATAGTTGTAATTTAAACCTGAGTTAGTATCAAGTAATTTGATGGGGCCTTGACCAGCATTATCTAGGTCTTGTACATATAGTTCGTTACTATCGTCTATGTTCTGAGTGATTATTGTGGAGTCATTATCACCTGGACTTAAGTTGCCTTTATTAGAGGCCGTTACTGTATATTTAATGATAGCCCCTGGAATGGCTTTGGCCAAAGAGTCATCGTTTATATTGTCAGATTCTACATTTAATACAGTTGTCATTTGTATGTCTATATCGCCTGCGCAATGGACAAAGTTTCCTGCAGGTATAACTTCTAAATTGCTTAAAGGAGTATTCCAGTAAAGCCGATACAATTCTCCACCAGTATATTCTTGCATACGGAATTCAATTTTATGCAGTCCTTTTTCTAAGCGTAAAGAAGTCTGATCGTTAGCCGTATTATTTGGCCCATGCCTTCCATACCGTTGACTTGTAATAGTATCGGCTAATGAAAACTCTACGGCATCATCTCCATCTATTCCAAATACATAATTACCTGTCACAGGTGCATTGATGTATCCTTCTAAGACAACTAAATAGTAATCGTCATTATTTTTATAAGGATTTTCGGTTCCATTAATATTTTCTAGGATAGTCTGACCGTTTAAATAAGTAGGCAGTTTAAAGGTATTTACAAAACTCTGCATATCCGTAGCATTATCGATATCTCTAAAATTAATGAAGTTTTCACTAGCATCAAAAAATCGTGCCCATATTCCATTTTTTGGTTCAAAGCAGGTTGCTGAAACAGCGGGTAAAATACCCTCATCTATTACAGTTATTGGGGTTGTATATACATTGTTGCTTAGGTCGATATCGTAATTAGAAAACAATGCCTCTACTGAAATGCTGTTATTGCCAATTACAGAAGAAGTACTAGGTGTTAGTGTTAATACAAGCTGGCTAGATGTTTCGTTTATACCAATTCTATTTGGATCATTTAATGTAAATTGGCAGTCAATTATATTAGTGCTTGCAAGAGCCGAATCATCACAGCTCCAGTTGTTGCCTGAAAATGTGTTTAACACGAAACCTGTGGGTACAGTAATATTTGTGGATGTAGGATTGAAAAGAGCAGCACTGGCCTGATCGGTATTGCGGATTTGTATACTGACATCTTGAGAAACACCAATGTCCCATTCATTGTTAATGTTAATATTTGTATTTGCAGCTTCTAAATCGACTAAACCACAGGTTGAAGTGGCTCCAAAGCTAACAGTAGGTAAGGTACCAGGACAAGATCGGCTGTAAATATCCAGTCCACTGGTATTTGAATTAAATGTCGTCCAATTAGTGTCATTACTTATATTGGAGTACACATAAGAGCCTGTATTCGTTCCATTCTCATATGGATTATTATTAGGTTTTAAATACTGTACTGTAATCCCTCCGTCGCAGCAGCCTTCAAAACCTAATACCTCAAGTTTGTGGTAGCCTGGTGATAAATTAATGCTTCCCTGCAGTACGTCAGCATTGTTCCAATTACCAGCCCACCATAAGTCGGTTTGCCACTGCTCTTGAAGTGCTACACCATCTATATACAAGCCTCCACCGTATCCAAAGTCAGCGCCATATCTAAACCACCATTTACCAGCTTGATCCACATTAAAAAAGCTTTCACTGTAAGCGGCAAAGTTATTGCCTGTTCCGAACTTGGAGTTTTTAGTGATGGCATTGAAGTTCTCTATAAATCCACAGCCATACCCATCATTATTATTATTGTTGTCACTTACACTGTTGAAACTATTAAAAGCCTGACTTTTATTGGCTGGACCACTATTTACATTATTAGTAAGACCGTTAGCTGGTCGTACGTGAAATTTAATTCCAGGGTATAAAAACGCATTAGGGGCATCGGCGATACTCGTGGCGTTGTAGTTGCCGTATCGTAAATAAATTTGCCGAGTCGATTGAGCATACGTATCTACAAATGACACCCAAATACTGGCAGACTCATTAGCTTGATCCCAGTCTTCTATCCAAAAAGTCAGTGCTGTGCCATCGCTCTTTGTTACACGTAAATCTGCGCCAGCCGATGTCCATGCATATAATAAATCAAGATCGGCAGCAGAAAATTGCACATTGACTTGATAGCTTAATGTATCGCCATTAACGTCATCGACTATTGGCAGTGTTCCATTAATATTAACCAAGGTTGAAAATGCTGAGCTGCAATCAGCTGCATGGGCTGTAGCCGAAATAGAAAAAAGTATGATTAATAAGTATTTATAAAACAAAATTATCCCTGCTGCTTAGTTAGAAACAACAGTCAATATCAAAATCTGCTGATCAAATTCATAGATAATAACTTAAAACCAAATAATATGAATACAAACTAATAAAAAAGTGTTGCTTAAGCCAAGTAATTGATGATTTTCTCTAGAAAATATCTATTTATTAACCTGAGTATTCATAGGGATGATAGCAATGAAGCGCATTTTTCTTTTTTTAGTTACATGTATTGGTTCATTTATTCACTTTCCCTATTCAATTTGATGCGACCTAAACTAGCAACTCAATTAAATTAGGGTCACTGAGGGAATTATTTTAGCACCAGTTAAAAAAGGGAGGATTACCTGCCCTCTTTAAACCATTACAAACTTCGTTACTTATGGAATTTAGCGGACTACTTTTAGTAGTGAATAACAGCTCAATGGACTATTTTAATTCAATAACCTTTCCTGCAGCATGGGTCTTTAACCAGCCCCTAACCCTTCTTGAAATCATGTTTTGCCTGCCGCTATAAATTGTTTCTATGGCAGGTAAACGTATTTGCATATATTGAGCTTTTTGCTCACGCACCACAGTATTTCGTCTTCTAGTAATATCCTTCATAGCTTCAGGTGCATTGCTTGTGTATAAATCCAGTATAGGAATCTCTAATTGTGCCAATTCCTCGTCTAGCGCGTACGGCGGATAATCACTGCTCTTTGCATTAACCAGTACCAATGAATATCCGCCAGAATTAGTATTAACGGTCATTCTTTCTTGTAGCGTTCTTACTGCCCAGTTTGCGCTCAGTCCATGGGCAATAATAACTAAGTTAAATTGTCCTAATGTATTAAGTTGCTGTAGACCACCTTCTATCTGTTCAACTGTAGCGTCCATAAATGCTTGCTCTTGACTGATTTCATTCTCTTCAGCAGTGTCTGGTTTGTCAGCTTCAGCTGCAACAGGAAAGGCTTCAAAGTCTTCTGCTGCTTTATCTAATCCCTCATTTATACCGTCGTCATTAAAGTTTTCATCTTCAATTGGAATTTTTTTTTCTATTGGATTCTGTTCTTCATTTTCATTAGTTGCTGCCACCGTCTTAGGCGCATCCGAGATTGGCTCTATTATTTTTGATGGATCAGCCTCGTCATCAAGCTTATCTTGCAATGCTATTTTAACAACCTCTGGCAGAGGCTTGCTTAAATAATCTCCAAAAAACATACTTAAAGTATTCCAGCCATAATCTGGAAGGTACTCGCGTAATGGTGCAACTGTGTCAGGCCAATGAGCATGTTGATCAATATCATGTAATATAAGTATGCCACCTTGAGGTTTTCCAGTATTTTCCGGCAAATATAAGCCGCTTATGTCAGATTCTTCGTTATTTTCTTTAACGGCTTCTCCTTCCCGTTGCAATAACCTTAAAAATGTAACAGTTTCTTCAGCCCTCCTCTGAGAAGGGTCAGCCATAAATCTGGGCTCTTTAGTTTCTTGTGTTTTATTAGCTAGACTCACTTCAGGCTCTGGCTCTTTGGGTTCAGGAATGTCTTCATCAGCAGCGTCCTGTGCAATTGAAGCACAGGACACTAACAACAGTAAAAAGGTATAAATTAAAGGCATATCATATATATTCACACTAGTTTGTTGTTAATACTATCAATACCCATGCCAAACAACTCATGCGTGTATTCATATTTATTATCCCCAATCTTTTAAAAAGTATTAGGGTTCATGAACACTGCATTTATGGGTTCTAAAAGATCAAAGGTCTTACGCGGGTTTTAGATATGGGTGGAGTTGTAATAATAAATTGGGTTAGGGGACAAAGCCCCCCTAGTACTATGGTTTTAAATATTTAATTCAATTCTTTTCAAAAGCTTTTACTGGCTGGTCTTCTTTAGTTTGCATAACAGGGGCTGTGGACCCTGGCAAAGCCCCTTCATGATGCGTGTAATTAGATGCTTGATCAAAGTTTATTCGAATATGGTATTGAGCAACTTCATTTTCCCTTCGCTCTGTGCGATAAATGTAGTCCCACTGACGAATAGCAAAAGTATCGCTTAACACAGGGTTGCCCATAATATAGGCAACTTGATTTTTACTCATGCCAGGTTTTAGCTGATTTAGCATGTCTTGAGTAACGATATTCCCTTGCTGTATGTTAAGTTTATAAACCTGCATTGAGCAAGCTGACAATATTGTGATAAGAGTGGCTGTGATAATAAATCGGAACATGTACAATAACCGTCATAAATAATTAATTGAATGATACCTTAAGTTGCGTATCACGCAACGACCAATAGGCACACTATGGCAGATGAAAACATAGAATTACGTAAAGCAGGTCTTAAAGTGACACTGCCAAGAGTAAAAATACTGCAAATATTAGAAGCAGCGTCCGAACCGCACATGAGTGCTGAGGACGTTTATAAGGCTTTAATGGAAGCAGATGAAGACGTGGGACTTGCCACTGTCTACCGAGTTTTGACTCAGTTTGAGAGTGCAGGCTTGGTAGAGCGCCATAACTTTGATGGTGGCCACAGTGTATTTGAACTAGATAAAGGCGACCATCACGATCATATGGTATGCGTTCAATCTGGTAAAGTAATCGAATTTATGAATGAAGAAATTGAAAACCTTCAGCATAAGATTGCTAAAGAATATGGTTATGAACTTGTTGAGCACAGCCTAGTTCTGTACGTGAAGCCAGTCGGCAGCAAGTAGTTAACCACAGAAACACTTAAAGTCAGCTTAGAAATAAGCTGGCTTTTTTTATGGGTATTACTTAAAACTATGAGTAATTTTGTTGGCTAGCTCATATGTTAAAAATAGATTGAGGCACAGGTAAGAGATGCAAATATAAGTCAAAAATGAGATATGCTGAAGATGATTGAGAGAGTTTTGATCTGGTAAGCTAAATAAGGTACTGCTAGCCAATCACATCCATGAGATTAACTAACAACTTCCACACAGAGTTATATGATGGCTGTTCGTATAAATGCCTCCTTTTGGGTTTATGTTATTGCAAGTTAACTAATAAAAAACAATATGCTCACTAGACTAATAATAGTTAGGTAATATAGTGGATTAATAGTCATGGGTTTTGCTGTGCAACTTTTATCATCCTTCGAGTTTAAAGGCTTTTCATCCATGTATATATCTCTTAAGCAATCACAGTATATTTTGTCACCCAATTTAAAGATGCTTGCCTTATTAACATTCATCGCCTCACTCTCTTTAAGCCTGCGCAGCAAACAGCATGTCTTTAGCATGAGCCAAAGTTAGGTCACTAATTTCTAACCCACCCATCATTCTTGCCAATTCTTGCTGACGTTGGTCGGCGCCTAATTCACGCATTTGTGTTCGGGTTTGCTGCTTACCGCTCAGTTTGTTTAC
This sequence comes from Crocinitomicaceae bacterium, assembly GCA_047628755.1. Taxonomy (GTDB): domain Bacteria; phylum Pseudomonadota; class Gammaproteobacteria; order Pseudomonadales; family Oceanobacteraceae; genus Bermanella. The sequence continues at coordinate 8,290 of JBLHVV010000049.1, read as the reverse complement.
TAATAGATGATGATGGGCCAATGCTGCAACTTGCGGTTGATGAGTCACACTTATTACTTGCTTGCTAGAACCTAAATCTTTTAACAATCGCCCCATACGTTCAGCAGTTGCGCCGCCAACTCCCACGTCTATCTCATCAAAAATTAACGTGTCAGGGCCTTGTTGAATCAGTATTTGTAGAGCTAAGCTAACTCGAGAAAGCTCACCACCTGACGCCACCTTGTTTAAAGCTTGTAATGGTTGACCAGGGTTAAAGCTAACCAGTAGCTCAATGTTATCTAAACCAAATTGGCTAGCATTGTGTATTGGCTGCTCTTCAACTTTAAATGACACCTGAGCTTTATCTAGTGCTAGTAGTTTTAATTGCTTTAGTAATTCTTTGCAGAGCTTTTCAGAGGTCTTTTTACGTGACTTTGTTAATGCTTGCGCCTGCTCTATATAAGACTTTTCAACAATCTCCAATTCCAGTAGCAGTTCATCTAGAGATTGATCCTGACCTTTTAATTGACCAAGCTCCTGGCTAAATTGATTGTGCAGCGAAAGTAGCTCTTCTGGGCGAATTTTATGCTTGCGTGCCAGTTCATAAATGGCGTTAAGACGCTCTTCTACGTGCTGTAATCGCTGAGGGTTAATCTCAAAGCTGTTAATATAGTCGTCTAATTCGCTGCCAGCTTCATCTATTAATACGTAAGCTTGATTTAATAATTCATGAGCGTTTTTTAATGTTTGGCTAGTTTCAAAAAATGAGTCCAATTTTTGCAACGCATACTGAACAGCTTGGTAGGCGTCAGTTTGGTCGTCATCATTTTTACAAAGGTGCAATGCTTGCTGAGCGCTTAGTAAGTGAGTCTCTGCATTGGCTAATCGCTTCTGTTCATTTTCAAGAGAATCTAATTCTCCTTCTTGTAGATTTAACGCATCAAGTTCTTGTACTTGGTACTCTAAAAGCTGTACACGGGCCAATACTTCATCGCTTTGATGTTGTAACCCCTCCACCTGCTTTTTAATTTTTTGCCAGCTCTGATACAAGGTTTTAACATTAGTTGTTAACTGAGTGTACTTACCGTAGTTGTCTAATAGGCTACGGGGGCTGTCCTTATGCAGCAACATTTGATGCGCGTGTTGCCCATGAATATCTAATAAATGTTCCCCGAGTTCTTTCAGCTGCTGCAGTGGAGCAGGACGACCATTTATATAGCCTCTGCTGCGACCTTCGTTGGTAATAATACGAGAAAGAATAAGTTGGTCTTGATCGCAGTCCATGTCGTTATTGCTTAGCCACTGCTTTACGGGTGCGTTGTTGATCAAATCGAAACAGGCATAAATTTCAGCTTTTGTAGCACCAGGTCTAACTTGGCTGCCATCGGCTTTGTGCCCTGTGGCTAAAGACAACGCATCTAGCATAATGGATTTACCTGCACCGGTTTCTCCGGTTACAGCTGTGAAGCCGTTGGAGAGGTCCAACTCTAGGCTGTCTACAATCGTAAAATCTTTAATGGATATGTGGCTTAGCATGTCTCTCTCCTTTTATCACAATGTATGAATATTTACTTGATTAGTGCCTTTGCAATAAATCATGTTTATCCATACAGTATTTATACAGCAAAAACACTGTATGTAAAGACAGTGATTTGTTTTTTGGTAAAATTAGTTAATTAGCCCTCAAGTTTTGTGTGTTTTAGCCTAGAAACCGCTTGAAACCGTTTTTTCTATCCCCATATAAGGTTCCATCTAAAAGCAAACATTACCTTATTAAGTGGAGAGTCCGATGTCGGAACAAGAAAATAACAACGAAGCTGAAAACCCTGAATTAGAACCCGTCGAGCTGGATATGGGGACAGCCCAAGTGATTGATCTAGGCGATGCTTCTGCCGTGGCCGAACTTCAAGAAGAAGTTGCCAAACTGAAAGAAGACGTACTTCGTGCACAAGCTGAGACACAGAACATTCGCCGTCGGGCTGAAGTCGATGTGGAAAAAGCGCATAAATTTAGTACTGAGAAGTTTGCGCGTGAATTGTTAGACGTAATCGATAACTTAGAGCGTGCAATTGCCGCTTCACCTGACGATCCAGCTGTTAAGCCGTTGCTCGAGGGTGTTGAGATGACTCAAAAGACTTTAATGAACACATTATCAAAATTCAAGGTTGAAGTGGTTGATCCTGAAGGCCATCCATTTGACCCTGATTTGCACCAAGCAATTAGCATGGTTGATGCGCCAGATTCAGAGCCTAATACTGTTTTAAATGTTGTGCAAAAGGGTTACACCAATCACGGTCGCTTGTTGCGTCCAGCTATGGTTGTTGTTTCTAAAGCGGCTCCTAAAGTAGATGCTCAAGTTTAAACAGTTACAAAAAAAATCGAAACCACTCTTGAAAAAGAGATAGCCATACCCATTAAAGGGTTAAGTTAAAAAGTTAATCAGACTCCTCTGGAGTCGCCAGCTAGAGCCAGCGCTCTACAGTAATTAGATCGGAGAAAAACATGGGTAAAATCATAGGTATCGACTTAGGCACAACTAACTCTTGTGTGTCTGTTTTAGACGGCGACAAACCTCGCGTAATTGAAAATGCAGAGGGCGAACGTACAACGCCTTCTATTGTTGCATACGCTGAAGATGGTGAAATTTTAGTAGGTCAGCCGGCCAAGCGTCAGGCTGTTACCAATCCAACAAATACGCTATACGCCATCAAACGTTTAATTGGCCGTCGCTTTGAAGACAAAGTGGTTCAAAAAGATATTGATATGGTGCCTTACACCATTGCAAAAGCAGACAACGGCGATGCATGGGTTGAAGTAAAGGGTGAGAAATACGCGCCGCCACAAATTTCTGCAGAAATTCTTAAGAAGATGAAAAAGACGGCCGAAGATTTCCTTGGCGAGACAGTAACAGAAGCGGTAGTAACTGTTCCTGCCTACTTTAACGATGCGCAGCGTCAAGCCACTAAAGATGCGGGTAAAATTGCGGGTCTAGATGTTAAACGTATCATTAACGAACCAACCGCTGCTGCACTTGCTTACGGTATGGACAAAGATGGCGGCGATCGCACAATCGCAGTTTATGATTTAGGCGGTGGTACTTTTGATATTTCTATCATTGAAATTGCAGACGTAGATGGCGAAAAGCAATTTGAAGTTCTAGCTACCAACGGTGATACGTTCCTAGGTGGTGAAGATTTTGATATGCGCGTTATAGAGCATTTAGCGGCAGAATTTAAGAAAGACACAGGTATGGACATCAAAGGCGATCCACTAGCGATGCAACGTCTAAAGGAAGCGGGCGAAAAAGCGAAGGTAGAATTATCTTCAACAACGTCTACAGATGTTAACTTGCCTTACATCACAGCTGATGCAACAGGCCCTAAGCATTTAAACGTTAAACTTACACGGGCGAAACTGGAGTCTTTAGTTGAAGATTTAGTTAAAGATTCAATTAAGCCATGTGCCACAGCACTTAAAGATTCAGGCCTTAGCCTTGCTGAAATCGACGAAGTAATTTTGGTAGGTGGTCAAACACGTATGCCAATGGTTCAAGCCGCTGTTTCTGAATTCTTTGGTAAAGAGCCACGCAAAGATGTAAACCCTGATGAAGCCGTAGCCATGGGTGCTGCGATTCAAGGTGCTGTATTGTCTGGAGATGTGACGGATGTTCTTCTTTTAGATGTAACGCCTCTTACTTTAGGCATCGAAACAATGGGTGGTGTTGCTACTCCTGTTATCGATAAAAACACAACGATTCCTACTAAGAAATCTCAAGTGTTTTCAACAGCCGACGATAACCAGTCAGCAGTAACTATTCACGTAGTTCAGGGCGAGCGTAAACAAGCTTCAACGAATAAATCGCTAGGGCGTTTTGACCTTTCTGATATTCCATCTGCGCCACGTGGTCAGCCTCAAATCGAAGTGACTTTCGACATTGACGCTAACGGTATTTTACACGTAAACGCTAAAGATAAAGCCACTGGCAAAGAACAGTCAATTGTCATTAAAGCCTCTTCAGGTTTAAGTGATGAAGAGATTGAGCAAATGGTTAAAGACGCAGAAGCCAATGCTGAAGCGGATAAAAAGTTCGAAGAAATGATTCAAGTTCGTAATACAGCTGATGGCATGGTTCACGCAACTAAGAAAACATTAGAAGAAGCTGGCGACAAGGCAACTGAAGAAGAAAAAACAGCAATTGAAGTCGCTGTAACTGAAGTTGAAGAAGCTCTTAAGGGCGACGATAAAGAAGCTATCGAAGCGGCTACTACTAAGTTAACTGAAGCGTCTTCTGGTTTAGCCCAACGCATGTATGCTGAGCAAGCTGAAGCAGCAGAAAAAGGCGGTGATGCTGGCCAATCTGAAGGGTCTGCAAAGAACGACGATGATGTTGTAGATGCTGAATTCGAAGAAGTTAAAGACAACAAGTAAACAACGCTAGATAAAAGACGGGAGACGTGGCTTAGGCCCGTCTCCCTTCTTGCGTCTTACATCTAACGGATAAACTATGTCTAAACGCGATTATTACGAAATACTAGGTGCCGGCAAAAGCGATGATACAAAAGCGATAAAACGCGCGTATCGAAAGCTTGCCATGAAGTACCACCCGGACCGTAATCCGGATAATGCAGAAGCAGAAGAAAAATTTAAAGAAGCCACAGAAGCTTATGAGATATTAAGCGACGGTCAAAAACGTGCAGCCTACGATCAACACGGCCATGCTGGTGTTAATGGACAGCAAGGCGGTGGCGGTGGCGGCGGTAATTTCAATGACATCTTTGGTGATGTATTTGGCGATATCTTTGGTGGCGGCGGTCGCGGTGGCCAACGTGGTCCTCAGCGTGGTAGCGATTTAAAATACAATTTAGAGTTGTCATTAGAGCAAGCTGTTAAGGGCGCAGAAGTAAAAATCCGCGTACCTACTTTAGTTGATTGCAACACCTGTGACGGTACTGGTGGCAAGAATGGCAGCAAGCCAGTTACCTGTGGAACGTGCCAGGGCCAAGGTCAAGTTCGTATGCAGCAGGGTTTTTTCTCTGTGCAGCAAGCTTGCCCAACGTGCCAAGGCCAAGGCTCGATCATTAAAGACAAGTGTGGCTCTTGCCATGGTCGTGGTGTAATCGAAGAGACCAAGACGCTAAATGTTAAGGTCCCTGCGGGCGTTGATAATGGCGATCGTATTCGCTTAACAGGTGAAGGTGAAGCCGGCCCCCACGGTGGTCCATCAGGTGATTTATATGTTGAAACACATATTAAATCTCATAATATATTTGAACGTGACGGCCGCAATTTATATTGCGACGTGCCAATTAGTATTGCTGACGCAGCACTAGGTGGCGAGATTGAAGTGCCAACATTAGATGGCCGCGTAAATCTTAAGATACCAGCGGAAACACAAAGCGGAAAATTATTCCGTCTCCGTGGAAAAGGGGTCGTTCCTGTTCGTGGTGGTGCGCAAGGCGATTTGCTGTGCCGCGTGATGGTAGAAACTCCAGTCAAGCTGAACGAAGATCAAAAAGCGATTCTGCGTCAGTTCCAGGCATCTTTGAAAGGTGAGAAGCATTCACCTAAGAAGAAGTCTTGGTTTGATAATGTAAAAACGTTTTTCGAATAACGTAAGCTGATCGTCCACAGGGTGCGCTCCTATAAATTTGTAGGAGTCCCACCTGGTGGACGAACCCAATTACGCCACACCCCCTCCATTCTCTTGCTGTCGAAGCATTAAGCAAAATCATGTACAATCCTGTCAATTATTAATCTCTATTAAGGTCCACATCATGACTACTCGTATTGCCATTATTGGTGCCGCTGGCCGCATGGGTCGCATTTTAATTGAAGCCACTGACGTTGCTGATGGTGCCAAACTGGGTGCTGGTATTATATTGCCAAACGACAGCTTACTAGGCTCTGATGCTGGCGAAATGGCTGGACTGGGCAAAAAGCTAGGCATCAATCTGGTGTCTAGCTTAGAGCAAGCAAAAGACGACTTTGATGTACTAGTCGATTTTACATCACCTGAAACCACCATGAGCAATATTGAGTTTTGTAAGGCGAATGGTAAAGGCATTGTAATTGGCACCACTGGCTTAAGTGAAGGCCAAAAAGCAGAACTTCAAGCCGCTGGCAGCCATATTTCCATAGTATTTGCTCCTAACTATTCAGTGGGCGTGAATTTATGCCTAAATCTGCTGCGTATGGCCGCATCAGTCATGGGGGAAGAAAGCGATATTGAAATTATTGAAATGCATCATCGCCACAAAGTTGACTCACCGTCAGGCACCGCATTGCGTTTAGGGGAAGTAATAGCTGAAACCTTAGATTGGGATTTGAATGAAGTGGCTAACTATGGACGCGAGGGTCAAACTGGCGCACGCCCTCACAAAGAAATTGGTTTTCAAACCATTCGAGGTGGCGATGTGGTGGGTGATCACACGGTTATGTTTGCTACAGAAGGTGAGCGTGTAGAGATTACCCATAAAGCACAAAGCCGTATGACATTTGCCAAAGGGGCCATTCGTGCTGCGGCTTGGCTAAAGGCGCAACCCAATGGTGTGTTTGATATGCAGGATGTTTTAGGATTTTGATTTTATTTCGGTTATTTATGTCTAATATGAGTAACCATCTAAAAGATAGGAAGTTTGCATCGATAAATTACTGTCAAATTAGGTTCAAGTAGGTGGTGATTTGACAAATATAGGTCAAAAGATAGAACTAAGTATTGATTAATTAGCCTTTTGACCTGTAAAGTGTCAAAAGATAATTAATATCTCGATTTACAATAATAATAAAATAAAATTTTAGGAGCAGTAATGAGACCTTTAAAAGATCTTTTACCACAAGCAAGCTGTAAGCAAGCAATCCAAAAAACCTTGCTATTGTCATCAATCGCACTTTTAGCTGCATGTGGCAGCGACAGCGATAACAATCTACTTCCAGAAGGCTTTGCTTACGAGGAAGGCATTGAAGCTGATTTTCGTTCAGATCAAACCTACGGTACTGACGAGAGAAATGTGTATGATATATTTCTTCCAGAATCAGAAGAAGCAACTCCACTTGTTATATTTGTTCATGGCGGAGGTTTTTTCGCAGGAGACAAATCTCAAGCTTATATCGCGCCAGCTGATATAAATGACTTTCTGGAAGCTGGAGTCGCTTATGCCACTATTAACTATAGCTTATTAGACGTTCCCGGTTTTAATGATGCCACAACAAACGATACAGATGGCATTATGAAATCGCTTTCAGACGTAAAAGAAGCATTACAGTATCTTCGTCTTAACGCAGCAGATTTCAATGTAGATCCAGACAATATTGCTATGTACGGTGTATCTGCAGGTGCGTCATCTTCACTTTGGTTGGCCTTAAGTGATGACATGGCTGATGTAAATGCAGACGCGGGTTCTCTTGCTGGTGTTTCTACTCGAATAGCGGCAGCTGGTGCAGTAGAGACTCAAGGGAGTATGGATGCAGTGCGTTGGGAACAGATATTATCACCACTTGGTGTAACATTGGAATCTTCCGCACCATTTCTACTTACCTTGATGGAATCTGTTTTTGCCATACCAAGCAGTGGCGACGATGGTACCATCTCTATAGCGCGTGTTCGTGAAACAACAGGTGATATTGCTGAGCTTCGTGCAGAATTGGATTTCCCTGCATTAATGGATGCTACTGACCCAGCTATTTACGTTCAAAACACTCTTGAAACTGGAGTTGCTTTAACTGCAGATTTCACCACGTTAGGTGTGGCTCAAGCCACAGCACCTGGCTTACAAGCTGCTTTTGAACTGGCTGCTTCAGAAAATCGTTTGGATGATGCTGCCGCTCTTGTTGTGCAACTTACTGCACTTGGAGCTGGAGCAGCAGCTGCTGGCCCGCGAGTTGTTAGTGGGCTTTTACATTTCCCAACACATGCAACAATACTATATTCAACAGGACTTGGTGTTGGTATGACTGTCGAGGCGAATATACCTGAGACAGGTATAGAAATTGAGACTACCCCAGACCAAACGGTAGTAACTTTCTTGTTAGGTGAGCTAATTCCATAAGTTCAAAGCATAATAAAACCGGCTTTTAAGCCGGTTTTTTTATGCTTATCAATTATTATCGGCTCAGATACTAAATATTATTATCCAAAATTAAATCATTAATCGCTTGCGCGAAAACAGCGCTAGAATCTTCCTGTACAAAATGTCCGCCTACTAAGGTTTTATGAGGCATGCCTTTACAACCCGGTACCTTTTGTAAAAATATCTTATCCAAACCTCGTGTAATCGGGTCACCATTACTGAATAATGTTAAGAATGGTTTTTTC
>JBLHVV010000048.1:0-21296 GCA_047628755.1 Crocinitomicaceae bacterium | reverse complement strand
AAGTCTTATTAAGCAGACTTCGAGCTCGCTTATGATTTTATTGTAGCAGTGGTATCCGTATTAGTCAGATACACTGATTTAATTGTTATTATTAAATTTAAAGTTAGATTTTTTGGAAATATAATTAAAAACCTATTTTAAAATAGTCTCTAATGTAGACCTAAAATGCAATCAATCGTACATAATGATCCAATAACAGCGCTGCAAATAACCACATAATATATACAATGGAAAATCTGAACGTTTTTCTGGCATTTGCATCAGTTGGACTACACCACATGCAATAAGTCAGCCATGTAAACCTGGCGTTAATTGCCGTAACCATTACTAAATAAATCATTCCCTGACTACCTAATAATACTGGCGCAATACTGACTACGCACAGTAACAGACAATATAACCATGCTTGAAAAGCAGTGAAACTAATACCATGTGTTACTGGCATCATAGGAACACCTGCTTTTTCATAATCATCTTTTTTGTATATAGCCAAAGCCCAAAAGTGTGGTGGTGTCCAAGTGAAAATAATTAGCACCCATAACAAGGCTTCAGGACCCACCTGACCAGTTACTGCGGTGTAACCTAATAACGGCGGCATTGCACCAGCCAATCCACCTACTGTAATATTTTGTGGTGTTGCTGGTTTTAGCCAGACACTGTAAACAACGCCGTAAGCAAACATAGATAAAACAGATAATAATGCTGTTAAAGGGTTTAATTGAAAATATAATAAGCTACCACCACCGACTAATAACAACATAGAAAATATAAATGCAGATTCTGCACTTACTTTTCCTGTGGCCACAGGCCTGCGCTTAGTGCGTTGCATCTTCGCATCACGATGTCGATCTACCAGATGGTTCAATACGGCTCCACTCATGGTGCAACCAGCTACACCTAATAATGTATAAAATAGTTTTATAAAATTAACATCCAATGAACTGGCTAATAAAAAACCAACCATTACTGTAAACAGCATTACTACAACCACTTTAAATTTGGTCATGGCAAAGTAATCTTTTGCAGTTTCTGAATAACGATTACTGCGCTCTAACATACTGGCTTTTTCCATTTTAACCTCTTATACCTATTATTATTTTTATCTAGAATTAAGCTAATAACTCTTCTGGATATTTTTCTTTTTCTATTATTTTATCTTTTGTAGCTAGGCCATTGAGTACACTAATAAACAGCAGCATACCAAATGTATTATGTAACAGAGCTAAAGATAAGGGTAAAAGTAATACAGCATTTAAAATCCCAAGTAATATTTGTATCGATAAAAGACCGAATACAAAATACAGTTCTCGCCGTTGATTTTTTTTGTTAATAACCAAATAAATAAACATTAGAACCACCGCCAACGCACCTAGACGATGAAGCCATTGAATAGCCATTCGCTGCTGCATACTCAATATACCTCCTAAATACTCATCACCTTGTACCATAGGTGCCTCAAACACAGTGCTGTCTATATCTACCCACATACGCCCTTGGCAAGTTGGGAAGTCTGGACAAGCTAAACCTGCATATTGAGACGATGTCCAAGCGCCAAGTGCCATTTGTAAAAACACAACCAATGCAAATGCACCCCACAAATTAATGAATTTTGGCTGCCGGTTCCCGGTAAGTGTCCGCCATATTAAGAATTGAGCACCCAACGTAATAGCGCCACCTAATAAATGCGCACTAACAACTGGTGGCCATAACCGTAATGTAACCGTCCACATGCCAAACATTCCCTGCAAAATAACCCAAAAAATAAGGAATATAGATATCCATCGGACAGCCCCTGAATAGCGAGGCCAAATCATAATGGCTTGAATTACGATGCTTAGGCCTAGCGCACTGGCTGCATAGCGATGAATCATTTCCATCCAGGCTTTACCTGAATCATAATCCCAATGTAAGAACTGCTCAGCGGCATCATTTGCCTGCGGAATTATTTGTCCATAACAAACAGGCCAATCAGGACATCCTAATCCAGCATCTAGCAACCGAGTTAATGCACCCAAGGTAATAACTATTAAAGCCCATAATATATTTATTAAAGCAAAGCGACGCATTATGCCCCTCCATTTTTCATTAATGTTTTAAGGTCTTTAAGTAATTTATATGCTCCTGCTTCATCCGCGTTGTAGCTAAGTAATAACATACCATTTTGATCGGCTATAAAAATTTTATCATCTACCTTAGATTTAATCGATTGAGTATCTGTTAAGATCAATGGGTTAATAACAAGCTTGCCCTGGCGTTTACCAAGAGCCATTTTAACGCGCTTTAGTAAATTGATAAATTCAGGACATTCTTGCTGACACTCTTTATTCCATAGCAGCTGCCAATGACGGTCGACGTCAGCGCTTACGTAAAGAGTCTCTTTTAGCCAGCTACCATTTGCCCTATCACCTAGTGAGTCTTTGTTTTCCAACAGTACTAAAGAGATTGCAAATGGTGCTATTAATACTGCGAACATAAGTAGTAATGGTAATTTCTTAGTCATTTTTTTCTTCTCGTTTGATACTTGCGATTATCCAAATTACTAGACCAGCTAAAGCCAGTAGCCCCCATTGAATGGTATAACCCATATGACGATGATGGTTAAGATAAGGCTCTGAAACAGGAAAAGCCTGTGCTAGGCCCGGACCACTTTCTAACTGAAATATTTTCTTTACGACTGGTTGACTTAACATAGTAGAAAAACTTCTATTGCTGATATATTGAACTCTAAAGGCCAGAGGATCTTGAAGACTATCATTTAACAACATAGGTTTTTTATAATCGATTAGATGACCAACGATCTTAACTGAGCTTTCAACTATTGGCACTCTAGGTAATTCATCTCTGTTTTTATAATTTATAAAACCGCGATTGATTAAATAAATAGTATTTTCATAATCAAACGGAGTAATAACTGCATAGCCAGCTTTTCCATTTAAGGTTTGGTTATCTAAATAATGTGTAAAGTCATTTAAATATTCACCTTCCATATGCATAGTTTGAGCTATGGGTGCTAAGTAGAATTGAGATTTTGAAAACTGCCAATTAGCTGCTGATGCACATATCCCTATACCAAGGAGCATTATTAAGCTATAAAATGGCTTAAAGGTTAAGCGCCAAGTTTGACCATAGCTAGCGAAAGGGTTGGTAATCATGCTTAAACTACTCATCATATTATTTTTATTATTTAGCATCGGAGCCCTGTTTTACGGTTTATTTCACTTAATCACTTCAAAGCAAAGCTCAGTAAAAACATACAAGTCGTTAAAGTATCGGGTTATTTTTGCCGTATGCTGTATTGGTACAATTAGTTTATTATTTATTCTTGAGCATTAATTTTTATGCAGTTTAAATAATAGGGCTGACTTTTACATACAGCCCTTATTACTTAAAAAACGTATACAAATGTGAATAATATTAACCAAACCACATCTACAAAGTGCCAATACCAAGCAGCGGCTTCAAATCCAAAATGATCATCAGGTGTAAAGTGATCATTCTTAACTCGCCAATACATTACAAAAATCATCACGCCACCCAGTGTTACATGAACACCATGAAAGCCTGTTAATAGAAAGAAAGTCGACCCATAAATACCACTGCCTATGGTTAGATTAAGATCGTTAATAGCATGACTATATTCATAAATTTGCACACACATAAACGCAAAACCTAATATTAGAGTTATTACTAACCAAAATAATGTTTTTTGCTTTTCACTTTCTCTTAATGAATGGTGAGCAATTGTTAATGTTACACTTGATATGATTAACAAGATGGTATTTATAAGCGGTAATTTCCAAGCATCTATGGTGCCCATAGCGCCAGGAAACTCTTGCATATCAGGCGTTTTCAGTAGTGGCCAATGAGGTATAAACCCTTCCCATAACATATTGGTAACGCCCTTGGCCCCTTCACCGCCTATCCATGGAACTGATAGCGTTCGGGCATAAAACAATGCACCAAAAAATGCGGCAAAAAACATTACTTCAGAAAATATAAACCAACCCATACTCATGCGAAAGCTTCGCTTAAGTTGGTCGCTGTTCATGCCACGCAAGCCTTCACTCACTACTTCGCCAAACCACCCAAACAGCATGTACAGCATTAATAGGGAAGCAACCACGCCCAAAGCCACAGGGAAAAAGCTAACATGACCCTGGCTACTTTGGTGGATAATAGAAGCCATAGAAAATATGACTAAAAATACTGACACGGCACCAAAAATTGGCCAGTGACTTTTTGCAGGAACATAATATCTAGGTGTTTCCAAGTTGCACCTCCTGAGGCTCACTTAAATTCGAAATCTGTTTCGTAACATTCTCAATAGCAAAAATAATGATCGCTAAAGTGATGTGACGTTTTCTGTTTGATAAATTCTGTATGACAGCGTTAGATGATTCACATCTTCAGGGGCCTTTGCACTAAGGGTTACCTGTAGTGGCAAGCGCACGCTGCTGTTAGCTTCAATCACTTGACTTGTAAAACAAAAACACTCAATTTTTACCAAATATTCAGCCCATCTTCCGGGCGCAACACTGGGTACCGCTTGAATAGTCACTGCTTGATCTTGATTGTTGGTTAGCTCGTAATAGGTAGTGACCATTTTTCCCGCTTGTAACTCTAGCGAGTTAATTTCAGGCGTAAATGCCCAAACATCACGGCTGTTAGGATCTGCCAAAAAACTCAAAGTAGCTGTTTGCATGCTATCAGCATTTGCTTCTTCTTGGCTGAGCCCACCTTCCATCACTGTAAAGTTTTTACCATTAAGGCCTGTCACTTCACAAAAAATATCGTACAAGGGAATCAATGCAAAGCCGAAGCCAAACATTGCCAATGGTATTAACGACAGCTTCCAAGGTGACAGTTTTTTCATTGGTACACTCTACTTTATAATCTTAATGGACCAAGCCAAATAGCTCGATCCACCTATGTAAACTAAACCTTTATTTTATAACCGGTGGTTCTAAAAAAGTATGGTATGGCGCTGGACTTGGAATGGTCCATTCAAGACCTTCTGGCTGATCCCATACTTTATCGGTTGCAGGAATACCCTGTTTTTTAATCACCGTTTTATAAAGATTATAGACAAAGATTAGCTGACTTAGCCCAAACAAAAAGGCACCTACTGAAACAATCGCATTAAACTCGGCAAACTGCAGTGCGTAATCTGGAATACGACGGGGCATACCTGCTAAACCAACAAAGTGCATAGGAAAAAAGGTGATGTTCACACCCACAAAGCTTAGCCAGAAATGCCACTTACCTAAAGACTCGTCGTACATTCGACCACACCATTTTGGCAACCAATAATAAATGGCCGCCAAAATACTAAACAATGCTCCAGGTACTAATACATAATGGAAATGCGCCACTACAAAATAGGTATCGTGGTATTGGAAGTCGGCAGGGGCAATAGCCAGCATGATTCCTGACAAACCACCAATCGTAAACAGCACAACAAAAGCAATGGCAAACAGCATCGGAGTTTCAAATGTCAGCGAACCTCTAAACATAGTGGTGACCCAGTTAAAAACCTTAACGCCAGTTGGCACCGCAATTAACATTGTGGTGTACATAAAGAATAGCTCGCCCACTAACGGCATACCCACAGTAAACATGTGATGAGCCCATACGATAAAACTTAATACCGCAATTGACGATGTGGCCCATACCATAGAGGTGTAACCAAATAATGGTTTACGGCTGAATGTAGAAATAATATGAGAGACGATACCAAATGCTGGTAAAATCATAATGTAAACTTCTGGGTGTCCGAAAAACCAAAATATATGCTGAAACATAACTGGGTCGCCACCACCCGCGGCATTAAAGAATGATGCGCCAAAGTGTATGTCCATTAGCATCATAGTCACTACACCTGCCAGAACAGGCATTACTGCTATCAGTAAAAACGCAGTAATTAGCCATGTCCAAACAAACAGCGGCATTTTCATATAGGTCATGCCTGGTGCGCGCATATTGACGATGGTTACGATCACATTAACCGCCCCCATAATTGAGCTGATACCCATAATATGAATAGCAAATATGAAGAAAGTTACACTAGGTGGCGCGTACGTTGTTGAAAGTGGCGCATAAAAAGTCCAACCAAAGTTAGGGCCACCGCCATCCATAAATAATGTTCCAAACAACATGCCGAATGCAAAAGGCAGTAGCCAGAAAGACCAGTTATTGATTCGTGGCAACGCCATATCTGGCGCACCAATCATCATTGGTATTAGCCAGTTAGCTAAACCAACAAAGGCAGGCATAATGGCGCCGAACACCATTATCAATCCATGCATGGTGGTCATTTGATTAAAAAAGTTTGGATCAACTAACTGCAACCCAGGCTGAAAAAGTTCAGCTCGAATTACAAATGCCATAGATCCGCCCACCAACAATGCCACTAACGCTAACAGCAAATACATGGTGCCAATATCTTTATGGTTGGTGGTGTATACCCAACGCATGAACCCTTTATCTGGGCCGTGGTGATGTTCATTTGACATAACTGTCAGCCCCTATTTATTATTATCTTTAATGGTTTTAACGTCCATAGGTGTTGTAAAATCACCTACATTGTTGTCCCAAGCATTTCGCTCATAAGTCACAACGGCCGCAATATCGCTGACACTCAGTTGATTCTCAAATGCACCCATGGCACTGCCTTTTTTGCCATATAGAACAATGTCGATATGATCGGCTATATCACCCAGTGCAATAGGGCTGTTTTTAAGTGCTGGAAATATCGGTGGCATACCCGAACCATCAGGCTTATGACAAGCCGCACAGTTAGTCTCGTAGACTTTCTTACCCTGAACCATTAACTCATCAAAGCTCATGTCTTTCACTTCTCTAGCCGCAGCTTGAACCGCGGCCTGATCTGCGATCCAAACCTTGTAATCTTCTTTCTCAACTACTTTTACAACTATTGGCATAAAGCCATGGCCGGCACCACAAAGCTCAGTACATTGACCGCGATAAATACCAACCTTGTCTACCTTGGTCCATGCTTCATTAATAAAGCCCGGAATAGTATCTTTTTTAACCGCTAGGTCAGGCACCCACCAAGAATGAATAACATCGTCAGCTGTCATTAAAAAACGCACCTTAGTATCGACTGGAATCACCATTGGGTTATCCACTTCTAATAAGTAGTTCTCATTTTTTTCAGCTAGGTTATTAATTTCATCTTGAGGTGTTGCAAGATTGGAAAAGAAATCCACTTCTTCTTCAAGATAGGTGTAACGCCACTTCCACTGATAACCAGTAATTTGAATGTCGATTTCGGCATCCGTATTGTCATACATATCGATTAATGTACTGGTAGCCGGTACTGCCATTCCTACTAAAATAATCAGCGGTATGATTGTCCAGATTATTTCAACGGTGGTACTTTCATGGAAATTGGCCGCTTTCGCACCACGACTTTTTCGATGATAAATAATGCTATATAGCATGACGCCAAACACCACCACAGCAATGGCCACACAGACGTAGAATATGGTCATGTGCAGTCCATGAACCTCTTGGCTAATTCTGGTAACACCCACAGGAAGATTTAAACCCCATTCTGCAAACGCAGATAATGAAGTGGTTAGAAGTAAAAACATGCTTATAGCGGAAATTCCCACTCGTTTCATGGGCCCTCCTTAGGGTAATAGACTTACATTTATTGTTATTATTTAGTACGTGTCCATATAGAAGCATAAACAATAAAATTCATATCCACCTAAAGCGCCATTATTGGTCATTATCAGCCAATTTGACCTTGAATTATCATTATTTAATTTTTTTTATTGAAATTACTTGGTAATCGCTGATAATTTTTTTATGGCCTTATTTATGCATAATTAAAAACATAAAAGTAGAAATGAAATTAAATTACTTAATACAACCGTTCTAATTGCAGTAAAATATTCAGATAAAAATTTTCTTTTGACTAATTAAAAAGCATTAGTTTTTTCTATTTAGAATAAAAAGATTCATTCACCAAAATCTATAGATCTATTAAGAATATCATTTACCTAAAATTATTAATTTTAAATATATTATAAATTTGTAATTTTAGTGAAAAACTAAATTTATAACAAAAAACTGAGCTATTTAGAGGCACCACAATAGTTAAACAAATAACGGCTTGGACTTCGTATCTTAATGCAGCGGAACATTAAAATTAATAATCTATAATAAATATCTGAGTGGCGCATCCTCTGACGACCTAAGTTCTGAATTTAATATATTGAATAGACAACTTCGTTACTGGCGACTGGAGCATAGTAAGAATCTAAGTTAAAGGCCTAATCCTGATGGTGCATCAGAATTAAGCCTTAGTAAGCTGCTTAGCAGAACTGACTACGGAAGACAGGTAGCACCATTTGCTTCACAAATGATATTGGCTACTCCATCTGAATCGATGGATATTGTAGGCGGGTTTACAATATCAAAAATGATTATATCGTTAGAATTGCCTAATATTGTTAAATCAGTGACCGTTAAGTCGATTCCACTCTTAGCTTTAATGGTATTTCCATCTCCAGTAACAGAAATATTATCAATTAAAGTATCACTATCGATCGTTACCGTATTTCCATCTCCCTTAATACTTATTTTCACTATATCGTTTTCTAATATAACTATATTACTGTCAGCTTGTAGCACCAATTCGTAACTACTATTACTGTTGGAAAGAGTAGTACCTACAACACTATCTTCTGTTAAATATACTATATCAATTTCATCTGTACCGTCCTCATCATCACCTAACTGACAGCCCTGTAAAAACAAAGCCATCAGTGCGACTAATATTGCTTGATTAAATAGTTTCATAATGAACCTTTTTAGAAATGTATCTGCACTTATGAGTGCTAAGTAGAATATAAAAGTACTGATAACGTAACGTTTAATAAATCTGAGCCCCACCTAAAAGCTCATTTCAAGTGGGGTTCACTGTATTAGCGATCTGGTGACTAACTTTTTTCTTTGCGCAGTACTTCAATTGAAGTTACATTTTGGAAACCACGAGGCAGCTTATTACCCCTGCGTCCACGCTCACCTTGGTAATGCTCTAAATCTTTAAACTTCATTTTCACATGTCGTTTACCCGCATTCACGACCAGTGTATCACCGTCTTTCATCAAGCCCATACCAATGAGCGTTTCAGTTCCGCCAGTCCCAAGGTTAATGATTTTATTGCCCTTGCCTTTCGACATCAATGGAAGATCGGCCGCTGGGAAGGTTAGTAAGCGCCCTTCATTACTCACCGCAATCACCCAATCACTTTTTAAGTCTGTGACTTTAAGAGGCTGATAAATTGCTTTATCGGCAGGCTTGTTTAGCAGCGCTTTGCCGGCTTTATTTTTACTCAGCATATCTTCATATTGAGTAATAAAACCGTATCCCGATTCGCTGGCTATCACGTACTGATCTTTATTTTCACCCACTAACATAGTGGATATAGTCGCACCTGCTGCAAGACTGATTGAACCTGTAACAGGTTCACCGTAACCACGGGCTCCAGGAAGTCCATGGATATTAATACTAAACGAACGGCCAGTGCTGTCTAAGAACACGGCCTGCTGGTTAGTTTTTGCATTGGCTTGCACTAAAAAGTCATCGCCCGATTTATAGCTGAAAGTTTTACCATCGAGATCAAACCCCTTAGCTGCACGAATCCAGCCTTTTTCAGATAGAACAACTGTTACAGGGTCTGCACCCATTAAATCGGTCTCTGAAAGCGCTTGGGCTTCGTCACGAACAACAATCGGGCTCCGGCGTTCATCACCATAAGCTTCTGTGTCTGCCATTATTTCTTTTTTAACCAGCGTCTTCATACGACGCTCACTAGATAATATTTTTTCTAAGCTGTCACGTTCTTTGGCTAGCTCATCTTGCTCGCCACGAATGCGCATCTCTTCTAACTTGGCTAGATGGCGTAACTTTAATTCTAAAACTGATTCCGCTTGAATATCGGTTAAGCCAAAACGTTTCATCAATTCTTTTTTAGGTTCTTCTTCGTGACGAATAATTTCAATTACTTCGTCAATATTTAAGAAGGCAACCAATAAACCATCTAAAATATGTAAGCGCGCCAATACTTTTGCTAAGCGATGCTCTAAACGACGGCGAACTGTATTGGTTCGGTAGACTAGCCATTCACTTATAATAGTACTTAGGCTTTTTACTTTTGGTAAACCATCGATTCCGATCATGTTCATATTGATGCGGTAGCTTTTTTCTAAATCGGTGGTAGCAAATAAGTGATTCATTAATTGCTTGATATCAATGCGATTAGATTTAGGCACTATCACTAAACGAGTAGGCTTTTCGTGATCAGATTCATCACGTAAATCGGCCACCATAGGCAACTTTTTCTTATTCATTTGATCAGCGATTTGCTCAAGCACTTTATTACCTGAACATTGATGCGGCAATGAGGTAATGACCACGTCGCCATCCTCCATTTCGTAAATAGCGCGCATTTTTACGCTGCCTTTACCCGTTTCATACATGCGCTGGATATCTGCTTTTGGCGTAATAATTTCAGCGTCTGTTGGATAATCTGGCCCTAGCACAAACTGAGTCAAGTCTTGTGTGGTGGCTTTAGGGTTATCCAATGTATAAATACAAGCATTGGCTACCTCACGTAGATTATGTGGCGGTACATCAGTAGCCATACCAACCGCAATGCCGGTTGTACCATTTAATAATATATTCGGTAGACGTGCTGGCAAAGTAATAGGTTCTTGCAGACTACCATCAAAATTGGGCTGCCAATCAACAGTGCCTTGTCCAAGCTCAGACAATAATACGTCGGCGTATTTAGTTAATTTACTTTCGGTATAACGCATGGCCGCAAATGATTTAGGGTCATCTGCACTGCCCCAGTTACCCTGACCATCTACTAGCGGGTAGCGATAGGAAAATGGTTGCGCCATTAATACCATAGCTTCGTAACAAGCACTGTCACCATGGGGGTGAAATTTACCTAACACATCGCCCACAGTTCGGGCCGATTTTTTATATTTTGATCCAGCTTTTAAACCCAGCTCACTCATAGCGTAGGTAATACGACGCTGAACGGGTTTTAAGCCATCGCCAATATGCGGAAGCGCACGGTCCATGATTACGTACATGGAATAATTTAAATATGCGCTTTCGGTATAATCTTTTAGAGTTTGACGTTCTATACCGTCTTCCCCAATTATTACTTCACTCATGTTTTTTTATTCTCCTAGCCAGTTTCGCTAGTGTAAATTTTAATTTTTAATTTTCTTGTTGCTTACTGATATTAATCTATCTTTAAATGTCGAGAAGATTGCCTTTTTCTTCTAGCCAAGTCTTCCTATCGGCGGCACGTTTTTTAGATAGCAACATATCCATCATTTCATCTGTGCCATCGCCTTCATTTAATGACAGTCGAACTAGTCGCCGTGTATCTGGATCCATGGTGGTTTCGCGCAGTTGTGGTGGGTTCATTTCGCCCAGACCTTTAAATCGCTGTACACCTACCTTGCCACGTTTTTTCTCAACTCTAATACGCTCTAGCACACTTTCTCGCTCCGCTTCATCTAGGGCATAATAAACGTCTTTGCCCACGTCAATTCTGTACAACGGTGGCATCGCAACATAGACATGCCCTTGCTCGACCATGGGTCTAAAGTGCTTAACAAATAATGCGCAAATTAGTGTGGCGATGTGAAGCCCATCACTGTCCGCATCGGCTAGGATACAAACCTTGCCGTAACGTAAGCCACTCATATCGGCTTCGCCTGGGTCTACTCCTAGAGCCACCGAAATGTCGTGAATTTCATTACTGGCTAAGACTTCGCTTGAGTCAACTTCCCAGCTATTTAGGATTTTACCCCGTAATGGCATAATGGCTTGGAACTCTCGACTACGAGCTTGCTTTGCAGACCCACCAGCTGAGTCCCCCTCTACTAAAAATATTTCAGAATAGCTTGGGTCATTGGTTGAGCAATCGGCTAGCTTTCCTGGTAATGCAGGCCCTTGAGTAATTTTTTTACGAACCACTTTTTTCGCACTGCGCATTCTTCGCTGTGCATTGCTTATCACCATTTCGGCTAACGTTTCACCCATGGCAGAGTGTTCGTTTAGCCATAAACTAAAGCTGTCTTTTATCACTCCAGAAACAAACCCAGCGGCTTGTCGACTAGATAGACGCTCTTTAGTTTGACCGTTAAATTGTGGATCGCCCATTTTAGTACTTAGTACAAAAGCCACCTTGTCCCAGACATCATCGGGGGTTAATTTAACGCCACGAGGTAGTAGGTTTCTGAATTCACAGAACTCTCTTAAGGCTTCTAATAAACCAGTTCTTAATCCATTAACATGGGTGCCACCTTGTGCGGTGGGAATTAGGTTAACGTAGCTTTCCATTAACTGGTCACCACCTTCTGGCATCCATTGCACGGCCCAATCAACGGCTTCTTTTTGCCCAACCATAGAACCTTCAAATGGTTCTGGCGGTAAAACTTCGTAGCCTTTTGTGGCGTCTGTTAAATAATCGACTAAACCGTCTTCATAAAACCATTCGGCGTTATCAGATGTATTGCCATGGTTAATAAATTCTATGTTTAAGCCTGGGCATAAAACTGCTTTAGCACGCAGCACGTGCTTAAGACGAGTTACTGAAAACTTAGCACTATCAAAATATTGAGGGTCTGGTAAAAAGCGGACTGTAGTGCCGGTGTCTTTTTTCTTTTTAGTATCGCCTATTTTTTCTAGTTCGATGGCTTTATAGCCATCTTTAAATGCAATCCTATAAATCTCACCACCGCGGCGAATGGTCACCTCTAAGGCTTGGGATAATGCATTAACAACCGAAACGCCTACACCGTGCAAACCACCAGAAAACTGATAATTGTCATTGTTAAACTTACCACCTGAGTGAAGCTTGGTTAAAATTAGCTCTACGCCACTCACACCATGCTCAGGGTGAATGTCTGTGGGCATTCCACGACCGTCATCTGTTACTGATAAAGACTGGTCTGCAAACAGTTCAATTTTTATGTGGCTACAATGTCCACCAAGAGCTTCATCTACCGAGTTATCAATAACTTCTTGAGCAAGGTGATTGGGGCGATTGGTTTCGGTGTACATGCCCGGACGCTTTCGTACCGGATCCAGACCACTTAGCACCTCTATAGATTGGGCCGTATAGTTACTCATACTTAGATGACTCTTATTTCTAAATTATTATTGTCTGAGCTTAATAAGGGCTCAGCGCAAAATTGATAATACTGATTAGTCGCTTGGCAAAATCATGGTAGCTATGATCTCCACCGTATTCAATAAAACAGGGGCCATGGCGGTATTTTGTTACCGCTAATGATGAATCTAGTGTCTGATCTTGCATTTTTACTAACAGCAAATGATGTTTTGGCTGATTAAACGCAACATCAATGGCTTTTAATTGGCTGATACTATCTTTAGTTACAGTAAATTTTTCGCCATTGTACAGGTTTTCATTTTCACCTAAATAGTATTCAAGTAAATCATATGGTCTGATAGCTGGATTTATGACAACAGCCCTGCCGCCAAAATGTTCAACTAGATAACTGGCGTAATAGCCACCTAAAGAGCTGCCGATAACCAATACATTTTCAATGCCTACTTCGTCTATTAATTGCTCATATAAAAACTGAGCCTCGCCTATAGCTTTACTCGGTTCAGCTGAAAGCTGCGGCACATGGATATTTTGAGCCTTATCAGCTGCTGCAAAGAAACCGACCGTTTGCTGAGCCTTAATGGAGCTTGGCCCACTTTTAAAACCGTGTAAGTATAAACAACGTAGCTGTTTTGGGATCATGTAAATGGATATTCTCATACTTATGCATTAATTGATGCTGCAATAGCATACTAGCAGCTGTACGACCCCTGCAAGAGGATAGCGGTGCGTGTTACCTAAACAAACATAAAAATCCAGTATCAACGACGCTAAAGGTGAACTCGAGCATTAATACCACTAGTGACACAGTAAAATGTTCAAGTATAAAAAAACCCGCACAGGGCGGGTTAAAAATAAGCTAACTCATTATCAAGCTAGATCATCGGGACAAACAATAAAACTATTAAAAAACCTCGAATCAGTTTTGTAACCAGTTACTTACTTCGTCTATGTCAGCCACCGAAAGTTCCCCAACCGCCTGACGAAACTTCAAAACGTTAATAACATAGTCATATCTAGCCGCAGCATAATTAAATTGGGCACCAAATACTGCTCTCTGAGCGGTTAATACCTCAACAATGTTACGAGTTCCTACTTCATAACCCGTTTGTGTGGCTTCCATGGCGCTTTTAGCCGATGTCATGGCCTGCTTACGGGCTTTAATACGAGCAATATCGGCTTCTAAGGTGCGGAATAAGTTACGTACGTTTAAGCTCGCTCCACGACGAGAAGCTTCGAACCCAAATTCGGCAGCCTGACGCTGATAATACGCTTCCTTCTGGCCAGCCCAAGTAGAGCCACCTGAAAATATAGGCAGGCTAACATTAACACCCAGGTAAGTTGACGTGGTTTCAATGTCAGACCCAGACAGATCCGTTTCTGCAATCGTATGGGTACCTACCAAGCTAACCGTTGGTAAATGCCCTGATATTTTTGACTTATGATTGCGCTGAGCACCAATTTGATTTTGCTCTGAAATTAAAACATCAAGGTTTTGACCCAGGGCTTTTTGCTCCCAATAGGTGCGATCAGCTGGCATAGGGCCAATCAGTGGAATAACTTCTTTTAATGGCAGAATACGGTCATAACGCTCACCGGTTAAAACCGCTAAAGATTCGTAAGCAATGTCTAAAAGGGTTTCGGCAGTAATTAATTCTACTGTGGCACTATCGTACTGAGCTTGAGCCTCATGAACATCGGTAATAGCAATCAAACCGACCTTGAAACGCTGCTGAGTTTGCTCTAATTGACGCTTAACGGCGGCTTCAGTGGCTTTAGCGGAAGCCAGACCAGAGTTGGCACGCAATACGTTAAAATACGAATCGCTTACACGTACTACCAAGCTTTGCTCGGCTTTGCGAGCTTCTAGCTCAGCTGCATCAGACGCAGCAGTAGCGGCTCCATAGCTAAACCAAGCCTCAGGGGCTATTAAAGTTTGTCTTAAAGTTAGTTTATATGTGGAAGAGTCCACATCAGAAATGGCAGAATCATCCACTGATGTAGAACCAATATCTGCATCAAATACTAAAGTGGGCATTACAGCGGCACCTGCAAGTCCTTTTGACTGGGCTTTTGCATTTGCCAATGCTAATTCAGCTGCTAATTGCGGGTCATTGGCTAGCGCCTGCTGATAGACATCTTTAAGACTTGTGGCTTGAGATGAAACTGCAAATCCCAACGCCACAATGGCGATTACTAATTTTTTCATTGTCACTTCCTATTAGAAGTCATAGAGATAAGGTAATGTGCAAGGATTCTAAACACTTACACGTCATCTTGGAAGCCTGCATTAGACCAACCTAATACAACTTATTGTTCCATTATTGGCACAAACACTTCCTTACACTTTGAATTGGTGAATGTACATGAACCACAGGACATCTAATTTGATTCCAAGCTTAGTATCCAGCTTTAGCAATCAAGATGCAAAAATCGTCAAGGAGGAGGTCTGTTTTAAGGGTTTTTTTCAAATAACAAAGCTCACCTTCAGGCATCGCCTATTCGAAGGGGGCTGGAGCCCAGAGCTAAGTCGAGAACGTTTTGATCGAGGCCCGGCTGTAGGGGTTTTGCTGTTCGATTCAAATACAGATGAAGTGGTGCTGATTGAGCAGTTTAGGGTTGGCGCATTGAATGAAGCAAGCCCTTGGATATTTGAAATAGTAGCCGGCATGATAGAACCTGGGGAAACACCAGAAGCGGTAGCTATTCGAGAGACCTATGAAGAATCAGGCACTAGCATTAGTAAACTCACTCATATTTGTAATTATTTGGTCAGTCCCGGCGGTGCCGACGAAAAAATGCATCTATATATGGCAGAAGTTGACAGCCAGCATATTAGTGGCTGCCATGGGCTACCAGAAGAAGGTGAGGATATTAAAGTCCATAAAATATCTACAGAAGATGCATTTGAAGCCGTACGCCAGGGAAGTATCAATAACGCAGCCACTATAATTTCGCTTCAATGGCTAGAAATTCAACGTCTGAAAGGCATTTTATAATTTTTAGTGCATACTTGATGAATGGATAGGCTAAATAAAAAACAATACGTACCCGACCTCTCAACTATTTCTAGTATTTGTGAGGCAAATTACGCTCGACTTTTAAAGTTGCTGCCCAATATGAATGATGATATTGGCCGTGAATTTAATCTGTCTGGAGGTCCACAAGAAAGCACTCGAATTCGATTTAGTATTGAAGAGCATTTTAAATATACCCTGACAATACTGGTTGAACAGACGAATGAATTAGCTGATTATCTAAAACCACCAACAATGGAGATTCGTTTATATCAAGATGTGCGCATGGCTGAAGTCATTAGCTTCGATAATAACCATAGGTTTAACGGGGTCTATTCTTATCCCAACCCTCAAATGTACCAACCGGATGAAAAGCATCAGATAAATTTATTTTTTTCTGACTGGCTTAACCATTGCTTAGAACATGGTGAGGCAAATATTCAATTGAATTTTCATCCTCAGCCCTCGAAATGTGACTCTAGCACTAGAACTGACTAAGCAAAAAGAGATATAGTCGTGAGTGTTACATGCGGTTTGTGACATTAAGAAGCGTTCACTTCGCTTAAGAATGAGTAACTATAAGTTTCACAATGCAAAAATTTATACAAATTACAGATTGTCATCTGTTCAGCACTGAGCCCGGAAAGCTTTTAGGCATGGATACTAAATCAAGCCTGAATGCTGTTCTTGATCGCTTGCATAAAGAACAAGACTCATTCGAGTTTTTTTTGTGCACTGGTGACTTGAGCCAAGACGGCAGCCAAGCATCTTACCAATACCTTAAAGATTTAATTGCTAAAGGCGGTAAAGATCAATACTGGATTCCTGGTAATCACGATCACCGTGAAACCATGCTGAAAGTAGTCAGCGCAAAAAAAGAAATGTTGCCTGTGATCAAAAAAGGTCCATGGCAGATAATCTTATTGGACAGCCAAATACCTGGGTCCGCAGGCGGAAACCTTGCCGATGGCCAGCTTGCATTATTAAAGAATGCCCTAGAAACTGACCGCACCAGCCATACCTTAATCACCATGCATCACCACCCTAAACTTATGGGATGTAAGTGGCTAGATACTCAGAAAATCATTAACAGCCAAGCGTTTTTAGATTTAATCGCTGAGTACGATAACGTAAGAGTCGTTTTATGGGGGCACGTTCATCAGGACAGCGACAGCACGATCAATAATGTGCGCTTTATATCTACACCTTCTACCTGCATTCAGTTCACACCTGACTCAGACGACTTTAATGTGGATAAAGAAGGCCCTGGTTATCGTTGGATGGAACTGCATGATGATGGCAACATTGAAACTGCCGTTAGCCGAGTTAATGACATAGACTTTCATATTGACTACACAACCACGGGGTATTAGATTTATTTATAGCTTTCTATCAGTTCAAATACCTTCTGCTTAGCCCCACGATTATTATCAACCACTGCTTTCGCCGCAAAACCTTTTTCGTCAATCAACACTTGATCTCCAAGCCATTGATTCAGCGTAACCGCTAACGTTTGCTCAGAAACCGTTTGCAGCCCCCCTGCCTTTTCTAACTGCTCGCAAATTAAAGCAAAGTTAAACTGGCTTGGCCCGATTAGCACAGGCACCTTTAATGCCGCTGCCTCTAATGGATTATGAGCGCCTTTTTCTACGAAACTACCACCCATAATACATACATCACTAGCCGCTAAAAATAACACTAGCTCGCCCATTGTATCAAGCAGCACTACCTCATTGTGTTCAGAAATACTGTCTTGGCTGCGACGACCTAACTTAAAACCATGCTGCTCAATAAGCTTAGCAACTTGATCAAAGCGCTCTGGATGTCTAGGCACAACCACCATTAATGAACCTGGATGATCGTCTAAAGCTTGCTTAAATGCACTCAAGGCAATTTGATCTTCGCCTAAATGGGTACTGGCTACTACAATAACTTTTCTGTTTTCGCCCCATACTTTTCGCCATTGCAATCCTTGCTCAATTAAACTTTGATCAATGGTTAAATCGAATTTGATACTGCCTGTCACCTGCATATTTTGTTCTGGCATACCTAACTGCAAAAAACGCTGCCCGTCTGTGCTGTTTTGAACCGCTAAGCAATCTACTTGTCTCAGCATAGACTTGGTTAAACTCGCTACCTTTCCATAACCTTTGGCACTGCGCTCACTTAATCGAGCATTAATCACCATGACTTTACAACCAGATTTTTTGGCACAGTGAATCAAGTTTGGCCAAAGTTCTGTCTCTAAAATAACCAATAGGCCTGGTTTAATTTTTCTGATGAAGCCATTTAACAGCCAAGGTAGATCGTAGGGTAAATAAACATGAAACACTTGCCCTGCGGCAATCTCTTCAGCAAACTGCTTTTGAACCTGCGCACTGCCAGTAGGTGTAGTGGTGGTAACTGTAATTAGCATTTGGGGGTTAGCTGCTAGCGTTTGTTGAATAAGCGGTGCAGCAGCAATAAACTCTCCCATGCTCACCGTATGAAACCAAATTCCACTAGACTTATTTTGGTTACTTGCATTATTTGGAATGCTAAAAAAGCCGAATCGCTGCCACCAGCGCTTTGAATATTCAGGAGCTTTACGGGCACGCATGATCAACCGAATTAGGATAAATGGCATTAATAAGCTGAAAATGCAGGAGTATAGAATGCGGGCCATAAGTTTAATTTAACTCCAATCATAAGTAACTATTAACATATTGGGTAATTCTACCCGTAACTGCAGCATTTTACCTATTTTACCTAATACACCCATTATTTATGGCTCAGCTCTTATGCCTAACGTAGCTGGTCGTGTTAATATTAGCGGCTAATTAAAATGGTTTGGTTGTACTTAATGACTTTGCGAATCCCTAAATTTGATCAAGCACGTGTTCTAGTGGTTGGCGATGTAATGCTAGACCGCTATTGGACTGGTCCCACCTCTCGCATCAGCCCTGAAGCGCCGGTTCCTATCGTTAAAGTAAACGCCATAGAAGATCGCGCTGGCGGTGCAGGAAACGTGGCACTTAATATTGCCAGCTTAACCGCAAACGCAAGTTTGCTTGGCTTGGTGGGCAATGATGATAACGCCTATGTACTTGAAGAAACTTTGGCTCATGACAATATACGCACTGAGTTCACTAAGATTAATACTCATCCCACCATTACCAAGTTACGGGTTTTAAGTCGCAATCAGCAATTAATTCGCTTAGATTTTGAAGAGTCATTCGGTCAGGTGGATAATTCCGCCATGCTAGAAAACTTTAAACAGCAAGTGGCCAATTGTGATGTTGTAGTGTTAAGTGATTATGGCAAAGGGGCGCTTAACAACATTGAAGACTTTATTCAAATTGGTCGTGATGCTGGCAAGCCAGTGTTAATTGACCCTAAAGGAACCCAATTTGAACGTTACCGTGGCGCATCTTTAATCACACCCAACCTAAGTGAATTTGAAGGCGTTGTTGGGCGCTGTGAAGACGAAGCTGATTTAGTTAAAAAAGGTTTTGATTTATTAGAAACTGCAGGGCTAGAAGCCCTACTGGTCACTCGCAGTGAAAAAGGTATGACGTTGTTTCAAAAAGGCCAGCAACCCGTTCATCTGGCCGCCACTGCTCGTGAAGTATATGACGTCACTGGTGCAGGTGATACTGTAATTAGTGTATTGGCAGCAGCTGTGGCTGCTGGATCTACGCTGGCAGAAGCGACTGCCTTGGCTAACGCGGCGGCCGCTTTGGTGGTTGCTAAATTGGGTACTGCTACCGTTAGTCTTGCAGAATTGCGCCGCGAGGCTAAAGCCGATGAAGTTGCACACGGCGGTATTATGAGTGAACAAGCATTATTAAATGCCATTAAAGATGCACAACTGGCCGGTGAAACCATTGTTATGACCAATGGCTGCTTCGATCTTTTACATCCGGGTCATGTTAGTTATTTACGAAACGCAAAAAAACTGGGCGATCGTTTAGTGGTTGCCGTAAATACCGATGCATCGGTTAAGCGCTTAAAAGGTGAGGGTCGCCCAATTAATCCAACTGATCATCGCATGGACGTTTTAGCCGGATTAGAAAGTGTTGACTGGGTAGTACCGTTTTCAGAAGATACGCCGCAAAGTTTGATTGCAAGATTGCTGCCTGATATTTTAGTGAAAGGAGGCGACTATAAAATCGCAGACATTGCTGGTGGCGCTGAAGTGATTGCCCATGGCGGTCAAGTGCAAGTTTTGAATTTTGAAGATGGTTGCTCTACTACCAATATTATTAATTCAATTAAGAAAAACCAAAAATAATTATAAAAGTGTAAATATTAACTATGAATAATCAACAATCGCCAAATCAGATTGAAGATACTGCCTTATTAAAACTTGAATACCTAAAACCAAAATATTGGGGTGTCTGGCTATTTGTTGGGTTTTTATTTATTAGTCAATTATTTTCTTTTAAAGTCCAATGGCAAATTAGCCGCGGGCTAGCATGGCTCACCTACAATCTAGCAAAGGGCCGTCGCAAGGTTGTTCAGGTTAACGTAGACATTTGTTTTCCAGAATTAAATTCTGTAGAAAAGTCTGCATTAGTTAAACAAATTTTTCATGAAAATATGCATGGCTATATTGACAGTGCCACTGCGTGGTTTGGTGACTACAAGCGATTTAATGCGAGCTTAGATATACGTGGTAAAGAACACTTAGATATATACCTTGATAATGGACAAGGTGTAGTGCTTGCTGGTGCGCATTTTAGTATTTTAGATTTAGCCGGGGCGCTCACCAGTTTAGTGACTCAAATGAATGTCACCTATCGCCCTCTTGATAATAAATTAATGAATGCCGTTATGATGCGTGGTCGTTATCGCTGGGTAACTCACGCTTATCATAAAAAAGATGTGAAAGGATTTATTAATTGCCTAAAACGTGGCGAAGCCCTTTGGTATGCACCAGACCAAGATTATGGTCGTAAACATGCTGTATTTGCTCCCTTGTTTGGTCGCCAAGCATCTACTATTTCGGGTTTAACATTTTTAAGTAAAAGCGGTAATGCGCGGATAGTACCTTATAGCTACCATCGCAAGCAAGATACTCAAGAATACATTTTAGAATTTTACCC
>JBLHVV010000047.1:0-22151 GCA_047628755.1 Crocinitomicaceae bacterium | reverse complement strand
GTAAAAATTGATATGGCTGCTCCCAACATGAGTTTGCGAGATCCGTACATTTATCGAATTAAAAAAGCCACTCACCATCAAACAGGTGACAAATGGTGCATTTACCCAAGCTATGATTTTGCCCACGGCCAGTCTGATGCAATAGAAGGAGTTACGCACTCAGTTTGCACGTTAGAGTTTGCCGATCACCGTCCACTTTACGACTGGTTTATTGAAAGCTTAGATACACCAGCCGTGCCCCATCAATATGAATTTGGTCGTTTAAATATTAATTATACTGTAACCAGTAAACGCAAATTACGTGCACTTGTTGAAGGTAAAGTAGTAAATGGTTGGGACGACCCAAGAATGCCAACTATTTCTGGCATGCGTCGCCGTGGTTATACAGCCGACGCGATACGTAACTTTTGTGACAGTTTAGCCGTAGCCAAAACAGATGGTACCGTTAATGTCGCCCAGTTAGAGTTCTTTATTCGCGATGACTTAAACCGAAATGCGCCCCGTGCCATGGCGGTATTAAATCCACTTAAAGTCGTGCTAACAAATATGTCCAACGATCACGAAGAAACGTTGAAAATAGGTTTCTTACAAGACCGTGAAGAGCTGGGTGAGCGTGACGTGCCATTTTCAAAAGAGCTTTATATTGATCATGCTGATTTTAAAGAAGAATACAGCCGAAAATTTAAGAAGAAATTCTGTTTAGGTAAGCGCATTCGTTTGCGTCATGGTTATGTTATCCAAGCTGATGGCATTGAAAAAGACGCCGAAGGTAATATTACACAAGTAAATGCCTCATTAGTTGAAAACACACTAGGTCGCGACCCTGAAGACGGCGACAAGCCTAAAGGGGTTGTGCATTGGGTCAGTGCCAAGCATGCTGTAGAAGCTGAAATACGCAGCTATGGTCGTTTGTTTAGTGATGAAAACCCAGACGGTGGCCATAAGGACTTTATGGATTGTCTAACCCCAGATTCGTTAGTGGTAACAACCGCTTTAATTGAGCCAGCACTTGCAAATGTTGCCCCCGAAACAGTTTTTCAATTTGAACGCGAGGGGTACTACATAGCTGATCGTCTTGATCACACTGACGTTAAGCCAGTGTTCAATTTAACAATTGGTTTGCGCGAAGATAATTCTCTAACAAGCTAATTTATTTATCGCACGCAAGCGTGCGATAAGCTTAATTCACATGAGCTATGTGAAGGTGGTAGGAAACAATAATGACATTAAATATTTACAATACACTGACCCGTCAAAAAGAAGAGTTTAAACCATTGCAAGCCGGTAAAGTTGGCATGTATGTGTGTGGTATGACAGTTTATGATTTTTGTCATATGGGTCATGCCCGTGTAATGGTGTCGTTTGATGTCATTGTACGTTACTTGCGTCACTTAGGTTACGACGTTAATTACGTTCGAAATATTACCGACATTGATGATAAAATAATCAATCGTGCAGCCGAGAATGGTGAAGAATTTCAAGTATTGGTAAATCGCATGGTAGAAGCCATGAGCGAAGATTTTACCAAGCTGAATATACTTACCCCCAACAGCGAACCAAAAGCTACTGACCACATTCAAGGGATTTTGGATATGGTGCAGACCCTGATTGAAAAAGAATATGCTTACGTGGGTAGCAACGGAGACGTGTATTATCGTGTGCGTAAATTTGAAGGTTACGGCAAGCTGTCAGGAAAGATTCTAGAAGACCTTGAATCAGGTGCTCGTGTTGAAGTTGAAGACGCAAAAGAAGATCCGTTAGACTTTGTATTGTGGAAAGCCGCTAAACCGGGCGAGCCATCGTGGAAAAGCCCATGGGGCGAAGGGCGTCCAGGCTGGCATATTGAATGCTCTGCCATGTCTACTTGCTGCCTAGGTAATAATTTTGATATTCATGGAGGTGGCCCAGACTTAAAATTCCCACACCATGAAAACGAAATAGCACAAAGTGAAGCGGCTACTGGCGAGCAATACGCTAATAGCTGGATGCACGCAGGTGCTCTGCGCATTGATGGTGAAAAAATGTCTAAGTCATTAGGCAACTTCTTTACTATTCGTGATGTATTAAAAGAATACGATGCCGAAGTGATTCGATTTTTCTTGGCATCAGTTCAATATCGCAGCGAAATTAACTATAGCCAAGAAGGCTTGCAAGACGCTCAAATTAAACTTGATCGTTTATATAATTCGCTTAAAGGTTGTGACTTATCTGTCACCTTAGACCAATCCAATCTAACCGTAGAGAAATTCACAACCAATTTTAAAGCCGCAATGGACGATGATTTTAATACTCCTAAAGCCATAGCCAACATGTTTGACTTAGTTACGCATGTAAATAAAGCAGAAGGCCACAATAAAGATCAACTTGCTACTTTATTGAAGTCGTTTGCTGATGTATTGGGTTGCTTGCAAACTGACCCAGAAGAATACTTTAAGCAAGGTGTAGATATTGACGAAGCCTATATTCAAAAAATGATTGCAAGTCGTGTGCAGGCCAAAAAAAATAAAGACTACGCACTGGCCGATCAGATACGCGTAGACTTAGATACTCAAGGTATTGAACTTCAAGACAGTCGTGAAGGAACTACATGGGTTAAAAAATAAAAATGCTTCATTAAAATGCTTCATTAAAAAAGTGCCTAGGGCACTTTTTTTGTGCTTATTCATTAATGGCTTCCTACAAAATATTTAACGTGTCTTTTGGTGACTCTTCAAATACAATTTTATAATCTTTAGCAAACTGACTTAAATGCCAAAACCCCCATTTAGCCGCAATGTCTCCGATCTTTTCATTATTTT
This sequence comes from Crocinitomicaceae bacterium, assembly GCA_047628755.1. Classification (GTDB taxonomy): domain Bacteria; phylum Pseudomonadota; class Gammaproteobacteria; order Pseudomonadales; family Oceanobacteraceae; genus Bermanella. The sequence goes on along the minus strand of JBLHVV010000047.1, from coordinate 19,353 downwards.
CTGCATTTTTTAATGTACGTCTAACACCATTTAATCTTGTATATCGTAGGTACTGAATAGGGGATAATCCTAATATAGTCTCAAAGCTATTTTGCAATGTACGTCTGCTTGTATGGCATGCCTCACAAAGCTCAGTGAGTGTTATAGCTTGTTCTTGATGCTGGTTTAAAAAATCTCTGGCTTTATCGACTATATTTTTTCTACGCTGATAACTATTATGAATATCTCGATTGGGAGATTCTTTAATAAATACGTCTAATAATCCCATGATGAGCAAGTCTTTTGTTAAATGTTCTGGAGTCGAACTTATATGGATATTTGATGTATCAAGTACTCTGCCTAACAAATAATCCATAGCAACTTTAGTAGAATGCGGAATAGACAAACGTTCATTATTCGATATTTCATGCCAGTTTAATTCTATTTCTTGTTTATGCGCCTCTCTGTTAAGCGCTTTTTGGTCCATAACAATGCCAAAGATATCAAAGCTTTCTGGAGTGGTTAGTTCAAAGGATTGACAGCCAGGTCGACACATTATGTCATCGTCATTTAACTTTAAGCCATTAATTTTACTACTTTTATATTCATTATTATTACTTGGAGGTATGCCTAACCAAATGCTCTCGGGCCAGACAATGCATTGCTGGCTTAATGCTTTACTGGTGTGTTCTTTAAACACTTGTAAGTCATCTAGTAACCGTTCCTTAATGACTCCTTGAAATCTACCTGCACTTATTTGATCATATTTTTGATCCCAGTTACTAATGTTGTGCGCATGTTCATGTGCGTCATGACTGACCTTTACAGAAATGTCATTGCACTTCTTTGGTTCTATATCTTGTCTCATATGTAATTACCCAATTTAAATTAAGATTAAATCAATTACTACGAACAGTAATGGTGCTTTTTTAATTTTTTTCTAGTTAATTTAAGCTTTCTAATTAAAAAGTATCGATTTGCCAAATATTGATAATCCATTATTTATTTTTTTGTTAAATTAGAGCTATGCAAAGAAGTAATGAATATTTTATCTTATTAACATGTACGCAAATAATATGCCTACGATTAAGTTGGTGTAAAGAATAATATGGCCATATATAAATATACTTTTTTAAAAGAAGTTTTTAAATTTTCAAGTTTGGCCGATCTTATGGCTAAGGCAACACCGTTACGAAGTGGCGATGTATTAGCCGGTGTGGCAGCAGCTTCAGAAAAGGAACGGGCGGTTGCACAACTTTGTTTAGCCGACGTTCCTTTGAAAACATTCTTAAATGAAGCATTGGTGCCATATGAAGACGATGAAGTAACTCGGTTGATATTAGATGAACATGATGATCAAAACTTTAAAATAATCAGCCACTTAACCATTGGTGATTTTAGAAATTATTTATTAAGCGACATCTGTGATGGAATTACGATTAAGTTATTACATAAGTCTATAACTCCAGAGATGGCTGCTGCAGTTAGCAAAATAATGCGGAATCAAGATTTAATTTATGTGGCAAAAAAATGTCAGGTAATTACAAGATTTCGAAATACAATAGGTTTGCCAGGTCATTTTTCTACCCGTTTGCAGCCAAATCATCCAACTGATGATATGTCAGGAATTGCAGCCAGTATGTTAGATGGATTGCTGTATGCAAGTGGTGATGCGGTTATAGGCATTAACCCAGCTACTGACAACGTTCAGCAGTGCACAATGCTATTGAATATGATTGATGAGGTTATTCAGCATTATGAGATACCAACGCAATCATGCGTATTAACCCATGTTACAAACACCATTGAGTGTATCGAGAATGGTGCTCCAGTTGATCTGGTATTTCAAAGCATAGCTGGAACACAGGCAACTAACGACAGCTTTGGTTTTAATTTAAATGTTTTAAAAGAAGCACAAGATGCCGCATTATCATTAAATAGAGGAACTGTTGGTAATAACGTTATGTATTTTGAAACTGGGCAGGGCAGCAGTTTAAGTGCTAATGCAAACCATGGTCTTGATCAGCAAACTTGTGAGGTAAGAGCTTACGGTGTTGCTAGGAAGTTCAATCCATTTTTAGTAAATACGGTTGTGGGTTTCATCGGCCCTGAATACTTATATGACGGCAAACAAATAATTAGAGCAGGTTTGGAAGATCATTTTTGCGGGAAATTATTAGGTTTACCAATGGGGTGTGATGTTTGTTATACCAATCATGCCGAAGCTGATCAAAATGATATGGATAATTTATTAACTTTACTGGCCAATGCGGGATGTAATTTTGTAATGGGAATTCCGGGGTCTGATGACATTATGCTTAATTATCAAACCACATCATTTCATGATGCATTATATATTCGGAAGTTATTAGGCTTAAGACCTGCTCCAGAATTCGAAGCTTGGTTAAATAAAATGGATATTATGGTTGATAATTTTAAATTAAATAACAGTATTCCAGAGGTGTTTTCTAATAAGTTACTCAATGTTAATGGTGGTGGGTTAAATTGAGCGATGTCATTAAAAAAATTGACCTTGTTGTAGAAAATAATTGGGAAGGTTTGAAAGCGTTCACCGATGCACGAATTGCTTTGGGTCGAACTGGGCATGCAATACCCACTAATAAACTATTGGAGTTTCAGTTAGGGCATGCACAAGCAAGGGACGCAGTTCATGTGCCATTAGATTCACTCAAGGTTAACCTTCAGTTAAGAGATCAATTAAAAGGTTTGGCCTGCTTTCCTCAATTGTTCAGATTTACTGAACCTTTGGTATTAAAATCTGAAGCTGTTGACCGTATTACTTACTTACAACGACCAGATCTAGGGCGCATTATTTCAGCTCAAAGCCATGAGCAATTAAAAAAATATTCAGCTGATTATGATATTGCAATTTGTATTGTAGATGGTTTGTCATCAAAGGCTATAGATGTAAACGTGAGCCCTTTTCTAGATAAATTATTAACAGCTATGGAAAAATTAGATTTTAACTATGCACCTTTGAGTATTTGTAGTGAGGGTAGGGTTGCCATTGGTGATTCTATTGCAGAGACATTAGGGGCTAAATTAGTAATTGTACTTATTGGTGAGAGACCGGGTTTGTCTAGTCCTGACAGTATGGGCTTATATCTAACATTCAATCCTAGTATCGGTTGCAACGATGCACAGCGTAACTGTATTTCAAATATTAGATTAGCGGGTTTGTCATATTCTGATGCCGTTGAAAAATGTCTTTATCTGATAAAAGAGTCAAATCGATTAGGATTTAGTGGTGTTAATTTAAAAGAGCGAATTAACATCAACTTAACTCATAAAAAAAATAACGAAAACTTTCTTACACAGCACAATACGTTAACTGATTTATAAAACGATAAATAACCAACCAACCAACCAACCAACACAACACTTAAGTTAAACACAATTAGGAGAGTCCAATGGACGAAACCATACCATTATCGCTTGAGAGTTTGCAGGCTCAAATTGCAACTCAACAAAGCACGTTTGAAATGCATCAGGCGATGAACGTCGAAGTGTTTTACTGGTGGTGTACGGCCATCATGTTAATGATCCACGCTGGATTTCTAGCGTATGAAATGGGAGCATCTCGAAGTAAAAATGCACTGGCAGCGGGTGTTAAAAATATTTTAGCACTTGCCTGTATTATTCCAACATTCTACCTTTTCGGTTGGTGGATCTATAATGCTTTTCCAAACGGATTAATTCCTATTGACGCCTCTGGCGCTCTACCTTGGGCTGCCAGTATGGGTCCGGACCTCTCTGACATGGGAACAGGGATTTTTTGGGCTGCATTTGCTTTATTTGGTGCTACTACTGGTTCTATTTTATCAGGTGCGGTAATTGAGCGAATACGAGTGAGTGCATTTTTAATATTAACAGTCTTTCTAGGCAGTGCGGTGTGGATTCTCGCTGGTGCTTGGGGTTGGCATCCAGACGGTTGGTTGTTAACTGAACTGGGTTATCACGATGTTGGCGCCTCGGGTGTTGTACATGCTGTTGCAGGTTTCTTCACCTTAGGTGTGTTAATAAATTTAGGCGCTCGTACTGGCAAATTTATTGATGGTGTTCCTCAAACAATCGCTCCTCACAATTTACCAATGACATTGATTGGTTTGATGATGATTATCTTCGGTTTCTTCGGTTTCTTGGGGGGGTGCATTATCTTTAATGGGGGCGATCTAGGTTGGACAACTATTTACAATACTCCAACAAACTTATCTGCTTTTGCATTCAATACGTTAATGGGCTTTTCGGGTGGTGTAATTGGTTGTTATATCGCAACACGAGATCCTTTCTGGACAATGTCCGGTGGCCTAGTAGGCATTATTTCAGTGGCTGCAGGCTTGGATCTATATAGTCCAACACTTGCGTTTATGATTGCAGTTAGCATGGGTTTTGTTGCGGTAGGATTCGCCAAATTCCTTGAGAAACGCGGTATAGACGACGCAGTAGGAGCCGTATCTGTCCATGGTTTTACCGGTTTCGTAGCGGTAATCCTAGTAGGTGTATTTGCTGGAGGAACACCGAACGTAAACGGTAGTCCAGACATAACCTTATATGGTCAAACGTTATCAGCAATCATAATGGCTTTAGTTGGATTTATTCCTGGCTATGGTTTGTCATTGCTGCTCAAGAAGTTTAATTCTTTAAGAGTTCCACCAGAGGCTGAAGTTTTAGGCATTGATGAAGTTGAAATGTTAGCAAAACCTTATCCAGAAGCAACTACTCCAGCATCAAAAGAAAGTGAAGTACCAAATAAATTAGCTAATACAGAACCTCAGGGAGCTTAAAATGGGCACATCTATTACCACATGGGAAAATGCAACGGCCTACTTTACCTTTGCTGATAACCCAGCAGCATTAGTGTTTTTTGCACTTGGCAGTGCAGGTATTGTAATTGGCTTAATAGCCACGATAATTCAGCATGAAAATGAGGCGTTTAAGAAAATCAAAAAATAGCTCATAACGTAGATTTAAAAAGAGCCAATATTTATTGGCTCTTTTTTTTGCCTGCTGCTTCCGTTAAGCTGAAGAGAAGTCCTTGTTGTTTTATGGCTGTCTAAATTCTAATAATAATCACATTCTAACGGATATATAAATGGCCCTGACGACACTTAATCGTATTTATACGAGCGCTATTATGCTTTTTCTTGCTGCTTGCTCTACCGATAATCTAACTAACAATCCATCCGCTGACTCTGAACGGATAATCTTTCAAGGCTCAATTGTAGGTTTTAACGGGAAATACAACAATCACTCTTGGATAGGGATTCCTTTTGCTAAGGCACCTGTAAACGATTTGCGTTGGAAGGCTCCAAGAAAAGCTGATGCATTTACGACCAAGCCATTTAAGGCAACCCAACATGGCTCAGCTTGTACTCAGCTTGCAGGAGGTCTTGGGGGGATAACAGGAGAGTTTGGTACTATAGGCGGCAGTGAAGACTGCTTGTACTTATCCATCTATGCGCCAAAGTTAACTAAAGAAGACATTGCCGATAAAAATAAAAAGTTACCCGTAATGCTTTGGGTCCATGGCGGCAGCAATAAAGTGGGGACTGGTTCAATGTATGATGGTTCCCGTCTAGCCGCTGAGCAAAATGTGATTGTAGTGAGTATCAATTACCGCTTAGGGCCATTTGGCTGGTTTTTAAACCCATCATTGAATAAAACCGGTTCTGATCTAGATAATAGCGGTAATTATGGAATATTAGATGTAATTGAGTCGCTTAAGTGGGTTCAAGAGAATATTGCCAGTTTTGGCGGCAATATAGACAATGTTACTGTGTTTGGTGAGTCAGCTGGTGCATTTAATACCTACAGTTTAATGCTGAGTCCACAGGCTAAAGGGTTATTTCATAAAGCAATTACTCAAAGTGGAGGCTTGACTTTAACCTCTTCTGCAGCCGCATCTAATTTTGTAAAGGATGGCGGAAAAGAGTTTTCAGCCCAGCAGGTAGAGCTTTATATTCACGCAGCCAAACAACCAAAGAAAAATATTGAAGACGTGAAACTTTCTTTGGTCGCCACTCCCCATGAAGAAAGGTCCGTATTTCTAAAATCTCTAAGTCCTGATCAAATTTTCAGTGCGTATAGATATGGCGATAAACCCATTGGTCTGCGCAATCCAGACTTGATTTCTGATGGGATTGTAATTCCCAAAGGAGATCCTGCGGAATTGTTTGCAGATGCAAATACACACAATAATATTTCTCTTATTGCAGGGACAAATAGGGATGAAAATAAGCTTTATCAATTTAAAGATCCAAAATTAGTAGATATTTATTTCGGCGCATATTTTATAGTTAAAGACCAAGTTAAATATGATGCATTTGCTGAGTACCCTTCAAAAATGTGGAAATTTAATGGGGTAGATAAATATGCGACTGCGTTAAGTGAATCTATGCCAGGTAAAATTTGGGCATATAGATTTGATTGGGACGAACAGGCTAGACCATTTGGTGTTGAAATAGATCGTCTTATTGGTGCAGGTCATGGGATGGAAATCCCATTTGTGTTCGGCTTTACCGATAAAAGTAAAATGTTTCAGCAAATGTATAATAAAGATAATAAAGAGAGTAGAGAGAATTTGTCCAAACGGATGCGAAATTATTGGGCTGGATTTGCACATAATGGCCGTCCACATAGGGGTTTAGATAGGAAGGGTGTTAAATGGGATGCTTGGGATAGCTCAGATAAAAACGCAGATAAATATCTAATTCTAGACAGTGAGTCTGATGGCGGTATTCGCATGTCTAATAAGTTTGTTAGCCTGAAATCAATAGAGAAAGGGGTGCTGTCAGATATGCGGCTTCCTGAAAGTAAAGACAAATGTTGGGTGTTTGCTAAGCTTGCACAAGCTAAGGACGACCACTGGCCAGAGAGTGAATACAGCAGTAAGTTATCTGGGGGCTGTTCATTATTTCCTTTAATTTATAAATAGATTTTTTGATATAATATAAAAGAGCCTATGGGGACTTCTATATTATATCTATGATCATGTCGCTTATTCTTACAAAGTTAGAACCTGCTAATTAGCTTTCCACATTCTTAAGCCGTATTTACGAAGTATCTTTTGTAGTTCACCGTTTTTAGTTAAACGTTGTGTTTCATTGTCAATAATATCTGCATAGCGCTTACTAGTTAAGAGTTTGGGGCTGCAGGCTATATACATTTTTACAGGTTCAATAATATTACCAGCTTCTCTAAGTGTATTACCTTTATTCATCTCATTAAGCTTTGCGTTTACAACACTGCTGCTATCTAATAATGTGTCTATTCTTCCAGCTAGTAATTTTTTAATGTTAGTTTCTAAGGCTGACTCACCACGAGAAAATTGAATATGAATGCCAGAATTGGCTTTCGCATAGTTGTCAAAGCTATCTTCATAATTATAACCTTGTATCACGCCTATTTTTCGATTGTTTAAAGATGCCAAGGTTCCATCGTAATCCCAGCTGTCCATAACTTCAGTGTAAAACTTTGGAGAGTCATAACCCCAGTGTGATTTAGGAAAAATAAAGTCTGGTGTATCTGATTTGTAAGCTCCTACAACACAGTTATAGGTTCCTACACGGGTTTGCTTCACAGCTCGTTCCCAAGGTAATATTTTATATATGATTTTAATATTGTGAGGCTCGAATATGGCTTTAGAAAGCTCTATCATATAACCAGGCATATCTGAGTCTGGTTCTCCATTCATAGGAAACCAATAATCAGAAACAATCGTTAGGGTTTCTGCGGTTGCAGGTCTAGATAGTATTAACACAGACCAAACAAGTAAGATAAAAATAGATCGCATAGTTAGCCATTTAATTATCATTATAGTTTTGTGATTTATACAAGATCACCTCTTTCTTATTAAGAGAGCTAACGTTACGCTACTATAATTTATTAATGTTTATCTTTGTTCTGTAGCTGTTTAAAAGCCTGTATAAGCGATTCAGGTACTTCACAGCTGATCTTCTTATCGTAATTATAATAAACAATTAACCCCTTACCTTTGGCGGCTACTATACCATGTCGCTCGCTGTAAACGGCATATTCCATAGTAAAGCGCTTATCACCAATGTTTGGTATTTCTAGTAGTCTTGCGCCTAATATAAGGTTGTCTGGAAATGAAATAGGGGCTTTAAACTGGCAATCAGTTTCAGCTAAAATTGGCCCTAAATTGGTTTTATCCATATATTCCATTACTCCGGTTTTTTCAAAGTAGGCCATTCTAGCATCTTCAAAATATCTGAAGTAAACCGTGTTATTTACATGCTGAAAAGCATCCATATCACCCCAGATAACATTTTGTTTTAATATCAGGGGGTAATCTCGTTGAAAGGTGCTTTTATTATCACTCATTTTGTCTCTTCTTATTAATGACTACTGGGCTAGCCCTAGTCTGACTAATTTACATGAAAGTATCTTGGTTTAACATTGACACTTTTATAAAGCGAAACTATTAGAAATTAGTCCATATCTTAAAAATAGGGTATCTAATGTGCCATTCATCTGTATTTTATTAATGATTGAATTCATTGTTTTGACTGTAACTGGACTAGATTTACGAATTAGTAAAGTATGCGAATAAACTTGGTCAAGTTTATCCGAAACCAGTAGTTTCTCTGTGTATTGTGGTTTATTGACCAACTCTCTAGCTAAGTAAGATTGAGTCACTATTCCTATTTGAATACGCTCAGAAAGAACTTGGTTTAAGATAGTACTTGGATTGTTGAATAATTCAATTTTATAATGTTTTTTTAGAAATTCTTCATCAGCATTAAAACCAGCAAACCAATAGTGATAACCCAGTATGCCAGCCATTGATTTAGACTGTAAGTTTTCAAAATAATCTTGACTTTTATCTACACCATTCTTTGTTATATAGACTTCACCACCGGATAAAAATGATACGCTGGCATCGATAGGATGATTTACCCAGCCCCATTTTTTGCTTTCAAAAAATAAGGCATCTATTTTAGATTTTTCAAAATCAATGTATCGTCTTTTAGGGCTTGTTATAACAAATTCAAAATTGTAGTTTGATTGTTGACTATTTAATAGCTTAATTAACTCAAGTGTTAGCCCTGATATTTCGCCGTTGTTGATTTCAACAAAAGGAGGGAATAAATACCCACCTACCTTTATTACCGGGTTGGCCACTATTTTAGTTGTGATTAGACATAAGAATAATGTAAAGATTATGGCTCGCATGTAACTGCGCTCAGTTGAGAACTATACTAAAACTAGCACAGTGGTAGTTGCTGTTAAAGTTAATAAATCCAGTATCTATTGATCTGACTTCTTTATAGTTCCTAGCATCGATTCACTTTTTTAAATGATGGGAGATTAAGGATGCCAGCAGCTATGATTATCCCACTTCCTATTACAGTGCTTATAAGTAACGTTTCACCCCATATAAACCAGCCTAAGGCGGCGCCATAAACAACCGAACTATATACATATGGTCCAATTTGACCTGGGTTTGCAATACGATATGCTCGTGTTAAGGCAAGTTGACCAAGCGTACCTGCCAGACCCATTAAAACAATCCATGGCCAGTTGTGACTATAGGGTAATTGCCAGCTCCAAATAAGCGGAACAGAGGCAAGAAAAGTACTGATTAATCCAAAGTAAAATACGATAGTTACGCTAGACTCAGTAGAGCCCATTAACCGAATACAAACCTTGGCAGTACCCGCTAGAAAGGCTGCGGCAACACCAATTAATGCAATATGAGTGAATGCATCAGAACCAGGTTTTAAAATAAATATCACACCAATAAAACCTAGGGCAATTGCAGCAATATTTTTTCTACGAATTGATTCTCCTAACCATACGCCAGCAATTATGGGCATAAAAAAGGGCGTAGTTAATTTAACTAAAAACGCTTCAGCTAATGGTAAGTTGGCCAGTACATAGAAAAACCCATACATAGCCGATAAGCCTACTGCTGCTCGAATAAAATGTAGGTGAATTTTTTGTGTCTTTAATGAGGTTATACCCGCAGTTAACAAAATGGGCAGTAGCAATAAAAGCCCGAATAAGTTGCGGTAAAAAACGATGACCTCAGTACTTAGGTCGGCACTAAGGTGTTTAATTATTGCACCCATTAGCGCTAATAAAGCTTCACCCAAAAGAATAAGTAGTGCACCTTGCAATAACTTATTGGGTGGTAGTGGGATTGTATTTTTAGTTGTAATTGTAGCCTTTTCGTCAGGCGAAGAGGCCGAACTGCTTAAGTAGGGAGGTTTTAACGGATGCTTCACTGATAAACGGCCCAACTATTGGTAGAAGTCATTATTGTAGCAAGTATTGATCTACATCAGGTTGAATTAATTAACAGCGTCACCATAAATAACTCATACAGAATAGTACTACCTTAGAGGAATATTGGCATGAGAATGGAAAAATTCACCAGCAGTTTGCAGCAGGCTTTGTCTGAAGCGCAATCTATGGCTTTAGGCCGCGACAACAGCCAAATTGATACTTTGCATCTTTTATTGGCTTTATTAGATCAAACTCCAGGTGGTATTCGACCTTTGCTTCAAGGATTAGGTATAAAAACCAACGATCTAAAAGCAAAACTTAATGAAAAAATTATCGCTTTGCCAAAGATAACGTCACCCGATGGCAACCTAAGTTTAGCTCCAGAGCTTGGCCGAATCTTAAACTTAACCGACCGCTTGGCTCAAAAGCGTGGGGATCAATATATCTCAAGTGACCTTGTATTACTTTCAGCTCTTGAGGATACCGGTGGAGCAGGTAGGGTTCTAAAAGATATAGGCCTTGATAAAGAAAAGGTCGAGCGTGCCATCGATATCGTGCAGCAGGGTGAAAGTGTTGACGATCCAAATGCAGAAGATAACCGCCAAGCTTTAAATAAGTACACAGTAGATTTAACGGCACTGGCTACAGAAGGCAAATTAGATCCTGTTATTGGTCGTGATGATGAAATTCGAAGAACGATACAAGTTTTACAACGTCGAACAAAAAATAACCCTGTACTTATTGGACATCCAGGTGTTGGTAAAACGGCCATTATTGAGGGCTTAGCGCAGCGTATTGTTAATGGTGAAGTTCCTGAGGGTTTACGAGATAAACAAATTCTATCTTTGGATATGGGGTCGCTACTAGCCGGTGCAAAATTCAGAGGTGACTTTGAAGAACGATTAAAAAATGTACTGAAAGAAGTGAGTAAGCAAGAAGGCAATATCATATTGTTTATTGACGAAATTCATACCATGGTTGGCGCTGGAAAGGGTGACGGTGCGATGGATGCGGGTAATATGCTAAAGCCTGCATTAAGTCGTGGGGAACTTCATTGTGTAGGTGCCACCACTCTTGACGAATACCGCGAATATATTGAAAAAGATGCTGCTTTAGAGCGACGTTTCCAAAGAGTTTTGGTAGATGAACCAACAGAAGAAGACACTATAGCAATTTTGCGTGGACTAAAAGAGCGCTACGAAGTCCATCATGGCGTGCAAATTTTAGACGTAGCAATTGTAGCAGCGGCAAAACTTTCTAATCGGTATATTACTGACAGAAAACTACCTGATAAGGCCATAGATTTAATTGACGAGGCCGGCTCGATTATACGTATGGAAATTGACAGTAAGCCTGAGGATATGGATCGGTTAGAACGTCGTTTAATTCAATTAAAAATTGAACGTGAAGCACTCAATAAAGAAAACGATACAAGCAGTAAAAAACGATTAAAAGAAATTAATCATGAAATAAATAAACTTGGCCACGAATATGTGGAGCTTGATGATGTTTGGAAAAAAGAAAAATTAATACTTGAGGGCAGTACTAAAGCTAAGGAACAGCTTGAGTTGGCCAAAGTTGAAATGGAGCAAGCAAGAAGAGCGGGTGACTTGCAATTAATGTCTGAACTTCAATATGGGCGTATTCCTGAATTGGAAAAAAAAATTGAAAAAGCAGAAGAGGCGGCTAAGGGAAATAATGAATTCAAACTACTACGTAATAAAGTAACAGATGAAGAAATAGCGGAGGTTGTTTCGAAATGGACAGGGGTACCTGTATCGAAAATGCTTGAAGGTGAACGTGATAAGTTGTTGCGCATGGAGTCTGAACTACATAAAAATGTGATTGGTCAAGAAGATGCAATAGTGGCAGTGTCAAATGCAGTCAGAAGAAGTCGCGCAGGGTTGTCTGACCCTAAGCGTCCTAATGGTAGCTTTTTATTTTTAGGCCCTACTGGTGTGGGCAAGACTGAACTGTGTAAAGCATTGGCGAATTTTATGTTTGACTCTAGCGACGCAATGATTCGTGTAGATATGTCCGAGTTTATGGAAAAACACAGTGTGGCTAGATTAATTGGTGCGCCTCCAGGTTATGTGGGCTATGAAGAAGGTGGTTATTTAACCGAGCATGTCCGTCGCAAACCTTATAGTGTTATTTTATTAGACGAAGTTGAGAAGGCTCACCCAGATGTATTTAATATATTATTGCAAGTACTAGATGACGGGCAGCTAACGGATGGTCAGGGCCGCACCGTGGACTTTAAAAATACGGTGCTGGTTATGACATCAAATCTGGGCAGCGATGTTATCCAAACTATGGCGTCAAATAGTGGAGGAGAAGAACAAACTGATTTAGAATATGATGCAATGAAAGACGCGGTAATGGAAATTGTGGGTGGACATTTTAGACCGGAATTTATTAACCGTATTGACGAAGTAGTCGTTTTTCATCCATTAATGAAAAATCAAATACGTGGTATTGCTGACATTCAAATAGACCAGTTACGAACCCGTTTAAAAGATCGTGAAATGACATTGGAACTCACCGATGCAGCCATAAACAGAATTGTTGATCTTGGTTACGACCCAGTATATGGCGCGCGACCTCTTAAACGAAGTATTCAGAGGCTGATTGAAAACAGCTTAGCGCAAGATATCCTTTCTGGTAAATTCTCGGAAGGGGCCCATATTTTAGCTGATATAGCGGAAAACGGAAAATTGGCTTTCAGCTCAAAGCAATTAGTTGAAAGCTAATATTTTAATTTTAGAGTGGCTCAAATTCCAGACTAATTTGTCTGCAACTATGAATGGCTAGTAAGATATAACTTTCTGGAAAAGTGATTGTTAATGATGATATAGAACTTTTCTCACTTATAACTTATGTCCTGTAGAAAATAAAAAATTGACTCTCGGTGACAAATTGATTTAATCAAGCCATGTATAAGCCTTTTATTACCTTTGACCCAAAGATAGCCATCCAGCCTGTGCGCTCACTGATCAATTATTGTGAGAGGCAAGGTCTTGATAGGCTTGCCTTGCTGCAAGCGGCAAATTTGTCTGAAGACCAGTTGAACGACAGTCGTTTGTTAATAGATGTAGGCCGTCTCGAAGATCTGTATAGCTTTGCCAGCAATGGTTTAAATGACAGTAATCTTGGGTTTAAGTTTGGACAGTATTTCGAAGCCGATCGCTGGGGCGTATTAGGTTATATTGCTCTGACTTCACAAAGTATGGGTGCGGCTTTGGATGATCAGTACAAGTTTCAGTCACTGTCAGGAAATATGGGTGCACCGATTCGATCAAATTACGGTGCCGTAACAACCTTGCAATGGATTCCTGCGTATAATTGCAGTCACCACTTGCCAGAACAAATAATTACAGGTTTGGTAAGCCTTGCTCGGGTTTTAACTAATAACGACAAATATACCCCCGCTTCAGTGTTTTTTACCCATAAAGCCCATGGGAATGAAGCCTGTTATGCTGATTATTTTAACTGTCCTGTTATTTTTTCGAGTGAGTTCAATGGCATTGTTATGAATAATGTTGAGCTTCAAGATTCATTAAGGAAGGCTGACGTGGAACTTAACAATGTTTTGGTGCAGCACGCCCAATCTATGTTAGCGCATCAAACTTTTAGCTCTCCACTTGAAGTTATAAAAGACTATGTGATTAAAACGCTCCCCAATCATGTTCCCGATATAGAAGAAGTAGCAGATTACTTAAACCTTAGTGTACGAAGTACACAGCGTAAACTTCAGGATTACGGTACTAGCTTTACTCAAGTACTGGACGCTATACGCAAAGAACTTGCGTTAACGTATTTACGGCAAACTCATAACTCTGTTTTGTATGTAAGCGAACGGATTGGGTTTTCGGAGCAAAGTGCATTTCAAAGGGCTTTCAAACGTTGGACGGGAACTACTCCAAGACGTTACAGAGTGTCTTCTCTTGTTGAAAACAAATGACTATATTTTCATTTTAACCATCTCTCCTCATTGCCTTCACTGTATATTAATTATCTAAGTTTGGCGTACCATGTCAAAAATTGACCCTAAACGACAGTTGAATGGCCTTGTTGGTCAGTACTATTTTCAATTATTGTTTTAAAGTGTACCAACATCATCAATATAATAATAAGAGAAACTTGATGCCAGAAATACAGTATGACGCGAGCCAGCAATGGATACTTAACCTAACATTAGCAATGATGGTTTTAGGTTTAGCACTAGATATAAAGCCACAAGATTTTTTAAAAGTATTTAAATCTCCTAAGGCTCCAGCTATTGGTCTAGTTGCTCAATTTTTATTATTACCAGGGTTTACTTGCGGCCTAACCTTGTTACTAGAGTTACCAGCTGCGATTGAGTTAGGCATGATCTTGGTAGCTGCTTGTCCAGGTGGCGCTCTATCTAATTTTATTACACATATGGCTGGTGGCAATACAGCATTATCTATCTCTATGACGGCTATTTCGAGCACTATTGCAGTGGTTATGCTTCCCATTAACTTCATGTTTTGGGCATCTGTGAATCCAGCGGCTAATGCATTATTGCTTAACATAAACGTCAGTGGTGCAGATATTATTCAAACGCTTGTCTTTGTACTTTTAGCGCCTTTAGCCTTGGGCTTTATCATTCAGCATTTTTATCCCACCATAGGTCAAAAAATACATAAGGTATTAAAGTATTTGAGTGCTGTTGCATTATTTCTATTTATTTTCATCGCTGTTATGGCTAATTATGAACATTTTATTGCCCAGTTTTGGATACTGTTTGCAGCTGTTTTAGTCCACAATATTTTAGCCATGGGTACCGGTTATGCCGCATCGTCAATTGGTGGCTTACCAATAGCAGACAAAAAAGCAGTTACTTTAGAAGTAGGTATGCAAAATTCTTCTTTAGCTATAGCCATTGTATTTAGCCAGTTTAATGGAGAATATGGTATGGCTTTAATTTGCGCATTCTGGGGAACTTGGCACATAGTGTCAGGGATGATATTTGCTGGCGTTAGTCGAAAATATATGAAAAAGAACGTAGGTATCGCTTGATGAAAATATTAATCACCGGAGCTGCTGGTGATATAGGCTCTAGGTTAGTTAAAATATTAGAAAGCTATTTAAATGTGGATTTATATACTACGGCATTAGAACCATTAGACTACGGGGCCAAAAGCGTTCACGCATCGTTTGATATTCGAAATGATGAATTTTTCATATGGGTAGAAAAAATTAAACCAGATGTAATCATTCATTTAGCTTCCATTATTCAATTACCTAAATTAATGACAGTGAATCAAGCCCATGACATAGATGTTAAAGCCACCGAGCGGCTGTTAGAAACGTCGGTAAAAGTTGGAGTTAAAAAGTTTGTTATTACATCTAGTGGTGCTGCCTATGGCTATTGGGAAGACAATTCAGATTGGTTAACCGAAGATATGCCAGTACGCGGAAATGATGATTATTTTTATTCGTCTCATAAGCGTCAGGTAGAGGAAATTTTGGTTCGTTATAGAAAAGAATATCCGCAACTTAGCCAGGTAGTATTGCGACCTGGTACGGTATTAGGCCCAGACTTTAATAATCCAATTACAAATATTTTTAGTAAAAAAATTATCTGTGGTATTGCCAGGAGCGAGTCTCCTTTTGTAATTATATGGATAGACGATTTAGTTAATTATTTAATTGAGGCAGCTGTTACAGATATTCAAGGTGTATACAATGTGGCAGGTGATGGTACCTTGACTCTCAAGAATATAGCTAAACGATTAAACAAGTTTTATTTGCCGATACCTTCAAACTTACTAAAATTTTTTTTGTGTATTTTAAAGCCGCTAAAATTATCTCAATATGGTCCAGAGCAGGTTAAGTTTATTGAATTTAGACCGGTATTGGCTAACGATAAAATAAAGGCTAATTTTAAGTATCAGCCAAGTAAAAGTACCGAGCAAGCATTTGAAGCATTTTTGCAAGAAACGGAGAAGGAATATGTAAAATCATGAGATCATTTAAAGTATTGCTAGGTGTATTTATTCCCCTGCTAAGCAGTTTTTCTCTATTGACCTCGGCAGGAATAGTTCAGGTTAAGAACGAATATGGGAGCTTAGTTACTAACGTAATGGTGTCGCAAACTCCTGTTTTAGGTTTCACCATTGATCGCAGCGACAACGGATATCCTCCTGAAGGAATTGTTAATCGTTCCAGTGCCAGTTATTCAAAATTTACTGATGCCAAAGGTCGTGTTGAATTTACTACGCTAAATGATCAAACCGTACGATACCGTCTAAGAAAACCGGGTTTTAAAGATCAAATTATCGAGATGGAAGGAAATGTCATATGGGAACCGGTTATGCAACTTGAAGTAGACCCAGTTGCTTTGGCCGCATCTCGACCCGCTAACAGTTGGTTAGCCGCTTTAGACTTAGAAACTGACTTAAAGAAACACTATATTATGCAATGTGGTTTTTGCCATCAGCAAGGCAGTATGTACTTGCGCCGAGATCGCAGTATTGAACAGTGGGATGAAGTGATCTACAGAATGGTAAATTATGGTGCCCGTCTGGCTGACGATGCACAGGATGAATTACCAAAATTATTGCATGAAAAATACGCACGTTTAAATGCTAATCCAGAATTAATATCAGCTGGCACTCCTTGGGGTGATCATTTAAAAGAAGCTTCTATAGTAGAGTGGCCGATTGGCGATAGCTTTTCACAAATGCATGATCTTTTGTATCATTCGACAGGTAAGGTTTATATTGGCGACAACTTACAAGATAGAATGTATGAGATGGATACTAAGACGGGTGAATACACAGTTTACAAGTTACCAAAAGAAGAGTGGGATCAGCATGGTGGGTTGCTAGGTTCACGGTTAAAAGATTTTCCTAAGCATGAAACATTTGCCGGTATTCATTCATTTGCAGAAAGCCAAAAAGACAATAATATTTTTATTACAGCGTCTTACCAGCAACGAATTATTGAATTTAACCCAAATACAAAGGAGTGGACTAACCATCATATGGATGATGGTTATTATCCACACACATTGCGTATAGACGAAAATGATAACGTTTGGTTTACCTTGGCTCTTTCAAATCAAGTGGGCGTATTTAATCGTAATACTGAAACATTTAAGTTAATTGATTTACCATCACGTAGTTTTAAAGAAACCATTACTATTCATTTAATGGGAGTATTATTTAAGTTAATGAGTTGGGGGTTACCAGTAGGTAACTGGGCCTCAGTAGACAGAGACTCAACTGGTGTGCCTTTACCTTATGGTATTGATATAGCACCTGATGGTGGAGTTTGGTTTGCACGCCTACATACCGATAGTATAGGTCGAATTGATCCTGTTACTCATATTGTTAAAATGTATGACACTCCTTTTAAAGGTCCCCGTCGCTTAAGAATTGATAAGCAGGGTGGAATTTGGATAGCAGCCTTTCCAGAATCTCAAATTGCTAAATTTGATCAAGAAAAAGAAATATTCCAACTTTACGACTTGCCAGTTGAGCCTTTTGGAAGTGAAACACCGTACTCATTAAATATAGATCATAGTCGTTCAATAATTTGGGTTAACGGTAATACATCAGATTCATTGTATGCTTATTATTATAAAGAAGAACGTTGGCAGCATTACCCATTGCCTAAAAAAGTGACATTTACTCGCGATGTAGAAATTGCACCAGATGGGACAGTTTTCACTACAAATTCAAGCTTCCCTAGTTGGCATATTGAAGATGCACAGCCAACATTAATTGTTTTAAAACCCAGTATATTTAATTAGTTATTATTTAAAAAGTAGATGAGTGAAAATGAAGTTAATTGTGTTTTATATTTCATGCTTTGTGGCTTTCGTAGCGGGTCATATGGTGAATTACAGTGCGATAATGTACAGCCTTGAAGTATTTGAATCATCTTTACTTGCGGGCATAGCTTATGGATTATGCTTCGGACCTCCATTGATATTTGGTTGGTTGGGAGGCGCGTATATTGATCGTTATAGTGCTAAGAAGGTTTTACTTATTTCTCAAAACTTTTTTATTTTGGGGGTGTTAGGCATGTTTTATGTTATGTCTTATAAACCTGAGTTCAGCATCGTAATATTTTTGACAGCCAGTTTTTTTATTGGCATAGCATGGTCATTTGTGGCCCCATCTCGGCTTGCCGCAATGGGCCAGTACGTAACTAATGAAGAACTTCCGCAGTCCACCATTACATTTAATTTATTGGTGATGGTGGGTTTTGGCTTAGCGCCGATTATTCTCACACAAATCAAACAATACTTTGACTGGAGTGGTGTGGCATTAACCAGTATTAGTTTATTTTTGATATCTAGTTTGCTATTGATTAATGCGCCAAATGTTCATAAACGCCGATCTCATCAAAACTTAAAACAGGAATGGGGAGACTGTTTTTCTATTTTAAAAACAAATCCGGTTATTTATCAATTACTTTTCTCAGCCATTATTGGATATATGATGATGGGCCCAATGCAGGTGATCTTGCCCCAAGTGGCCGATCAGATGTTGGCTCTTAACCCTTTAGAAAAAGGCCAATACCTTGCATTGATTGCAGTGTCGTTAATCATAGGTGGCATTGCCGCAATGAAATTAAAAAATCATCTATCTATAGGTAAGTCTATTATCACAATGTTGTTTTTATGCGGCATATCCATGGCTTTGATTGGCTTGGTTGAAACTGTATGGCTGAGTTGCGTTATATTGATGATCTCTACAACTCTTGCTGGCATAGTAGTGAGTTTTATAGTGGCCGGTTTACAACACTTCACACCTGAAGCTATAAGAGGCCGTGTCATGAGTATTTATACAATTATTAGTCAAGTGGTCTCAGCTATGGCTGGAGTTCTAGCAGGTGCAATTGCACAAGGAGTGAGTGTACCTATAAGCTTGTATGTAATTGGGGCATTATTTATTGTAGCGACAATATGGTTGACAGTTAAAGGGACACATTTGAAGGAGTTTACTAGTTTCAAAGCAACCTGAATGTGAGTCTTTAAGACTCTTCGTTATATTAACGAACCATTCTCGTCATACTCGCGAATCCCTACGTCATACTCGCGAATCCCTACGTCATACTCGC
>JBLHVV010000046.1:0-22793 GCA_047628755.1 Crocinitomicaceae bacterium | reverse complement strand
AACTACTGTTAAATAAATTTGACAGTGTAAATACTTACTTGAAAAGTCTATTGTTGTTTCTAACTACAAGTAGCTAGAAACTGCACATCTCGACTCTCGGTAAGTACCCACACGAATTGTCTGAATTAGTTTTTAAAGATCGTGATCGCCGCTTGGACAGACCATTTCTTCTCGCTTTCTGGCTAGACCAGTGCGAAGCTTCTCTCGAAGCGAGGCGCGTATTCTACAGAATCGCATTTCCATGTCAACATTTTTTTAAAGTCTTTATAAATTATAATTCATTTAAAAACCTGTCTTGCTTTGAGTTTTACCCCGAAGCGGACGCGCATTTTACAGTGTTTCAATTAGCTGTCAACACTTTGTTTTGTTTGAGTTTTTCCATTATATCTGGATAAAAAACAAACACCCATGAAGGGCCTTTTTTATAACTCTCATAAAAAAGAAAACACGCCTTCCTTTTAGGAAGCCGCGCATTATAAGGAGATTTTAATTGGGGTCAATATATAATTGACTTAAGTTTTAAGGGCTATTTAAGTTCGAACAAGTGATGCTTTTTCTTACCTAGCTTGGCCATAAAAAATCGACCATACAGAGCGTTATCTTTAGTAAAGATATCTGGACCGGCCATTAACGAATCCATTCCGTATGGCATCCCATTAATCAGAACCGCATTGCGACCAAGTGCATCCTTCACTTGCTTACCCTGTCCCATACCCGCTTCGGCCAATATCGAAGTTAACGGTTTACCTGTAAAGTCTTCGGCAGCTAAGTCACTAGACGGTAGGCCATCTTGCTTGATCTGCTCTAAATCTTCCTCGCTTAAGCTTTCCGAATCCCCTGAAAACAATGCCGCTGTTATACGCTCTGCCCCAGCCAAACCGTCCTCACCATGAAGTAACTTGGTAACTTCTTTAGCCAATATAGGTTGAGCCGTTTTACGCCCTTGGATTTCACCATCGTTTTTTTCAATCTGGTCAATTTCTTCAACCGACAAGAAAGTAAAATATTTAAGAAACTTATAAGCATCGGCATCCACAGTACCCAACCAGAACTGATAGAACGCATAGGGTGATGTCTTTTTAGCATCTAACCAGATTGTACCGCTTTCAGTTTTACCAAATTTAGTGCCGTCTGACTTGGTCACCAATGGCAGCGTCAAACCAAATACTTGTTTGCCATTCATTCGGCGAGTCAGCTCAGTACCACCCGTGATGTTGCCCCACTGATCTGAGCCGCCTATCTGCAAGATGCAATTTTCAATTTCATTTAGCTTAGCAAAGTCATAGCTTTGCAAGATCATGTAGGTGAATTCAGTAAAACTTATCCCTGTACCGTCACGGTCTAGACGCTGCTTTACTGACTCTTTTTGAATCATCTGGCTCACTGAAAAGTATTTACCCACGTCTCTTAAAAAGTCGAGCATGGTGAAATTACCTACCCAATCTAAATTATTGACAACCTTGGCGCTACTTTCCCCCGAATCAAAGTCAATAAAGCAACTCACTTGAGCCTTAAGTTTCTCTACCCACTGACCTACAACTTCTGGTCCATTTAATTTACGCTCGGTCGCTTTAAAGCTAGGGTCTCCAATTAATCCAGTTGCCCCACCCACTAATGCCAAGGGTTTATGACCTGCCATTTGAAAGCGTTTAAGAACCAACAACGGCACTAGACTGCCTATATGCAAACTATCCGCTGTGGGATCAAAGCCGCAGTAAAGGGTTTGACACCCTTCTTCTAAGCGGGCTGTTAATTCTTCTTCGCCAGTGCAGTCGTTATATAGTCCGCGGGCTTTTAAATCTTGTATTAGGAATGCTGTCATGAATCAGGCCGAATGATACTCGTGTTCAATTTAGATAGGGAAATTAACGGATTTAACAAGATTTGCAAGCTGTACTGTGTATTTCGTTCACATGTTGGTTCAAAACTTGCGTACAGGTACTACAATTTAAATAACGTAATGTTATGCTTGCCCTATAAAAATAAAGGCATCTATATGAATAATAAGGAAATATCGGCTTTTGAGCTATTACCCAAGCGGCACTGGATCGCACTAGGGCTAGCTTGCTTATTTGTTGCCGCCTTTCTTGTTCTGATTCCTGTGCAGCAAGAATTAGAACGTCGCACTTATGCTTATGAAGTTCCTGTGCCGACTAGCATATCTGAATCTAATACTTTTACTGTGCCTCAATGGGATATGAGTAAAATCAAATCAGGTAATACACTGGCTCAATTATTTCAAGATCAAGGCTTAAGCTCTAAAGAGCTTTATCTACTCACTCTAACTGATCACGGTGACACCCTGGATCAATTGAACCTAGGAGATAAAATCGGTTTTGATATTAAAGATGGTGCCTTGAATCACTTTAGATTAGAAAAATCTCAATTTGAAAGCTACGAATTTCATTTAACCGGCGACGGCTTTAAAAGCGAAAGAATTGTTTTAGAACCTGACCTAGTGGAGACGTTTGCTCAGGGAACGATTACCTCTTCCTTATTTGAAACTGGCCTAGAGTCTGGTATGAGTAATAATCTAATTATGAAACTGGCCACCATTTTTGGCTGGGATGTAGATTTCGCTTTGGACATTCGCGAAGGTGATAATTTTAGCCTGATCTACCAAGAAGAATTTTTAAAAGGCAAAAAAGTTGGTGACGGCAACATTCTTGTGGCTCGCTTTCAAAACAAAGGGAAAACCTACACGGCCGTTAGATATGAAGACGATAATGGCAGCGGGCAATATTTTACCCCTGACGGTCTCAGCATGCGTAAAACCTTTTTACGAAGCCCCGTCGACTTCACTCGTATTAGCTCTAGATTCAATTTAAAGCGTAAGCATCCTATTTTACATAAAATTCGAGCTCATAAGGGTGTTGACTATGCAGCCCCTCGCGGCACACCTATTAAAGCCGCTGGCGATGGAAAGGTCACGTTTGCTGGCCGAAAAGGTGGCTATGGCCGTGTTCTTATATTAAAACATGGCTCAGCTTACACTACATTGTATGCGCACTTAAATGCATTTGGACGGGGTATACGTGTAGGTAAAAGAGTTAACCAGGGGCAAATTGTGGCCTATGTTGGCAGTTCTGGCTTAGCATCTGGGCCGCACCTACACTACGAATTTAGATTAAACGGTGTGGTTAGAGACCCTCTAACGGTTAAGCTTCCCCATGCGAAGCCCATAGACTCCAAGAAAAAAGAACGCTTTACCCATTACGCACAAGTAATGGTAATGCGATTAGAAAGCCATTTATTCGGCAACTATTTCGCTTCTCGTTAATAACATTTATCCAAACTAATCAGACTGCTATGCCTGTTTAATGCTCTAGGTAATAACTATGACTCAAGTTAACCCGACGTATTACATTGGTCAAATGTCAGGTACCAGCCTAGATGGTATTGACACGGTATTAATGGAAATTGATCTTGAAGGCTGCGAGCAGTCGTTTAAAATTGCCGCCAGCCTGCATACTGAGTTCTCACCTTCACTAAAAACATCTATTTTGTCTTTATGCCAAGGTACCATTAACGAACTAGAACTTTGTGCTCTTGTGAGTAATCAGCTAAGCCAGTGTTACGGCGATGCTGTCATTGAACTCTTAACCAATCATCACATTAAGCCTGAACAAGTTACCGCCATTGGCTGCCATGGACAAACAGTGCGACATATTCCACCTAAATACACGGTACAGCTAATTAATGGTGCATTACTGGCCGAGCTTACGAGCATTGATGTAGTTTGCGATTTTAGAAGCCGTGATATGGCTGCTGGAGGACAGGGGGCGCCTTTGGTACCGGCCTTTCATAGCGCGCTTTTTAACAATTCTGGAAATAAAAGCTCAATCCAGCAAGATTTGTTTGTAGTTAATATTGGTGGTATGAGCAACATTAGCTACCTTCCAATAAATGGCCTTGTATGCGGCCACGATACTGGGCCAGGCAATATATTAATGGATGCTTGGATCCAAAAGCATAAAAAACAACCTTATGATGAAAGCGGAAATTGGGCTAAATCTGGAGAAGTGGATACTGGTTTATTGAGAGACTTAGCGAGTGACCCTTACTTTAGCTTACCTGCGCCTAAAAGCACTGGCCGTGAACACTTTAACTTAGGTTGGTTAAATCGCATAATCGGACACCAGATATCGGCTGAAAATGTACAGGCTAGCTTATTACAGTTAACGGTTAATTCCATAGCAAATGAAATAGAGAAGCTTTCAACGGCAGGCGAGATAGTCGTTTGTGGTGGAGGTGCGTTTAATCAGCATTTACTGAGTACTATGCAGTTGCGCTTGGGTGGGTTTAAAGTGATGACGAGTGAAGATAAGGGCTTTGATCCACAATGGATTGAAGCTATGGCATTTGCTTGGCTTGCCCAGCGATGTATTGAGCGAAAAACAGGTAATGTTGCAGAAGTTACTGGTGCAAAAGGAAAGAGGATTTTAGGGGCGATTTACCCCGCTTAAACTTCTATTTGAAAACTCTGCTTAAAAACTTTGATACCCAGCCTTAATTAATGCGCCAATATGGCTAGGACCGTATGGGACTGTCTCTATAAATGGAGGTAATTGATCCCTATCTATTTCATTACTGCCCATCCAAGTTTCACATATCTGAATATCTATTACGTTAAAGGCATCTAGCTTGGCGGCTTGATCCACTAGCGAACGGTATTCGCCATAGTTCTCCCTTAGAAACGCCGTGGCTTCTTTTCCATGCAATACAATCGCTATTGGCCGATCTATATATGCATCATGCATTTCGGACCAAAGTTCTGCACGAGCCAATACACTAGAGAGTTCTGCTGGGGTATGAGCATGAATTTGGACTAATAAAGCTTTAGGTTCAGAGAAAACAGTTGGACTAGACAATAAAAGTGCGCCTAACAACAAGAGTTGCCAAGCGACTATCGCTTTAGACAGTAAAAGACGAACCACAACCACAGGTTGAAGATGCTTGAGGATTACTAACAACAAATCGAGAACCTTCTAGACTTTCTTGATAATCCACATGTGCACCATCAAGGTAAGGGTAGCTTAATGAATCCACCAGCACTTTAACGCCTTGCTGCTTAACTTCAGCATCATCTTCATTTACTTCAGTATCAAATGTGAATCCGTACTGAAAACCAGAGCACCCACCACCTGTGACAAATACTCGAAGGCAAAGGCTATCATCGCCTTCATCTTCTAATAGCGTTTGCATTTTATACACGGCAGAAGATGTCAGAGAAAGAACGTTCATACAGCTAAACCCTCATATGTAGTTAATTAAAACCCATTATGTGTTTATCCGACTAATTTAGTCAACTATTTTCAATCGGCTTTAAGTTCATCGGCAGCGCTTGAGCCAGCTGCCTGATCATCTTGCTTACGACCTTTTTTGGGTTTTTCATTGGTCTGATGTATCAGGTTCCCATTAACTTGAGCACCCATAACCATTTCCATCATAGTGTAGTAAACATCCCCAGTGACCACAGCTTTTTTAGCCAGTTCTATGTGTTTATGAGAGTGGACATTACCAATAACTTGGCCGTTAATGATGATATTAGGGGCTCGAATCTCCCCCTCTACAACGCCTGTTTCGCTAATGCGGACCACCGCGCTAGATTGCTCATCTGCAACAATATTCCCTTTGATTTTTCCATCTATGTGCAAACCGCCACTAAAATGTACATCACCTAATATTTTAGACTTACCAGAAACTAAAGTGTCGTAATGACCTGGATTTTTATTTTTACTGCTTAGCATTTTATTGCTCCTGCTTTTGTTCGTTGCCTGGCCAAGGGAAACTACTCTCGATACGCTTGGCCTTCGAACCATTTGACTGTAAAACAACATCAACCGACTCTGCTATAAACCCTTCAGGTAATACCAGATCTCCCGATATCTCTTGAAAGTATCGGAATTTATATTTAATTCCGTAGTCTTGGATGTCCTCTGATATATCTCTAAGTCCGTATACTTTTTGCTTACCATTTAAAATACCAATGACATTAACCCCAGCTAAACCACTAATAAAGCGCTGATTTGTACCCACCTGAGTCAGTACGAGTTTAAACTTATAACGCTTGTCTTCCAGTGACTTGTCTAGATCGAACTTTTGAATACGTAAATCTTGCTTACGGCTAGAAGGAGCCATAATACCTTTATAAAAAGCCACTTCTTCTTGTAGCGTGGAAATTTGAGACCTTAGATCCACCATGTTTTGGCGCAAACCTTCAGTAGATTTACGATCAACTTCGCCACCTTTTTCCAGCATTACAACACGGGTACTGTTAGAAGAGATTTCACTTTCTGCCAGCTGTAAATCTTTTAAGAGTTGGTCACGCTCAGCAATAGCCTGCTCTTGGGCTTCTAAAGCTTCGTAACGTCCCGAAATAAAACTGCCAGCACCAAACACAGCAATCAGTGCAAGCAGTAGTAAACGATTAAAAAAACGTTTCCACGGGTCATAACTGACTACCGTGAGTTTGTCTTGTTTGCTGCCTTTTACAACGGCCATTGCAATCAACCCTTATATTGCTTTTATACGATTATTATAATAGTTATAGGTGAAAAGCGACTCACAGCAACGTTGCTGGTTGGGTCATACCCATCTTTTCGCTTAATCCGAACATAATGTTCATATTTTGAACAGCTTGTCCGGCTGCACCTTTAACCAAGTTATCTATGACAGAAAGAACCACAACCGTATCACCATCTTGCGGCCTATGGACCGCAATTTGATTATAATTACTGCCTTTTACGTTACGAGTTGCAGGATGACTGCCCTTGGGGAGTACATCTACGAACGGCTCTTGCTTATAACGGCCTTCATACAAAGCTTGTAAGTCTACCGATGTATCCTTTAGCTTAGCGTAAAGAGTGGCATGGATGCCTCGAATCATCGGAATTAAATGTGGCACAAATGTCAGCCCCACGTCTTTCCCTTGGTTCGCCTTTTGTAACCCTTGCTTTATTTCAGGCAGATGACGATGACCATACACTCCATAAGCACTAAAACTTTCACTAGTTTCACATAACAACATATTGATATTAGCCTGACGACCGGCACCAGACACACCTGATTTACAATCGGCAATGATACCTTGCTCTTCGATTAAGCCCGCTTCAATTAATGGTAGTAACCCTAATTGAGCGGCTGTTGGATAACATCCAGGATTAGCTACCAATTTAGCCGTTTTAATTTGCTCACGATTCACTTCAGGTAATCCGTAAACAGCTTGCGCAACTAAGTCTTCACACGTGTGCTCCATTCCATACCATTTTGACCATTCCACCGTATCTTTAATTCTGAAGTCGGCACCTAGATCGATAATCCTTACTCCTGCACTGATCAATTCAGGCGCCATTGCCATTGCGACACCATGAGGTGTAGCAAAAAACACAAGATCACATTCACATAAGGTTTCAACATCCGGTACACTAAAGCAAATATCAGTGAATGGTCGCAGATTAGGAAACATCTGAGAAACTGGCTTACCATCTTCACCACGAGAAGTGACTACCTGTAAGTCTACCTCGGTGTGTTGCACCAGAATACGCAGTAGTTCAACACCGGTATAACCCGTGCCCCCTACTAGACCAACTTTAATCACGATATTACCCCAGAGTTTTGTACAGCGTTAAAAAGCATATCATAACGCCTTTATTAAAAAGTGATAAGGAATTTAATGGCTTCTTTTATAAGTCGGGTAAAATTAAAGCTTAGAGTCCAACTTGCCCAAAACGATGCACTCCCTTTATTGGCATTATTAGGGGCATTAGCAGGGGCACTGACCAGTGGCATAATATTATTGTTTCGCTTTGCCATAGAGGCACCCCTTCAAGCTTACCTGCCAGATGGTAATGGCGAGAACTTTGAAGCCTTAAGTGCTTGGCTAAGATTTTCACTGCCTTTAACGGGCGCTATCTTTATTGCCATGATGCTGCATAAACTTAGTATCCAATCTAGATCTGTAGGTATAAGTCATGTACTCGATCGGTTAAAAAACCACCAAGGACATATGCCATTAAACAATTTTTTTGTACAATTTTTTGGCGGTATTATTACCGCTTTAAGTGGTCAAAGTACTGGCCGAGAGGGTCCTGCCGTTCACTTAGGGGCAGCAGCTGGAAGTATTATGGGGCGCAAGCTAAAGCTGTCTACCAACCACACTCAACTATTACTAGCATCTGGCGCAGCTGCGGCCATTAGCGCTTCGTTCAACACACCTATTGCTGCCGTGGTATTTGCTATGGAAGTTATTATTGTTGGCTACAGTTTGCAAAGCCTAATACCAGTAATACTAGCGTCTGTTGTGGGCACTGTGGTTACCCGCAGTGTTTACGGAGATGAACCCGCGTTCATCCTTCCTGCTTTAGAAATGAATTCGTTCTTAGAATTCCCTTTTCTAGTTGTCGAAGCACTGTTTATGGGGGCCCTTGCTGCCTTATTTATTTGGGTATGTGTAAACACGGCGCAAAAAGCTCCCAAAAACTTATGGGTTCGCTTTTTAATTATAGGATTAATAAACGGTTTAATCGCGTTGATGATCCCCCAAATGATGGGCATTGGTTACGATACTGTAAATCTAGCCTTGCTAGGCAGTCTGCCATGGATAGGGTTATTTATCTTTGCCATTGTAAAGTTACTATTAACCAGTCTTAACCTGGGCCTGGGCCAGCCGGGTGGAGCCATTGGGCCCATGCTATTTATTGGTGCTTGTGCCGGCGGAGCAACTGGCGAAATTGTTAATTACTTAGCCCCAGACATGGCTAGCGCTACTGGCTATTACGCCATGCTAGGAATGGCTGCCATGATGTCGGCTTGCTTACAAGCACCGTTGACCGGTCTAATGACGTTATTTGAACTGACAAATAACCCAAACATTATTTTGCCCGGTATGTTGGTAGTGGTGATTGCCAATCTCACCGCAACTGCAGTCTTTAAACAAAAAGCCCTATTTCCCCGTCTATTACAATTGCGCGGACTTACATTGGATACGTCTCCTGTAGAGCATATGCTAAGAGAAAATAGCGTACTTGCTGTAGCCAACAAAGAAGTTAAAGTTTTAAATAAATTCACTGCAATAGAGGCTATAAAGCTTGCGTTGACTGGGAGCCCTAATTATTTAATTATTGTTGATAGTAATAAGTCCTTATCTTGCATTTCGGCCGCTGATGTAGCTACGCTATTAAGGGACGAAGAGCAGGTCAAACAATGGACTGAAGATGCTAATGGAGAATTTGTGATGAATCTGATGGCTATCCCTGGTTTTAGACGCAGCTGTGGCGCAATTGGTATTCAAACAAATCTACAGGAAGCCTTAGACTTGATGAACAAGCAGCAAATAAAATGTTTAACCGTACATTACGGCCATGAGTTTTCATCTTCATCTGTTGTGGGCATTGTAGAACATGATAAAATCCACAACTTCTATCGATACTCTCATTAGTGACTGGCAAAAATTAGCCAGCTCAAGTAAATAGCAAAATAGGTTCGTTTATGTTGTGGGTTAAAGCGTTTCATATTATTGCGGTTGTCTGCTGGTTTGCCGCCATATTTTATTTACCTAGATTATTTGTTTATCACGCCATGCTAGAAAATATAACTGGCGAAGATAAGCCAACCAGTGAACGGTTTAAGATAATGGAACGTAAGCTGTATCGCGGTATTATGACCCCAAGCATGATTGCAGTAATAATTTTAGGATTTTGGCTAATGAGCTATAATTTTGAGTATTATTTAAGCCAAGGCTGGATTCAAGTAAAGTTAGCCTTAGTGGCACTGCTAGTTGTTTATCATTATTATTGTGGGCATTTGATGTACCGGTTTCGCGATGACAAAAATACCAAGAGCCATAAGTTTTATCGTATCTTTAACGAAGTCCCAGTATTTATGCTAGTGGCCATTGTAATACTTGCAGTTGTGCGTCCATTTTAATTTTTTATATATTAGTTAGGTTGTAGGTTATGGAATTTACTCGTTCAGAAGAATTATTTGAATTAGCCCAAAAACGAATCCCAGGTGGCGTTAATTCACCCGTGAGAGCATTTAAAGGGGTGGGTGGTACACCAGTTTTTTTCAAACGCGGAGAAGGCACATATGTGTTTGACGAAGATGGCAACCGTTATGTGGATTTCGTAAATTCATGGGGGCCTCTTATTTTAGGCCATAGTGCGCCCACTGTAATCGAAGCTGTCAAAAAACAGCTGGTAGATGGATTAAGCTTTGGCGCACCGACCGAAATTGAAATTGAAATGGCAGATAAAGTATGTGAGATTTACCCAAGCATGGATATGGTACGAATGGTTTCTAGTGGCACCGAAGCCACTATGAGCGCTATTCGCTTGGCACGTGGCTTTACTGGACGCGATAAGCTAGTTAAGTTTGAAGGTTGCTACCATGGCCACTCAGATTCTTTATTGGTCAAAGCTGGATCAGGTTTACTGACACTAGGAACGCCCAGCTCGCCAGGTGTTCCGTCGGTCCTGGCTGATCTGACTATAACACTGACCCATAACGATATTGATAGTGTGAAGGATTGCTTTAAACAAATTGGCCATGAAGTGGCATGTGTGATTGTCGAACCTATTGCAGGGAATATGAACTGCATTCCACCTGAACCTGGGTTTTTACAAGGCTTACGTGAGCTGTGCACTGAATATGGTGTTGTTTTAATCTTTGACGAAGTGATGTGTGGTTTTCGTGCCGCGTTAGGCGGTGCACAAGAAGTGTATAAAGTTTTACCCGATATGACTACGTTAGGCAAAGTTATTGGGGGTGGTATGCCGGTAGGTGCATTTGGCGGTAAACGTGAAATTATGGAGCACCTTGCTCCACTTGGCCCAGTGTATCAAGCAGGTACATTGTCAGGTAACCCAATTGCAATGGCTGCAGGTAGAGCCATGCTAGAAGCCATTAGTGTGCCTGGTTTTTACGATACTATAACGGCTAAAACCAAATTACTGTGCGAAGGTTTAGAGGTGGTAGCTGAGCGTCATAACATTCCATTCACCACCAACCAGGTTGGTAGCATGTTTGGCTATTTCTTTAGTGAAGAAAAAAATATTCGCCGTTTTGAGCAAGTAACAAAATGCAACCAAGAACGTTTCAGAGCGTTCTACCGTGGCATGCTAGAACAAGGAGTTTATTTTGCACCGTCATCTTATGAAGGTGGATTTGTTTGCCAAGCTTTAACTGAGGCCGATATCGATTTCACTTTAGAAGCCGCCGACAAAGTATTTGCTACGCTATAAATTCTTACGTGAAAAAATAAATTAATGTTTAGAAATGCCAGCAATTAAAATCGCTGGCATTTTTTATGCTCGATAATTGGACAAAGTAACCACTAGGGTCTAGTAGCCTTAACGAGAGCCATCTATCCCAAGGTTATCCACATTAGCTGGAGATAAAAGACCTGGGGGAAAATAAATTTCCAACATGAAATAAAAAACTATTGTTAATCAATAGAATAGTCGCTTAATAAAACAGTCTATTCATATATTCGACTCGCTTATTAATAGACAGTAAAGCAACTTGAGGACTACACTTGGCACATTGATATAGTGAGTAGTTTATGGCGAACGATTTAACCCAAGGCCCTGTTTCAACTTGGCTTTATAAGTTAACAGGTCCTATGGTCATTGGAATTCTTGCGATTTTTTTATTCAATCTAGTGGATACCTATTTTGTCAGCTTGCTAGGTACAAAGCCACTAGCCGCGCTGAGCTTCACTTTTCCTGCGACTATGATGGTAATGAACCTAGCCATAGGCCTAAGCATTGCTACTGGAGCTGTAGTGGCTCGATCAATTGGGCAAAATAATGAAGACCAAACTCGTAATTGGGTAAGCAGCAGTTTTTATCTATCAATATTTGTGGCAATTATTTTTGCCTCTATCGGCTTCTTTACCCAAGAATGGGTGTTCACTAATATGGGGGCAGAGCCAGAGCTGATACCACTGATCAAGGATTACTTAAATTACTGGTATCCCGGAAGTATATTATTAGTGGTAATGATTACCGTCAATGCCTGCGTTAGGGCCACTGGCAACACCAAATTACCTAGTATAGTCATGCTTGTAAGTGCGTTGATTAATGGAATTTTAGACCCTATATTCATTTTTGGCTGGGGCCCTATTCCTGCCATGGGCATTAAAGGGGCTGCACTGGCCACTTGCATAAGCTGGTTAATTGGCTTTGTTATTATGATGCGTGCACTTATTAATATGGACTTAATAAGGTTTACTTTGCCTCATGGTATTTTATCGGCATGGAATAGTTTAATTAAACTTGGAATTCCTGCTGCGCTAACCAACATGCTGGGGCCATTGGCAAATGGCATTATTGTAGTTTGGGTTGCAACATACGGTACTCATGCAGTTGCTGCATATGGGGTAGGCAGTCGATTAGAACCATTGGCTGTGATTATCATTATGGCATTGACGGCTAGTCTACCACCCTTTGTTGGACAGAACTTTGGCGCAGGAAAAATCGATCGAATTGAAGATGCATTAAAACGCAGTATTTATTTTTTAATCGCTTGGCAATTTGCAGTTTATATCTTGTTAGTTTTACTTGCCCAACCTATTAGTCGGTTGTTTAGTGAGGACTTAGAGGTACAAGTAATCATTCAAACATTTTTATACATATTGCCTTTAAGCTACATAGGGCTAGGGATTTGTTTGGTAACAACGTCAACCATTAATGCGCTGCATAAGCCCAAATACTCACTGCTTATTACCATGGTCAGACTGTTTGCTTTATACATACCCTTAGCATGGAGTGGCCACATGCTATTTGGATTAAATGGTATTTTCTGGGGATGTGCACTGGGCAACGGGCTAATCGGGACTTATTTACTGGTAATGTTTTATAGAATCAAAAAAGAACCTGCCTTACGAAATAAATTAATCTCTTCATGAAAAATAATTGGGCATTACGTATGACCTTAAATTGCTCAATTAAACTTATAACTTCTGCTTCCCTGACAATATGAATAAGTTTAACCGTTGGCAAAAAAATTTAATACTGGTATTAAATACCCATTGTAGCAATTAATTTCTGGTCTTTAATAAGCACAGACTTAAGCTGAAGCTTTACTAACTGTTGTCGAATATCGTCTTTTTTCAGAATATAAATAGGGTTCTGGGCAAGTGATTGTGTCAGCCCTTGTTGCGCAAGGTCTTTTAATACAGGCATAAATTCAGGCGGAATACCTTCTATATCAAGCTTCGTTATTTTTGCCTGATGAAAATAAAATGCACCTTCGGCGCTGTTATAAAAAATTCCTCCTTGAACAATTATAGACCCTTGAGAATTCACTCCAGCTATACTGCTTAGAAATATTTTTGCATCTAGTATAAGTTGGTCGGAGCTTTCTACAAATATAACATTAGCTTGATCTAACGTTACTACCGCCAAAAAGGTTTCTTTTTTAATTGGCAGCATTGTATCTATCTGCTTTTGGATATCTGCTTGTGAAAATTCTAGGGCGTACTCGAACCCGTTCGCCAATTGACTGACTAGAATAGAACAGGCTAATCCCAGCACTTTAAATACATTTAGCATATACACTCGTTATTATTGAGAATTTTAATAGATTGGCAGTGTAACTAACTAATTAAGAGTTATCATTAGGCGAAAAAAAACCGCCCTTAGGCGGTTGCTTAAAAAAAGCAGTGATTAGCTTGATGAGAGAGTGTGCTAGGTAGCCGCTGGTGCAGGATACTTAACAACATGATAATAATAATCATTCTCAATTGAATTGTCAATAACAATTCTCATTTAGATTTGAGTTGATTCTTTCTGCTGTTTTGCCACCTGTGCATTTAATGCTGTAATTCTTCTAGACATGTTATCTAACAGCGTAATTGCAGTTTCAGGTTGAGCTCTAATTAGGTCTGAGAATTGGGCTTTAGGAATGGCTAACAACTGGCAATCTTCTCTTGCAGTCACTGTGGCGTTGCGTTTTTCACCAGTGAACACCGACATCGCGCCAAAGATTTCACCATTAAGTACCTCACCCACGGCCACATTATTAACTGTAACATCTGCACTGCCCGACATTAATTGATATACCGTGTCGGCAGTTTTTCCTTGTTTTATAATTTCCTCACCCGCACTTATCATTTTAAAGCCCTTGGGTGTTTGCACCTGAACCTGCAGATGCAAGTGTATCAAGGCTTGCTGATACACAGTGGAGACAGTTAGCAAGTAATTACTCCAACGATGCTGCCTAATGGAATCACTGTTCACGTAAGCCACAAACTCATCTCTGTTGATCAGGCAAACTTCAACCGGCTCTTCCACCTTCATATCAGCATAAGGCAAGCCAAATATCCGACCAATGCCCACTAGGTCACCAGGTTCGAAACATGCCATTTCAACACCTTTGCTGACCACTGTGATCAAACCAGATTTAATCTGCCCTAATTGTCCTTCACCAAACAGATCTAATACTTGATTAGTATGCTGGAAACTTTTGACTTCCGATTCACCGTCAAAATCAACCATTAACTTTTCACTTAAGACTTGAGCCCGCTGTATAAGAGGTTCTAATTCATTGGGGATTTCGCCGATATAAAACATAATTAACCGCTAATAAATTGATAAGCTCTTTGTATCACAATTTTAAATATCAAAAAGTGCCATTTAGTCCATTTCTATAAAGTGGCTCAATTAGTCTCAACTTCTGTGTTACTTAATACTAGGATGCCGTAATCGTGTGCCATATTGCACGGACATGAGTATTTCGTCTGCCGCAATATCATTCGGGAAGAAACAACCACTAATTTTAGAATCAGCTAAACTCGCTCCAGAAAGCTTACAGCCACGAAAATCTACAGACCGTAAATCAGCACCCCTGAAATAAGCATCCGTTAGATCTAGCCCGCTGACATCTAAGTTGCGCAAATCTAGACCTTTGAAGTCACAGCCTGTTAGATCACAGACCTTCCCTTCAGATTTTTCTTTATTAAACTGCTCTACATTCTCATCTCTGAGTAATTGATACATGGGTTCTTGGGATATTTTAGGCGGCATAACACATTCCTTAATATAAATACCATATGTTTAGCTAAGTCCAGATAATCATAAGGTCAACCTGAAAGGTAAATGAATAATATAATCAAGCATGGGTATAACTAGGGTATTTGAGACAAACTTGTTAAACTACACTTTTATATGTCTCTATTTACAACTCCCATTGTAGTTCTCAGTTATAAATATATATCCACTAAGGTTAATGTGCACGGCTTTATATTATCAGAGCAATGGCTCGACACAGCAACAGGCTTAAGTCTGCGTTACTGGTTATCTACAGATAATGGCCCTATTGCCATAGAGTTTAACCAGCAAGAGACCGTCTGTTTTTGCCCACAAAATAGGGTTAAGGATTTGCCAGATTGGCCTGGGCTTCGCAGTCAAAGTGTGGATCTAAAACACTTTTCTGGGCAGCCAGTTGCCGCTGTTTATTGCCAACGGTATGCTTTACATTTACAGCTAAGAAATCAAGCTAAAAGTTTAAACATGCCGTTGTGGGAAGCTGAAATAAAACCTTCTAGCCGATTTTTAATGGAGCGGTTTTTAAATGGTAGTGTGTTTGTTCAATCATCAGAAATCCAAACACCTTACATTACTAATCCAAAAATAAAAGCCAGTAATTACCAACCAAATTTAAAGCTCACCAGTGTAGACATAGAAACATCTATGCCTAGCAAAACTAAAAAAGAAAAATTGTATAGTATTGGCTTTGTGACTCAGTGGGAAGATCAAAAAGGAGTTCATAGAGAAACTTGTGTATTCATGCTGGGTGATCCATGCGCTGAACACCCTAAATGGCTAAGCTATTTTAAAAATGTTCGATCGCTGTTAATAGCAGCCAACGAATATGTTAAATACTTGGATCCTGATGTGTTTGTTGGTTGGAACGTAATAAAGTTTGATTTTGTAGTATTAGAGCGGGTTTATCGTGAGCATGCTGTGCCTTTTAACTGGAGTAGAGAAAGCAAAAGTATCACTCTACGAGAAGGGCATAATAATTTAATTTTCATTGATATACCTGGCAGAGTAATTATAGATGGTATCGACTCCCTAAGAAATGCGACCTACAGCTTTGAGAGTTTTTCTTTAGAGTTTGTATCGAGAGCTTTATTGGGTACCGGAAAAAAAATAGACAAAAAAAGTATTAATAATCGTGGCCAAGCTATTACTGATTTGTTTGTGGAAGATAAGTTAGCCTTAGCTAAATACAATGCTAAAGACTGCGAGTTAGTATTGGATATTTTTGATAACACCGGAATTTTACAATATTTGATTCAACGCAGCTTTTTAACAGGTCATTTATTAGATCGTATTGGTGGATCTGTTGCCGCCTTTGAATTTTTATATTTACCGAAACTACATCGTGCTGGTTATATCGCCCCAAATTTGGGTGAGGGCTATGATGAAATTACAGCTCCTGGAGGTTTTGTAATGGACAGTCAGCCAGGGCTATATAATGATGTATTAGTTTTAGATTTCAAAAGTCTTTACCCGAGTATTATCCGTACCTTTAAGATTGACCCTATGGGTTTAATAGAAGGCAATAAAGATTTTGAGGCATATCCTGAAAATTGTATATCTGGTTTTCATAATGCACAGTTTCATAAATATAATCATTTTTTACCTACGATGATTGAACAACTTTGGGATGCACGAGATAGAGCAAAAAAGCAAAATAATGCTGCCACTAGCCAAGCGATAAAAATAATTATGAATAGTTTTTATGGCATTCTAGGAAGTACTGGTTGCCGGTTTTTTGATGCTAGACTTGCTAGTTCTATTACTGAACGAGGTCATCAAATAATACAAGATAGTGCCAAATGGATTAACGAAAAGGGCCATGAAGTTATATATGGCGATACTGATAGTGTGTTTGTATTTATGAAGAATAAATATTCAGGCCAGCAAGCAAAAGACGTTGGATATGAATTACAGGCAGGTCTAAATCGTTACTGGACAGATCGTATAAAAAGTGACTTTGGTATTGAAAGTCACTTAGAAATTGAATTTGAAAGCCACTATACAAAATTCTTAATGCCGACTATTCGAGGCAGTGAATTAGGCAGTAAAAAACGCTATGCCGGCTTAAACGATGATAATAAAATGATCTTCAAGGGATTAGAGGCGGTTCGCAGTGACTGGACAATATTAGCAAAAAGTGTTCAAACCGAATTGTATACCCGCATCTTTCATGGGAACGATTATATAGATTATTTGACACAAGAGCTTAATGCATTAAAACAAGGTGAACGTGATAATTTATTAGTGTACAAAAAACGCATCCGGAAACCATTATCTACTTATGTAAAAAATACACCACCACAAATTCAAGCTGCAAAAAAAGCAGCAAGTTATTACAATGACAAGAACTTAAATAGCCCCTATGAATACGGAGGGTGGATTGAGTACATTATTACTCAGCAAGGTCCGATGGCAATAGAATGTTTAGAGCCCAATATGAAAATAAATTATGACCATTATATTGAAAAACAGTTAACCCCTGTTATTGACAGCATCCTGTACTTTTTAGGCACCAGTTTTGACTCGCTTACAAACCCTCAAGGGGATATATTTGCCACATAATCTAGACCCTCTTATTAAGGCCATGCTTCGCGACGCATTTGTTTCAGCCCAAGCACTACCCCAGTGTCCTGAGATTAAGCTGTATTTAGTGGACTCTAGCACCATGAGTCGAGAGTTTTCATTGGATGAAATTCGTAGCATTTGGAATAATACGGCTTATTGGGCTTTTTGCTGGGCTAGCGGACAAGTTCTAGCAAGGTATATATTAGATAACCCTAGTGTCGTACGCGGCAAAAAGGTGCTGGACTTTGGCACTGGATCGGGAATTGTGGCGATTGCAGCCATGATGGCAGGGGCAAAAAAAGTTATCGCATGCGACATTGATCAACACGCTTTAATAAGTTGCCGAGCTAACGCCAAATTAAATAATGTGGACTTTGATTTAAGTAATAATCTATTTGAAATAGACGATATGGACATAGATCTTTTAATTGCAGCAGATGTGCTATATGACAGAGTGAACCTCTGTTTCCTGGATACATTTTTTGATTTCGCCCCTAATGTACTTCTGGCAGATTCGCGTATTAAAGATTTCAAACATTCGTGTTATCAACCTTTAGATAGAATTGAATCCTTTACCGTGCCTGAATTAGGTGAACTAGACGAATTCCGTTGGGTCAACCTATACCAAGGCCATCAATCGGACCCATTAGATGCCTAGAGCAAACTAAATAGCCCTATACGTTCAGGCTGGTAAACGTATATCACGGGTAATAGAATAGCAAATGGTATCACTTGGCGGCTTTTGTCCTTTATATTCATCCTTTATGGGTAGCCGTCAAGCGAGATGGCGCTATACTCAAACTATAAATTTTTCTCACATTATCAGGGAGACGCTGTGCTTGGTTTGTCGCTATTAGGGCATCCACACGGAAGAATTTTAGCAGTACTAGCTACTGTATGGCTTTGCGTGGTCGGGTTTCTTGTAATAGGGAGCTATCAACACGACCAAGATTTTGCCTACAAGCGTTTATATAACAAAAGTGAATCAGCTTTCATTCAGTTTGAACGGCACTGGCCAGATTTAAAGTTAGACTCTGAAGCAGAACAAATCACTTATTTAAATCGACTTTCTGAGCATTTCAAACCGTCTCTAAACTTTAGTATAATTGCCGAAAACGGCAGAATTGTCAGTTCAACATTACATAATCTAAACCAGCTTTCCTATAGCCCTGTTATCTATCAGTTTAAAAATGCACAAAACAGTGGTGAACTTTGCATTTACGATCTCTCTTCATTGCAGGCTCATTCCGTTAATGCATGCGCCAACTACTTAAAAAATGCAAAAGTATATTTAATTGTTAGCATCCATAAAGACGATCTCATCTCTTACTGGGCAGAGCATAATCTGTATTTAATAGGAGCTGTAATTATTGGGATTCTTACTTTCTTAATCCTTTATTATATCTTAAGTCGTCAGCAAATTACTTTAATGCATAAACAAAATGTCGTAGTTAAAAATTATAGACAACAAGGAAGTGACTTCAAACGTTTACTTAGTAACTTACCTGGATTGGTATACCGATTACAAGTAAAAAACAAAAAAATGGATTATGTGAGCCCTGGCTCAATGCAGTTACTTGGATACTCACCCGATTATTTTATTGATAAT
This sequence comes from Crocinitomicaceae bacterium, assembly GCA_047628755.1. Taxonomy (GTDB): domain Bacteria; phylum Pseudomonadota; class Gammaproteobacteria; order Pseudomonadales; family Oceanobacteraceae; genus Bermanella. The sequence continues at coordinate 3,569 of JBLHVV010000046.1, read as the reverse complement.
GACGTCACTCCTTTTAGTTTAATTGAAGAAGGAGACCGACATGATTTTAACCGGCAATCTCATGCTGCACATTTTTCTTTAAAACCCTTTGAATTAATTTATCGCCTTAAAACAATCCATGGTGAACGTAAATGGGTTTTAGACCGTGGGCGCTGCTATATAGACCAGCATGGAGTACAGTTTGTTGAGGGTGTGATTTTAGATATTACTGAACGTGAACTTGTTAGACAGCAGATAGAATATCTAGCTATTCAAGACCCTCTCACTGAATTATATAATCGATATAAGTTTAACGATGAACTAGTGAATGCTGTGGACGACGCGAATAGACGTCATGAACATTTTGCAATGTTGTTCATAGATCTTGATCGGTTTAAAACGATTAATGATTCATTAGGTCATCAATTAGGAGATCGATTATTACGTAAAGTTGCCTCACGATTACAATCTATTATTCCTAAGCAGCATTTTTTAGGCCGTATGGGTGGTGACGAATTTGTGATACTAATGCGATCTATTGGTCATGTTAGCGAGGTGGAAATACTTGCTAGAAATATTAATCGATCGCTACGTAAGCCATTTAGTATCGACAATTATCAATTACGTACCAGTTGTTCTATTGGTATTAGCCTATGCCCAGATGACAGTACCCATAGTCATATTCTATGGCGTTACTCTGACACCGCCATGTACCAAGTTAAAAATAGAGGCGGCGATGGCTTTCAATTTTTTACAGCTGAAATGGGTGAAGTAGTACAGCATCGGATTAAAATAGAACACGCATTTGTGCCCGCTCTTGAAAATAAGGAATTTGAATTACATTATCAGCCTCAAGTTGATATTAAAACTAATAGAGTTATTGGGGCTGAAGCATTAATAAGATGGCATCACCCCACATTAGGCTTTATAAGCCCTGTAGAATTTATACCGATAGCGGAAGAAACGGGCTTTATTAATGAACTTGGAGATTGGATTATTAACGAAGCCCTAGTGCAGCTAGCTAAGTGGACTAAAATAGATAAAGACTTCACCATGGCGATTAATGTTTCAGCCATTCAAATAAAAGAAGACTTTCCTAAAAAGCTCAATAATCTGTTAATGCAACACAATGTATATGCCAGTAATGTTGAGCTAGAAATAACTGAAAGTTTATTAATGGAAAATATCGATTTTGTTCAGCCGTTATTAACTACTATCAAAGAATTAGGCGTTAAGTTTGCAATTGATGACTTTGGTACAGGCTATTCAAGCTTAAGTTATCTAAGGTATTTACCTATTGATAAACTTAAAATTGATCGAGCATTTATTATGAATTTAGAAAGTAATCAGGCCGATGTAGCTATGGCTAAATCCATTATTACCATGGCAAAGAATCTTAACTTGAAAGTATTAGCAGAGGGTATCGAAACCATTGCTCAGTTAGATATTCTTAAAGCTCAAGAGTGTGATTCTTATCAAGGTTATTACTTCGGTAGACCAGTAGATAAAGATAAGTTTTATTCTCTGTACATAGATAGCTAGGCTAGATTACAATCAAGAAAATAGCATTGTGTATAGCCTTATTATGTCTGACTTAGAAAGCATTCTTGATTTCACTCGCAACATTGCCGAAAACGCCGGTGATTTAATTGTCGGCATGCGTGCACATAGCCGCTTGAACATACAATTTAAACAAGATGTTGAGTTAGTAACCGATGCAGACTTTGCATCTGAGAAAATGATTACTGACGCTATTAAAAAAACCTTTCCTACCCATCAAATTTTAGCAGAAGAGTCTAACCCAGACTTAACAAGTGTGACTCATGACGATACGCCTGTTTGGATTGTTGACCCTATTGACGGCACCGTTAATTACGCCCATCACCACCCTCAGGTAGCGGTAAGTATTGCTTATTCCGTAAACGGAAAGGTTCAAGTGGCTGTTGTCTACAATCCTTTTCAGTCTGAGATGTTTTGTGCTATCCGTAATCAAGGCGCTTGGTTAAATGACCAACCACTTACCTGCAGCAATACAGAGTCTTTAAATCGGGCCATTATTGCTACTGGCTTTCCTTACGATAAAAAACGTGTATTACCTCAACTTATGAATCGATTGCATAAAATACTCGAAAATGTGGCCGATGTTCGACGTTTAGGAAGTGCCGCTTTAGATATTTGCTGGGTGGCACAGGGAAGATTAGACGGCTATTATGAATCAGTAAGCCCTTGGGATTTTGCCGCAGCCCAATTAATTGCTAAAGAAGCTGGGGCAAAGGTAGGACATTTTATAGAGCCACCTAATAATGTACCTGTAGAGCTATGTGGAGAGAATTTATTAATCAGTAATCCGTTATTACATGAAGATTTGAAAAGAATATTAAAATCAGCCGAGTTACATGCATCCCCATTGAAAATGAAACTACTGGCCGCTCGACTGTCTTTTCATAAGCTCATAAGCTGATAGCTTATTTAGTTCAGATAAATCAAATTGGATTTCTTTTAGTTGCTCAACCTGTTCATCTATTTGTTCTTGAGTTAACGTGCTGTTGTTTTCAATCGCTTGCTTTGATCTAACGTAATTATCTACCCTTGATTGCCATTCACTGCGCTGCTGATTCAATGCCTGCAATCTCAATGCCGCTTCTTGACCAAACTCTTGTTCGTTTATTGCGAACACATCTTCATCTGTTCCTCCGGCGTTTTTAATTTCTTCAGTGATTAAAAAAACCTGACTAATTCTTTGAGTTTCGTCTCTCATAGCCTGAACATCTTGAGGTAAATTATTTTCTAGACCGGTTAATTGTTTTTGTTTTTCAGATTCTGTTAATTGCTGATTATTCTTGATCTCTAAACTAGTCAGCATAAAATCATCGTACATTTCATCAAAACCAAAAAAGGCATCCACAGCATCTATAGGTAAGTACTCACGTCTCACATCGCGCATTTGCTGTAACTGGGCACGAATTCTTTCTATGTCATTTAACTCATAGCCCTCTGCTGCTGCTAACGATGCCTCTAATTCTGTTAATGCATACTTATATGCTACATAATCATCAAATAACTTTAATGCCTGCTCTTTAGCGGGTGAAGTTAGGTTTAGATTTATATCATCTTTTATCATTTGAAGGACTTGGTCCAAATCAAATTCGCCCATTAATGATAAAAAATATTCAAATCTGTGCTTAATACTTTTACTAAATAGTAAATTACCGTCTTGATCTACAGGGTAAAGCCCATCTATTTCAGTACCTTTAAGTGATGTTTCTAATAAATCATCAGGTAATTGATTACTCATTTTTGAAACTATCATTGGTATTGTCAATAAATCTGAACTTTTATCAAAAAAGTTCTGGGTATCAGGTACAGTTAGAGGATTAATAATTTTAGTTGATATATTAGACATTATGAAAGCTATCAATAGAATGACGGCTGATATAATTGACAATTTTGTAAGTACTGATTTTTTCATATTATTTTTATACTGATCTTTCACAGTTATCATTTTATCTAAGTGACTAGTTAAACATAAAAAAGCCCCAAGTACTTATCGTATTTGAGGCTTGATTAACATATTTATAATTAGCTGTTAT